>NZ_JBMAXV010000031.1:0-68672 GCF_048589245.1 Klebsiella sp. 10982
GTTTTTAATACGCCATGGTCCGATATTTAAGCCTGGTAGTAAGTTGACACTATGGTTCTCTTGATCTGATAATCCGTTATCCCGTGCATAGCTACTGGTTCCATTATATCTATAATTTAAATAGAACGCGTTAATACCATTGTCAAATTCATCAGGTGAAACATACCCACGAACCGTTGAGGATACTGCGGCCTGCGGAACACTTAACTCAAGCTTCTGTAAGTTAAAGTTAAAATCAACAGAGGCTTCTGGAATGGAACTGATAATGACGCAACCATTAGCGTTTGTTTTTAATGAAGAGATTGCTTTTACCTTAATACCATAACCACTTAATTCCTCTGTTGATAAGCATGGGTATAGTTTAAGCTCTTCTCCCGCCTCGTTAAGATAGCTTGCTTTTTGTTCTGCCGTAGAAAAGAAATCAACATCTTTGGTATCGACGACGGTACCATTGATGATAATGTCAACCCGGTATTTCCCAGGGGCCTGAGAATTTGCCACTTCAAAAGCCGAAAGGTCCGGACTCACGTCTGAACCGTTTAGATCGGTAAGAAATGCTGGGTTAAAAAATTCTCTTGCATGTAGCTCAGAAGATATGGCTAACACGCCGATACTTATAAGAGCTAAACAGCATGGAGATAATTTGAATTTTTTAATCATTACCTCGTCCTTGGGTTTTATATAATTATATTTTATGCATCAAGCTCAACTAGAAACTGCTTTGATAAAGGTCGCTTTGGCCACCCATGTCATTGATGATTTTCCATTCTACTTTCCCACCGCTACCTGCAGGCAATGAGTAACTTGCTGAGGAGAATGGTGCAACGAAGTTTTTATCTTTCATGACTATTGATTGACCATTCACCTTGATAAACATGAAATTAATGTAAAAAGCTGACGGGTTTTTGACGATAATCTGATTGCCATTTTTTGACCATGATAATTCTTTAGCATGGTTTACTGGCACGTCATCGCTTAGTCCTTTCGGGCGGAAAATGAGCTTAAGTCTGGTACGAACTGCAATTTGCAACGTATTACGATCGGCATCTGTCGTACTGGCTGGGATTGACGTCGTATTAAAAAAGAAAAGTGACTCACGATCGGCAGGCAAAACGCCATCAAGCTTAAAGATCCTGACAACATTTTTTTGTTTACCTTCCAGACGGAAGAGTGGGGGAGTAACTAAAAAGTGAGTCCCAGCATTATTATTATTTTCAATCCACGACTTAATTAGATAAGGAGTACTGTCCAGGTTATCAAGGGATACGCTCGCCTCCTTTTTACCTTCTGCATAAATTATACGAGTCGTTCCGACCTGTACTCCTGCGTAGCAGGCGAGAGAGGTAGAAAAAAGGAGTATAATGGATAGCAATGAATTTAAGATTCGCATAATGCACCATATATAAAAATGCCTCTCATATAAATGAGAGGCATTGATAATTAGTAAGTTACCAGCAGGGTCGCAACGCCATTTGCAGTACCAGCGTCAACGGTGCTTTCAACTTGTGCATAAGTTGCTTTAAATGCAACATCTGCGGCGCCAGCTGTCAGCGGAATTGCAGCAGATTTCTCACCCAGTTTCAGGTGATTGTTGTTGGAATCCATCAGCTGGATGGCAACACCTTTTGCAACACCAGTGTTACCATAACCGGTCAGTTTCAGGTAGTCATTCAGCCCATTGTAATAGTCGCCGTCAAAAGTCACATAAGCGTCGGTTTTGGTAGTCGGGCAACCTGACAGGGAGATAGTGATCGCAGCCAGACCAGAACCGTTACCTGCAGTGGAACCGACGCCAGAGAATGCAGATTTTGGTACAGAGCCGAGAGTAACCTGACCGGTAGAAGAACCAGTATTTTGTACATCGACAGTACATGCGCCATCAGTAATGTCACCGATAAAGTTAATGGTGCCATCGTTAGCGCTAGCATTGAATGCTACAAGGCCGCTTGCGGCGATCAGTGCTGCGATAATACGTTTATTCATTTGAAAATTCCTTATTTCATTTCTAGATGATAGTTTTAAAAACCAGTTAACTTCTAAAAGCGCAGGAGTTTTAAGCATACTGATACAACACACACTTATTTCCCTTTGCCTGCAGTGGACCTTCGCGTTGGCGAGTGTTCCACAGCGCAACGAAAGTAATGCACAATGGGTGAGGTCACGTAATGAATTTGATGTGACTTTTACTACGTGAGAGTGTGAAATTTATCGAATTTATTTGTTCATAGAATACAATGCTTTGATTTATTATTGATGAGGTGGTTTTATTTTGTTTGTATCATTTTATTGATGTATCTTTATTCGCTCAAGAAAGAATAAAATATTTTTGTCATGAACATTAAAAAACAAAGATTATGTGAGTTCTTAATATTTGGTGTTTTGGAAAAAATTCAAAATGCCAGTTTTTAGAGAAATAATATGTTTTACAGTGGGTTATAGCACGAAAAGTATGCCAGGTATCAAGCGATATCGCCTATCTTTATGCTCAGATGGCTGCCATACACTGCGACAGGTGTCCGGAAGGCACACACCGCTCTTTACGATAGATTAATAATTTCAATTTGATCATCTTTTTAGTATAAGTTGTAGATGTGAGGCTAGTGTGCCCAACTAAATGATTATGGGGAGCAACATGCAGGTGAAATATTTTGCAGTGATAATTGGGGCTTCGCTACTGCTGGCAGGATGCAGTTCGAGCAGTGATTTGACCGCAGGAGGGGAGGCGGTACGCTTCGTGCAGGAGAAACCAGGTACTGAATGCCAGTTGTTAGGTACCGCGACGGGGAAACAAAGCAACTGGCTCTCTGGGCAAAACGGTGATGAGGGTGGCTCGATGCGGGGGGCTGCAAATGCCCTGCGAAATCACGCTGCCGCGATGGGGGGGAACGTGATTTATGGGGTGAGCAGCCCAACTCAAGGGCTACTTTCCAGTTTCGTACCTACGGATAGTGAGATGAATGGTCAGGTTTATAAGTGCCCAGACTAATCGTTTCGATTTGGCTCTCCTTCTTCGAAGGAGAGCTTTTCCCTTAAATCTCAAGTTTTGCCTGTTGCTCAATAAAAAATGTCTTTAATGGATGCAGACAGGCTTCCAAACTATCCATGTTGCCAACAGTCGGAATAACTTTACTGAATATCTCGCACAAGGAATACTTTTCATTTACTACCCTTAATTTTGGACACTGTTCATTGATGCGTATAGTGATACTATTTTCTGCTTCAGAAGGATGAACTGCATTCGTTTTAATTACGGCTCCGGAGAGAATTTTTTTACCATTTTCGGTTTCATAACAATAAAGTACCGCGAGATGGTGAGAAAATAGATTCTGTTTCCATAATTCGTGTTCAAAATATTCATAGTTAAAACGAGTATCTTCCATAATTTGCACTGCATACAGCATCACAAAATCTGTAGTGGAATCTATAAGGTTGAGAAAATCTTCGGCATCAGCGTGTAAAAATGCCTGGCGTATTGCAAGTAGAAGTACCTCCGCTTGCGTGTCATCAATTGTGATAATTTCAATTTGCTCTGATTGAAGCATGGCGATCAGCGTTGAGTCCGATTTTCCTGGTTTGAGCGTTAATGACGCGATTCTTCTCTCAGGTTCAGGCATCTGTACTTCGTTAGTATCTATTTCTGGAATGTTTTTTATACAAATCTCTGCCTGCTCATGCAGCTGATCCCGATAGGTTTCACCATGTTCTAACAATCGATGAGCTACCCTGTGTAATTGATTTCTTAAAATAATTAACAAATCAGCTAATGTCGTATATTGTAAATAATATGTTCGACATGTGTTGTCTTCTTTTTTGATTTTCAGCGCCAGAGCAAGAAAATTATCATTTTGCTTTATGATTGCGGTGTTAAAACCTAGCACAGTACTTATCATATGGTTATCCTTTTCCATTATTAAGTTTATGATGCTTGCTTTCCATACTGAGAAAGATCAATTATCCGGTCTGCAGACGCTATCGTTGAAGGACGATGCGCGACAATGACTCGGGTTATGCTTAGACTAGCAATAGATTGGTTTATGGCAGCTTCATTCTTCAAATCAAGATGACTAGTTGCTTCATCCATAAACAAAATACTCGGTTTGCGGTAAAGCGCTCTGGCAATCAAGAGTCTTTGTTTTTGGCCGCCTGAAATCCCCAGTCCTAACTCACCTATCATTGTTTCATAACCCATTGGCATTTTCATGATTTCATCATGAATATTACTGCGTCGGGCACACTCAACAATTAACTCTTCATCCGCATTATCTTCAAATCCGCTGATGTTATCGCTAATTGACCCTGAAAAAAGACGATCTTCTTGTAGGACGCATGCAGTCCCCAAACGGTAGTTATTAAGCCCTATTTTATAAATGTCAAGATTATCGGCAATTACTTCACCTGACGTTGGAGATAACAAACCACACATCACTTTCAGTAAAGTCGTTTTACCGACACCTGAAGGTCCAACAAGCGCAATAGATTCTCCTGGCTCAACCTGCAGGTTAAAGTTAGAAAAAATAGGTTGCGAGAACGGGTCATATTGATAACTGAGATTTTTGATCTCCAGCTTCACTCCACTATTCTCATCGAAAACTCGACGTGCTGGGAGCTCTTTCTCGGGTTCGCTGAAAACAATCTCAGATAGTCTCTCGTTATGTAATGATAACATTCGCAGTTGCATAAAGAGATCTATCAAGTTAGATGCTCTTTGAGAAAACTGCCCACGATAAGAGTTAAACGCCATAAACATACCTAACGTCATGTTGTTATCAATCACCATAATGGCGCCTAACCATAGGATAGCAACTTGATCTATAGATGATATGAAGGTGTTTATGCCACTGAACATCATATCAAAGCGAGTTTGTTTAATTCCTGCATTACATGCATCAATGTTAATATTAAGCCAATGCTGCGAACGGCGCTCTTTTAAATTAAGAGCTTTAATCGTTGATATTCCATAAAGTGACTCCATGAAATGAGAGCTCGAGCGGGCTCCTTTAATGACTTGCTCTTCTGCTACCCGACGGTAAAAACGGTATGTCGCCAGGCGCATAATGGCGTAGCAAAGCGTAAATCCGACAACCACCCATACTAGCCAGCCGCCGTAAAGAGTTAACATAATTAACAGACCAATTGTCATGATCGAGTCAATGATGCCACTGACAATACTGTTAGTGAACGTTGATCGGATAGTATCCAATGAAGTAAAACGTGACTGGATATCACCAAGATGCCGTTTTTCAAAAAAGGATAACGGCAAACTTGTCAAGTGATCAAACAATGTCGTTTTCCATTGAATATTGGTCAGAGTATTGAGAGTCAGTGAGGTCCATGCCCTTAGCATACTGACAAAGGTACGGAAGAGAGTGAAAAAGACCAGTCCTATACAAATGACGGATAACAGACTCTGGTCATGGGCCATGATGACATGGTCTGTGACAAGTTGGGTACCAATAGGGAGTAAAAGGCCAATGGCTTCGATTACGACAGAGAATGCGAAGATTTTAATTAATGCAGATTTTAATCCGACAATGTTTCGCATCAGGTCTAATAAACGTAAGCGTGCTTTTGCCTTTTCTTGTTGAAAGTTCTGATCGGGCCAAAGTTCCAGAGCCACGCCGGTGAAATTATTAGACATCTCCTGCAAACCAATTATACGTTTACCCAAAGCAGGATCATGCACAACATAGCTAGATTTTCGTACTTTCGTTAGAACGACATAATGATTCATTCCCCAATGGAGAATACAAGGGAGCTTTAGCTGCTTTATTTCATCTAAATCTAATGAAAGCGCGCGATTTTTAAGGCCTGCACGCTCGGCCGTTTTGCTTAAATGCAGCAGTGAAGCGCCTTGCGATGGGCTGCCGAAGCGTTGGCGGAAATTAAATAAATCTATATCTAATCCATAGTGCCCGCAGATCATTGCCAGGCTAGCAATACCACATTCCGCTGATTCTGATTGTAAAATTACCGGTGTTTTCTTAATCAGAGAAAAATTTAACTTTGCAATAATCGTTTCAAAGAGTTTTTTATTCATTAATTGGGCCGCTCACACTTTGAGAAATTTTATAAAACGGAGTAAACATCCACATATATAACGGACGTTCTTCAAGAAAAACAACAGCTTCAGCTTTTAATCCATTAGATAAGTACAATGTTTTTCCATTGTAACTAAAGGATTTTTGCTTGATTTTTACAATCGTTTTATATAGTGCGAGCTCTTGTTGATTAGTGCCATTATTGACGTTAGTATATTCTGACATTTCCTGTCGTGAAGCAGGCATAGATGATATCGATATTACCTCTCCTGGAAATTGACCAAATTTATCTGCAGGAAAGGCATCGTAACGGATGTTGATAGTATCCCCAGGTTTTACGTATGGAATACTATTATTTGGCAACCATAAAATGAGATAGTACTCCACATTACCTGTAGGCTTTATTTGTGCCAAACTACTTCCATTATCAACCATTTGCCCTTTGGTTACGGCTAGCGATTCGATTCTTCCATCCGTTGTAGCCTTGATGATGACATTGCCTTTTGCATCGGATTCAACAAGTTGATTTTTATAATCATTAATTTGATTTTGTTGGTTTGATATTTGATTATCAAAATCTGCCGCCTTGGTGACTTTATCACTAGTGAACTGGGTTATCTGAGATTCCAGTTGCATTTTTTGGCTTACCAGAGATTGATACGCACTTTGCTGTTGAAAATAAAGTGAGTGCTGATAGTTGTACTGATCTTTTGTAATTAGACCTTCTTTCAGATACTTATCATAACTTGAAAGATTCTGATGCATTTTATTCAACCCTGCCTGCGTGTTGGCAAGCATTGAGGTTGTTTCGCTAAGAGACTTTTTAATCGTATTTAGTTGTGTGTCTAATGCATTCAATGTTTCATCTTTGTTGCGAATTAGTTTTGTAATAATGCTCTCTGCATTAGTGATCTTTTCATTTATGACGGCTGTCTGAGCAAGACTCACATTACCGTTAGTGGTGTTACGGGAAATATCTATTTCATATAATTTTAGACCTTTTTTGACTATATCGCCGACCTTAACATATTGATTTAAGACAAAGCCTTGCTGCGGTGCAAAGACATTAACGGAATGCGGTAGTGTAATGACTTCCCCTCGCACATCTATACGTTGGGTGAATGTACATAGGATAAGGGTCGAGATGAGTGCGATAAGAAAACAACTTGACAGAATTACGATAAGCCACACAGGCATACCTGCCAGTAATAATGCTTTTCCTTTCCAGTGTAATTTCTTATATTCAATCGCTTCCTTGCGATAGAGCTTTCGTGCCATGAGCTTCCACTTTTGTTATTGATTCGAAGATAATTTTCTGACAGCAAGAGAAAATTATATGATGTTTGTAACATGTCCGCCGGACTTTACATCTTGGCGGACGTTGTATTAATTTACTGTTTTTAACTATGAAGTGCATATGAATTATGCATAAATTTACATTTCTTTTGTATTGAATGAGATTAGATCGTAAAATGACGTGAGCTTGTGAAGCTCTTATCATGGGCGTATATATTTTTCAGATTTATATTTTTAATGGGTAACATTGGGATTCTGAAGAAGATTAGTTTTTTATATGGATTGGCGCATCTGTTTTTTTCTGTGAATTATACGAGAATAATTGGTTTCTCCGATAAATAAAGAATATGGAAATGCTTTATGACATTTAATTCATACATCATTAATGATGAGGTTATTTTTAATATGGACGTGAATGAGCTTCAGCCAGTAGCGGGGAAAGACCATGAAGCCATTACGTTAAATACCCCCACAGCCCGATGTTTACAACTACTTTTAGAAAGTAATGGAAACATTATTTCCCGAGATGAATTTTTATCCGCTGTGTGGAAAGAGCGTGGTGTCGTTGTTTCGCAAAATACTTTTTATCAAAATATCTCCTTACTAAGGAAATCGTTGCTCAGAGCGGGACTGACTCAGGATGTTGTTGTTACGGTGAGACAACGTGGCTTCGTCATTGCTACCGGAACCGTAATCCGACAAGTTACACTGCAGAACGAGTTCAATAGTGCTCAACCGTTAAGTACCGACGCAAGCATGCGAATAATAAATGATAAATATATAGCCAAAATCGATGATGCTGAAGTACAAAATAGCGTAAAGAAAACTTTCAGGATCAATGGATTAACATCACTACAACTATCATTGTGGACCTTTGTTATTGTAGCCGTAATGGCTATAATCAATATAGTTTTTTTATGTGTTAGGTATATTTGATTTTTATTGAAGTATAGCTAAATTATGTTGGATAAATGAATGCTCCTTATCATTTATCGTCATGTGTATCTTTTTATATCCAGCCTCCAGTATTCTTGGAGGCTGGGTATGTTGTTCGGTTTTAGAAGAAGGCTACTGCTGTATACTGATTCGGAAGCATTAACGCTGCTTCAGGCCCAAATCCAGCGGTGTCTTGCTGGGTTCGCCGCCGATCTCTCGCGCCAGCTTCGGCACCATATAGCCGGAGATAAGGGTCAATAGCTCACGCATGATTTCACGTGCTTCATCATCGCTGACCATAAAGTGTGCCGCCCCCTGTACCCGGTCCAGCACGTGCAGGTAGTAGGGCATCACGCCGGCGTCGAACAGCGCATTGCTGAGGTCGGCCAGCGCTTGCGCGTTGTCGTTCACCCCGCGCAGCAGCACGCTCTGGTTGAGCAACGTGACGCCCGCCTGACGCAGCATGGCCATCGACGCGCGAAACTCATCGTCAATTTCATTCGCGTGATTGACGTGGTTAACCAGAATTACCTGCAGCGACGAACGCTGGAAGCGGCTGGCCAGCGTCTCGGTGATGCGTGCCGGGATCACAATCGGCAAGCGGCTGTGAATACGCAGGCGCTTAACGTGCGGAATGGCTTCCAACTGGGTCATTAGCCAGTCGAGTTCATGATCCTTCGCCATCAGCGGATCGCCGCCAGAGAAGATGATTTCATCGAGTTGTGGATGCGCCGCAATGTAATTCATCGCCGTTTGCCAGTTGCGCCTGGTGCCCTGATTTTCGGCATACGGGAAGTGGCGGCGGAAACAATAACGGCAATTGACTGCACAACCGCCTTTCACCAGCAACAGGGCCCGGTTGCGATATTTGTGCAACAGACCGGGCACCACGCTGTGTTGTTCTTCCAGCGGATCGGTGGAGTAACCGGGGGCAACGATAAACTCTTCCTCGGCGGTAAGTACCTGACGAAGCAGCGGATCGTTAGGGTTACCTTTCTCCATGCGGGCGATAAACGCGCGCGGGACACGCAGCGGGAACAGGCGTCTGGCCTCGCGTCCGGCCAGTAGTTTTTCATCAGCGTCTACATTTAAAAGACGCAGCAGTTCATCAGGACTGGTCACAACATTGGCAAGTTGCGTTATCCAATCTTCTCTGGATGGGGTATTTAGGGTTACAATATGCGCCATTTTGTGGCTTAGCTACCAGTTAAACAATTTCAGAGGGCCTTATGGCGACTTACTATAGCAACGATTTTCGTGCTGGTCTTAAAATCATGTTAGATGGCGAACCTTATGCGGTAGAAGCCAGCGAATTCGTTAAACCAGGTAAAGGCCAGGCGTTTGCACGCGTTAAGCTGCGCCGCCTGCTGACCGGTACCCGTGTTGAGAAAACCTTCAAATCTACCGATTCCGCAGAAGGCGCGGACGTTGTCGATATGAACCTGACTTATCTGTACAACGACGGTGAGTTCTGGCACTTCATGAACAACGAAACTTTCGAGCAGCTGTCTGCTGACGCGAAAGCAATCGGTGACAACGCTAAGTGGCTGCTGGATCAGGCTGAGTGCATCGTGACCCTGTGGAACGGCCAGCCGATCGCGGTCACCCCGCCGAACTTCGTTGAGCTGGAAATCGTGGAAACCGATCCAGGTCTGAAAGGCGACACCGCGGGTACCGGCGGTAAACCAGCGACCCTGTCCACCGGCGCGGTGGTTAAGGTTCCGCTGTTCGTTCAGATTGGCGAAGTGATCAAAGTGGATACTCGCTCTGGCGAATACGTATCCCGCGTGAAGTAATTTCGCGTCATGATGACCGGCGCAGCCTCCGTGCTGCGCCGCTCTTTACGCACAGGTACGACGAACACGAGACATGAAGCGCAGCGTAAAACTTCTGGTGTTACTGTTTCTGAGCAGCGCGTTACTGGCTGGCTGCAACACCGCCCGCGGAGTGGGTGAAGATATTCAGGGCCTGGGCCACGCCATCTCTCACGCCGTGAGCTAAATTTCCTTCCGTTTTGCTAGTGGCGGTTGCCTCCTGGCGCGCCAGCTTCCTCCACGAATATTCCTTTTCTCTTAAAAATCGCAAAGATCCCTTCATCTTTGGACGGTTTGTCTATGCTTATAGAGCATGAAAACAAAACTGACACTAAGGATGACATTATGGTGAAAAAAACGATTGCAGCGTTCTTTACGGTTTTGGTCCTCTCTTCGGCACTGACCGCTTGTAACACCACACGTGGCGTTGGTGAGGATATTTCAGACGGCGGCAACGCAATCTCTGGCGCGGCAACCAAAGCTCAGCAATAAACGCCGTCGACGGTACGGTTATACGCCGTACCGTTCTTCACTTCCCCCATTCTGTTGGCTATACTCATCACGACTTTTCATACACCTTGCGGGACGACCCGTAAGCGTTTCTCATCCGGGGACGGCCCCAGCAAAGGAGCCTTATGTCCTGGATAGTCTTGTTTATCGCTGGCCTGCTGGAAGTGGTCTGGGCCGTCGGCCTGAAATATACCCATGGCTTTAGCCGCCTGGTTCCCAGCGTTATCACCATCGTGGCGATGGTGGCCAGCATGGCGCTGCTCTCATGGGCGATGAAAACCCTGCCGGTTGGTACCGCCTACGCGGTCTGGACCGGGATCGGCGCCGTGGGCGCCGCCGTGACCGGTATCGTCCTGTTAGGGGAATCGGCCAGCGCCATGCGTATTGCGAGCCTCGCCTGCATCGTGGTTGGCATTATTGGCCTGAAGCTCAGTGCCCACTAGTTGTAGCGCTGATTGACCCAGACCAGTTTGCTGACATCAAAGCCCTGTCGGGTGGCAATATCCAGCATTTGCTGCCTGACCTCGGGGGCGATGGTCGGCGCCCGGGCCAGCAGCCAGAGATAATCGCGATCGGGGCCGCAGACCAGCGCGTAACGATACTCCTTATCCAGCGCAATGACGTTATAGCTGCCGTAGAAAGGGCCGAAGAAGGAAATCTTCAGCGCGGCGCGGCTGGGCTCCCCGGTAAAGTAGGCCACCCCGTCCGTTTTCTGCCACATGCCGCGGTCGGGGTTATAGCCTTTATTGGTCACGTCCAGACCGCCGTCATCACGGGGGTGCCAGGCGATCGTGACCTTTTCCAGCCCACTCTCAAAAGGGTGGTCAAAGCGGGCGATTTCATACCAGGTACCCAGATAGCGCTGAACATCGAAGGGGCTGACTACGGTGACGCCCGGCGGCGGGGTGGGAGAGCTGCAGGCGACAGACAGGAACGAGACGGCAATCGCGGTCATTATCGGCAGGATACGCATGGCATGCTCCTTGCTGGCTTTTAAGCTAAGTGTAGAGTCCGGCAGGGAAAAGGCGGCAAGATTTTTCTATGAAGCGAGCCCGGTAGCAGAAATGCAGCCGGGCTCTTGCAGGATCAGATAAACAGTACGCCAACGAGAGTGATAACGCTGAGGATTGCGGCCAGGCCGTAGAAGACCCACTTACCGTTTGGTACATGGATTTTCAGGTCGTGCATGGCGTGATGAATACGATGCAGCCCACACCACAGCGGCAGCACTATCATCAGAAAGATGAATGCGCGGCCGATGAAGCTTTGGGCAAAGGCCAGTACGCGCTCATAGCTGAAGGCGTCGGCCGGGGCGAGCCCGAGTGGCAACAGGATGCCCACCAGCAGCACCATCACCGGCGCGACAATCGCGCCCCACATGCCGCCTGCGCCAAACAGCCCCCAGAATACGGGTTCATCGGAACGTTTCGGGTTGGGATTAATCATCTGAGTCTCCTTACCAGAACAGGGCAACAAACAGGATCACCACCGTGACCACCGCCGTTACCACCCAGAGCCCTTTAATGACCGGCTCTGGCCCCATTTTTTCGCCTTTGATAATGACGTTGGCGGCTTTCGGCGCCAGCTCAAACCAGGTTTTGGTGTGCAGCAGCGCCGCCGCCAGGGTGATCAGGTTGAGGATCACCACTACCGGGTTTTGCAGGAATCCGATATATCCCGCCCAGCTTTCGGCGCCGTGCTTGAGGGCAAACAGCCCGTAAATCAGCACAATGCTAAACCATACCGTCGGTACCGCCGTGCCTTCCCGCACCATGTAGAAGCGATAAAACGGCAGCTTTTTCCACCAGGTGGAGGTCATCGGCCGCACGTAGGGTTTGCGTTTCGTCGTCATAATGCACTCCTTAGCGTGGTTTCAGGGTGGCGATAAGAAAGTCTTTCGAGCTTTCCACCTTGCCCTGCTGGATCGCGGCCGCCGGATCGACGTGCTTCGGACACACTTCCGAGCAGTAGCCCACGAAAGTACAGGTCCAGACGCCGTTCTGGCCGTTAAGCTGCGCCATACGTTCCTTTTTACCGTGGTCGCGGCTGTCTTCGTTATAGCGGTGGGCGAGGGTGATCGCCGCCGGGCCGATAAATTCCGGATTCAGGCCGAACTGCGGACAGGCGGCATAGCACAGCCCGCAGTTGATGCAGCCGGAGAACTGATGGTATTTCGCCATCTGGGCCGGCGTCTGTTTGTTAGGCCCCTGGTCCGGTGTGCGGTTGTTGCCGATGATATAGGGCTTAATGGCCTCCAGACTTTCGATAAAGTGGGTCATATCCACCACCAGATCGCGCTCGATAGGGAAGTTGGCCAGCGCCTCAACTTTGATGCCTTTGGTGTAATCGCGCAGAAACGTTTTACAGGCCAGCTTTGGCACCTTGTTGACCATCATGCCGCAGGAGCCGCAAATTGCCATTCGGCAGGACCAACGGTAGCTCAGGTCTGGCGCCAGGTTGTCTTTAATGTAGCCCAGCGCGTCCAGCAGCGAGGTCTGCTCATCATAGGGCACGTCATAGAATGCGCTGTGCGGTGCGGTGTCGACCTCCGGATTGTAGCGCACCACTTCGACTTTCAGGTTTTTCATCTCAGCCATGGGTGGTCTCCTTCTTCTCAGCCGCTTCCGCCTCTGCGCCATAGACTCGTTTTGCCGGCGGCAGCGTGGTGATCTTCACATCGCCATATTCCAGACGGGTCGTGCCATCGGCCTCGCGGAAGGCGAGGGTGTGCTTGAGGAAGTTGACGTCGTCACGCTCGGTACAGCCTTCATCCAGACGCTGGTGCGCACCGCGCGATTCTTTACGAGCGATGGCCGAGTGCGCCATACATTCAGCAACGTTTAAACCATGTCCCAGTTCAATGGTGTAAAGCAGATCGGTATTGAATACGCTGGAGTTGTCGGTAATGCGCACGCGCTTAAAGCGCTCCTGCAATTCGGCCAGCTTGTCGATGGTTTTCTGCATTAACTCCGGCGTGCGGTAGATGCCGCAACCTTCCTCCATCGACAGTCCCATTTCGTCGCGGATTTTCGCCCAGTTTTCATTACCTTCCCGGTTGACGAGATCTTTCAGGCGCTGCTCCACATCGGCAGCCTGCGCATCGAGCGCGGAGCCGTTTGCTTCGCCCGCCTGAGCGGCGCGTTGCATGGCCTGCTCCCCGGCCAGGCGGCCGAAGACCACCAGTTCGGCCAGCGAGTTGGAGCCCAGACGGTTGGCGCCGTGCAGACCGACGGACGAACACTCGCCCACGGCAAACAGGCCTTTGATCCGGGTTTCGCACTGCTGATCGGTTTCAATACCGCCCATGGTGTAGTGCGCGGTCGGACGCACCGGAATCGGCTCTTTCACCGGATCGACGCCGACGTAGGCTTTCGCTAGTTCACAGATAAACGGCAGACGCTCCAGCAGTTTTTTCTCGCCGAGGTGGCGCAGATCGAGGTAGACCACATCGCCGCGCGGCGTCGGGATGGTGTTCCCTTTCCGCCACTCGTGCCAGAAAGCCTGGGACACTTTGTCGCGTGGACCCAGCTCCATATATTTGTTCTTCGGCTCACCGAGCGGGGTTTCCGGGCCCATGCCGTAATCCTGCAGATAGCGGTAGCCGTTTTTGTTGACCAGAATCCCGCCTTCACCGCGGCAGCCCTCGGTCATGAGGATCCCGGAGCCCGGCAGGCCGGTCGGGTGATACTGAACGAATTCCATGTCGCGCAGCGGCACGCCGTGACCCAGCGCCATACCCATTCCGTCACCGGTGACGATCCCGCCGTTGGTGTTGTAGCGATAGACGCGTCCGGCGCCGCCAGTGGCCAGCACCACCGCGTTGGCACGGATCTGCACCAGGGTGCCTTCCATCATATTCATCGCCACCAGGCCGCGGGCCTGCCCGTCATCGACCAGCAGATCGAGGACGAAATGTTCATCAAAGCGCTGAATTTGGGGAAACTGAAGGGAGGTCTGGAAGAGGGTATGCAGCATGTGGAAGCCGGTTTTATCGGCGGCAAACCAGGTGCGCTCGATTTTCATGCCTCCGAAGCGCCTGACGTTGACGCTGCCGTCGGGGCGGCGGCTCCATGGGCATCCCCACTGTTCCAGCTGGGTCATTTCCGTTGGGCAGTGGTGCACGAAGTAATCGACGACATCCTGTTCGCACAGCCAGTCGCCACCGGCGACGGTGTCGTGAAAATGGTACTCAAAGCTATCGTGATCCTGGGCAACGGCTGCGGACCCCCCTTCTGCAGCGACCGTATGGCTGCGCATCGGATAGACTTTAGAAATCAGGGCGATTTTAGCGTTGGGGTTGGCCTGAGCGGCGGCGATAGCGGCACGAAGGCCTGCCCCGCCGGCGCCAATTACGGCGAGATCGGCTTGAAAAGTTTGCACGACATTCCTCCAGTTTTAGTGTATTTCGCCGCCGGGCTGGCGAAAAAGTATCACTGCTCCTTTATAGGTACAGAAGTATAGCCGTAGGGTCAGTATGGAAAATTGACGTGTTCGATTTTTTTATCGATATGTGCGGTTATTTATCAGTGATGTTTATACCTTTAGGTTAACGATAGATTAATGGCATGTAATCCGCCGATGATTGCACAAAATTTGTTTCACTCGCCGGTTGCGAGTAGACTTCGTGCCCTTAATTTGCAATCGGAGAAAGTACCATGAGCGAGACGGCAACCTGGCAGCCGAGCGCACCCATTCCCAATCTGTTGAAACGCGCGGCGGTGATGGCGGAAATCCGCCGTTTCTTTACCGATCGCGGCGTGCTGGAGGTGGAGACGCCTTGCATGAGTCAGGCGACGGTAACGGATATTCATTTGTTCCCGTTCGAAACCCGTTTCGTCGGCCCGGGCCATTCCCAGGGACTTAATCTGTACCTGATGACCAGTCCGGAATACCACATGAAGCGCCTGCTGGCGGCGGGCTGCGGCCCGGTCTTCCAGCTGTGCCGCAGCTTTCGCAATGAAGAGATGGGGAGGCATCACAACCCGGAATTCACCATGCTGGAGTGGTATCGTCCGTGCTATGACATGTATCGCCTGATCAACGAGGTGGACGATCTGCTACAGCAGGTGCTGGAGTGCCAGCCGGCGGAAAGCCTCTCCTATCAGCAAGCGTTCCAGCGCCATCTGGATATTGATCCGCTCTCTGCCGATAAGGCGCAGCTACGTGAAGTTGCGGCGAAACTGGATCTGAGCAATATCGCCGATACAGAAGAAGATCGCGACACGCTGCTGCAGCTGTTGTTTACCATGGGCGTGGAGCCGCACATCGGTAAAGATCGCCCGACGTTTATCTATCATTTCCCGGCCACCCAGGCCTCGTTAGCGCAGATCAGCCCGGAAGATCATCGGGTCGCTGAGCGCTTCGAGGTTTACTACAAAGGTATTGAGCTAGCGAACGGTTTCCACGAGCTGACCGACGCCCGTGAGCAGCGCCTGCGCTTTGAGCAGGACAACCGTAAACGCGCCGCGCGCGGCCTTCCGCAGCAGCCCATCGATAACAACCTGCTGGCGGCGCTGGAGGCGGGTCTGCCGGATTGCTCCGGCGTGGCGCTGGGCGTTGACCGTGTGGTCATGCTGGCGCTGGGCGCCGAAAGCATCGGCGAAGTGATCGCCTTTACGGTGGACCGCGCCTGATCGTTTTTTCACCTCCTTCTGCCTCGGTGTGGGGGGAGGTGACCGACCCGCCCTGAACCTGACCACATCGTCCCGGTTTTAGCCCGAATACCCACAATCTCCCTCTGTGCTTTTGCTACTATCCGCGCTCTTTTTATGAGGCCAGGCGTTGCTCGTCGGGCGATGCCCACGTTTGGATAGATTTATGCATCAACAACTCAAGAAGATGAGCCTGATTGGGCTGATTCTGATGATCTTCACTTCGGTTTTTGGCTTCGCCAACAGCCCGTCGGCGTTTTATCTGATGGGCTACAGCGCGATGCCGTTTTATCTTTTTTCCGCTCTCTTTTTCTTTATTCCGTTCGCGCTGATGATGGCGGAGATGGGCTCGGCCTACCGTCGGGAAGAGGGCGGGATCTATTCCTGGATGAACCACAGCGTCGGGCCGCGTTTTGCGTTCATCGGCACCTTTATGTGGTTTGCCTCGTACGTGGTGTGGATGGTGAGTACGGCGGCTAAAATCTGGGTGCCGTTATCCACCTTTTTGTTTGGCGCGGACAAAACGCAGACCTGGGCGCTGGGTGGCCTGACGCCGACGCAGACGGTCGGTATTCTGGCGGCCTGCTGGATGGCCGTGGTGACCTTTATTGCCGTCAAAGGGATTAATAAAATCGCCAAAATTACCGCCGTCGGCGGTATCGCGGTGATGGGGTTGAACCTGGTGCTGCTGCTGGTGAGCGGGGCGATCCTGCTGCTCAACGGCGGCCATTTCGCCCAGCCGCTAAACTTTACTCTTTCGCCTAATCCCGGGTATCAGTCGGGCATGGCGATGCTGTCGTTTGTGGTGTTTGCCATTTTCGCCTATGGCGGAATTGAGGCGGTTGGCGGCCTGGTGGATAAGACCGATAAACCGGAAAAGAACTTTGCCAAAGGGATTATCATCGCGGCGATCGTTATCTCGATCGGTTACTCGCTGGCGATCGTGCTGTGGGGCGTGAGCGCCAACTGGCAGCAAGTGCTTGGCGCGCGTTCGACCAACCTTGGCAACATCACCTATGTGCTGATGACCAGCCTCGGGACGACGCTGGGCCAGGCCCTGCACCTGACGCCAGCGGCGTCAGCCCTGACCGGGGTCTGGTTCGCCCGTATCACCGGGCTGTCGATGTTTCTCGCCTATACCGGCGCGTTCTTCACCCTCAGCTATTCACCCCTGAAAGCGATTATCCAGGGTACGCCAAAAGCGCTCTGGCCGTCGGTGATGACCCGTCTTAACGTCAACGGCATGCCCGCCGTGGCGATGTGGCTGCAGTGCCTGCTGGTCGGGGTGTTTATCGTACTGGTATCGTTCGGTGGGGATAGCGCTTCCGCGTTTTATAACAAGCTGACGCTGATGGCCAATGTCTCGATGACCTTGCCCTATCTGTTCCTGACCATCGCCTTCCCATTCTTCAAGGCGAAAGCGCATCTCGACCGGCCGTTCGTGATCTTCAAAAACCGCCAGTCGACGCTGCTGGCGACCGGCGTGGTGCTGCTGGTGGTGACCTTCGCCAATATCTTCACCATCATTCAGCCGGTGATTGACGGTGGTGACTGGAACAGTACGCTGTGGATGGTCGGCGGGCCGATCTTCTTCTCACTGCTGGCGTTGGGGATCTACGAACGCTACCGTCGGCGCATGGCGTCCGGCGCGCTGGTGATGGAGAGTTAAAGAACTTGCCCGGCGGTGTCGCCGGGCAGAGCATCACTTACAGGCTACCAGCCGTACGGCGGCTGGTTTTTCCTGCCGAGGTCATGGTTTTACTGCTTTGCCTGCCGTCGATACTTTCCAGACGCATCTGGAACGGAGGGAACGGCATATCAATGCCATGCTCGCGGAAGCCGGCGAGGATCAGCTGATGCATCTCATGGCGCAGCGGCATGCGGTGCCCCATCTCCGCGGCAAAAATACGCAGCTCGAAAATCTGGATCCCCTGCTGCAGGTCGACAAGAAACGCCTCTGGCGCCGGGGTATCGATGACCAGCGAGCAGCGATGCGCGGCGGCGATGAGAATTTTCGTGACCTCGTCGGTATCGGCGTCCACGGGCGCCGGCACCGTCAGCACCACGCGGGTGACCGAGTCCGATAGCGACCAGTTGATAAACTGTTCGGTAATGAACGCCTTGTTCGGCACGATAATCTCTTTCCGGTCCCAGTCGCTGATGGTAGTGGCGCGGGTATTGATGCGGGTGACGCTGCCCGTCAGGTCGCGAATGGTGACCGTATCGCCGATGCGGATCGGCTTCTCAAACAGGATAATCAGGCCGGAGATAAAGTTGGCGAAGATCTCCTGCAGGCCAAATCCGAGACCCACACCCAGCGCGGCGACCAGCCACTGCAGCTTCGACCACTCAATACCGATCATCGAGAAGCCCACCAGCCCGCCGACCAGCATCAGCAGATACTTAGTGATGGTGGTGATGGCGTAGCCGGTGCCGGGCGTTAAATCGAGATGCTGGAGGATCGCCAGTTCCAGCAGCGCGGGCAGGTTGCGTACCAGCTGAGTGGTGATGATCAGCACCAGAATGGCAATCAACACCGCGCCAAGCGTAATAGGCTCAAGGCTTTCCACCCCTTGTACCGTCGAGGTCACGTCCCACAGCGAGATATTCTCAAGGAAGCCAAACGCCGAGTGAATCTCCGACCACAGCACGATGACCGATAGCAGCGCGATCAGCATCAGCAGGGAGCGCACAAGCCGCAGCGACTGGGTACTGATGGCATCGAGGTCAACCTCGCTGACCTCCGTCTCCACCGACCCTTCCGGGCTGCTGACGTGAACGGGCTCATCTTCGCCGCGGGCGCGCTGAGCGAGAATTTCCGCGCGACGATGGCGGGCCCGGTCGAAGGCCAGCCGGCGGCGCTGGATCAGCATCCAGCGGCGGATGATGTGATAGACCACCAGCAGCAGGAACCAGATGGCGACCGAGGTTTCCAGACGCGCAAGCAGCGCCTGGGCGGTGGCGAGGTAGCCGACGGCGGCCGCCAGCATGGCCACCAGCGGGGCGCCAAGCATCAGGTTCCACAGCAGGCGGTTCACCATATTGTCGCCATTCCCCTCTTTATCCAGATAGAGCGGAATACCGGCGTGCTTAAGGCTCAGGGTGACCACCGCCAGCGCGCCGCAGATCAGCAGGAAGCACAGGCGGCCCAGCGAAGCGGAGAATTCGCGGTCGTTAAGATTATCGAACATGATCAGCGCCATAATCAGCGGCACAATCAGCCCGATGCTCATCAGGTAGTAGCGCATCGCCTTCGCCACGCGGCTACGCGGCCAGCCGAAGTGGGCGATAAACAGCCCGTTTGGCCGGGCGAAGGTGGCGCAGATCATCACCACCCACAGCAAAGGCACCGTCGCGGTGACTCCATCGCCAATCGCCACCGCCAGCGGGAACGGCCAGGCGGACTGCAGACCATAGCCGAGCGTCATCCACAGCACCGGCAGCGGCGAGGCCACCAGTATCGACCAGAAGACCGTGCGCAGCGTCAGCCAGAAGTGATCCTGGGTGACTTTCCCCACCCGGGCGCTGGAGCGCTCGAGAAAGCGGGTGAAATGGCGCCGCGAGCTGATGCTAAAGCCAACCAGCAGCAGGGCGGCAAACAGCGGCAGCAGGGTCTCTTTGCTGGTAAGCATCATCGCGCTGGCTTTACCCAGTTCGCTGATGGTATCCAGGGAGATCAGGCGCCGCAGATCCTGGACTATTTCCAGCGGCCAGGAGAAGCCGATGGGGCTGACGTCCGAAGTCCAGAACAGATAGCGGTGAGTCGCTTCGTTGATCTCTTTCAGCGCGTCTTCCAACTGGCCGTTGGCGACCTTCAGCTTGGTGAGCTCCAGCATCAGGGTATCACCGCCGCGCAGCAGCGAGTTCAATAGCTCGTTCTGCGTGCGCAGCTGCGCCTGCAGGATCTTGTTCTGCTCGCTGGTCAGCGGTTGGCCGTCGGCCTGACGGATCTGCCGCAGCTGCGGCTGCTTACTGAGTAAATCTTCAAAGCGCAGACGCTGCACGCGCAGCTGCGCCATTTCCGTATCCAGCTGCTGTGGGCGAGGGCGCTCCGGCAGTCGCGCTACCTGGGCGCGCAGGGCTTCGCCCAGCAGATTGGAGGAGCCCAGCCACTGCGACTGCTCACGCAGGGTGTTTAACGCCTGGCGCACCTGCAGCGTTTGATTCGTCGCCTGCCGCTGCTGAGAGGCCACCAGATCCATGCGCTGCGCCTGCTGGTTCAGCGCCTGTGAGAGCTCACGGTTGACCTTAAACTGGGCGGTGATGTCCGGCGGCAGGTTTTCACTGTTCTCCGCCAGCAGTTCGGTACTCTCCAGCGCCTTTTCCGCCTCCCGCTGGCGCTGGCTGTTTTGCAGATTGCGCAGCGCCTGCAGATAGGCATCCAGCTGCTCGCTCTGCTTTTGCGCCAGCTCGGAACGGGCGCGCGACAGCTCCTGGCGGTTGTTGGCGGAGAGCTGGGCGAGGTCGAGTTCATCCACCAGCGCCTTCAGACGCGCTGATTCCGCCTGCAGGGCAAGATTTTGCGCCTGGGCGAGAGCATTGTTGCCGGTTTGCGTGCCGATGCGGCGCTCAACCTCATTGAGCTGACGACGGGCATCGGTTTGCTGCTGCGGCAGCTGGTTCAGGGAGTCGGCGATTTCACGCGCGCGATCCTGCTCCTGCTGCGCCTGGCGGCTCGATTCCAGCAGCTGGCTGCTGACCTGCAGGATCTCCTGGTTCAGCGCATCGGCGGTCAGGCCGGTTGGCACCTGGCGCGGCTCTTCGCTCAGATTATTGAGCTGGGCACGCAGGCTTTGAAACAGTTTGGGGAAATTGTCGATAACGTCCTGATACTGACGGGCGCGCTCGAGGGATGATTTTCGCTCCTCAAGCGCGTTCAGCGCGGACTGCAGAACTTCAACGGTTTCAGGCTGGGCGGGCTTTGCCGCCTTCGCCTGTTCCAGTTCCTGGGTTATCTGTTTAGCATCCGGGGCTGTCGCAGCGTACGCCCCGAAACTGAGGCTCAAGGCCAACAGGAAAGTGTATATCAGGCGCACGGCATAACCCTTTTGCTGAAGAATTAACCTTGGTCTTGTTTATCGTCAACCAGCGGGCTGGCGCGATGTTCGGCTTGGATCTCTTCTTCCGATAATGGTGCAGGTTCAGCGGTGGTGGTTGCCTCCATAGCGGTTGCCAGCGGTTGACCGATTTTGGTCACGGACAGGCTTTGCAGCGTATCGACCAGCTTCACCTGGCCCGGGGCAAACAGGTTGATCACGGTGGAACCCAGTTTGAAGCGGCCCATCTCCTGGCCTTTCAGCAAGGCGACAGAGCCTTCGCTGTCGCCCGCGGGCCAGGTCCAGCGTTTAATAATGCCTTCGCGCGGCGGGGTCACGGTGCCGGACCACACGGTTTCAATGCTGCCGACGATGGTTGCGCCCACCAGAATTTGCGCCATCGGGCCAAACTCAGTATCAAACAGGCAGATGACGCGCTCGTTACGGGCGAACAGGTTCGGGACGTTCTGCGCCGTCAAATGGTTAACCGAGAACAGGTCGCCAGGAACGTAGATCATTTCGCGCAGGATGCCGTTGCACGGCATGTGTACGCGGTGATAATCGCGCGGCGACAGATAGGTGGTGGCAAAGCTGCCGTTACGGAAGAGGTCGGCCATCTGATAGTTGCCGGCCAGCAGGGCTTCCAGGCTGTAGTCATGGCCCTTGGCCTGCAGGATTTTATCGTCCTCAATGGCGCCAAGCTGGCTGATCACGCCGTCGGCCGGCATCACCAGCACGTTGGGATCGGTATTCAGCGGACGAACGTCGTCGCGCAGCGGGCGCACAAAGAAATCGTTGAAGGTGCGATAAGCTGCGGTATCCGGTTTCTGCGCCTCTTTCATATCGACCTTGTAGTATTTCACGAACAGATCGATGACCAGCTTCGTCAGCCAACCTGCGCGTTTGCTCGCACCCCAGCCTGCGAGGCGGGTGAGCCACAGTTTAGGCAGAATGTATTGCAGTGAAAGTTTAAGATCGTTTAACACAGTAGCCTCCAGGCCATGATATGTCGTTCCTGACCCCACCCGCGGGCGGGGACCTGAAAAAAGGGGACGATTCTATACGTAAAACTCGCTAAATGGCAGCCGCGTTAGTCGCACTTTGACCGCGTCCTGGCAGAGCCTGATGTGATGCCCAGCTTAATGATCAGTCATCGGACGAGGAAAAGTTTTTACGCGTTTTTACCTGTACCTGCGCCATGCTTTCCAGGATGCGATGGTAGTTCTCAAAACGGCTTTCGGCGATCTTGCCGTTCTCTACCGCTTCGCGCAGCGCACAGCCAGGATCGGTATCGTGTTTACAGTCGCGATACTTGCAACGGCCTAAATAATCATGGAATTCGACAAAGCCATTGGTGATTTGTTCCGCTTCCAGATGCCACAGGCCGAATTCACGAACGCCCGGCGAATCAATCACATCGCCGCCGTGCGGGAAGTGGTAGAGGCGCGCTGCGGTGGTGGTGTGCTGGCCTAAGCCGGAAACGTCCGAAACATCATTGGTGAGGATCTGATCCTCGTTCAACCCGAGCAGGGCGTTCAGCAGGCTCGATTTACCGACCCCGGACTGCCCGGCGAAGATGCTGATACGGTCGGTCAGGGCCGCTTCCAGCGGCTTAAGGCCGTCCTGAGTACGACTGGAAACCAGCAGCACGCGGTAACCGATATTGCGGTAGATGTCCATTTGCTCATTGACGAAGCGCAGGCCATCGTCATCCAGCAGATCGATTTTATTCAGGACGATCAACGGCTCGATATCCTGCGCTTCGCAGGCCACCAGATAACGATCGATAATATTCAGCGACAACTCTGGCAGGATCGCGGAAACCACCACGATCTGATCGATATTGGCGGCGATAGGCTTCACGCCGTCGTAAAAATCCGGACGCGTCAGGACGGAGGCGCGATCGTGAACCGCCTCGACGATCCCTTTAACGTTTACGCCATCGGCGGCGTCTTTACCCGGCCGCCAGACCACGCGGTCGCCGGTCACCAGCGAGCGGATCGTCCGGCGGATATTGCAGCGATGCACGCTGCCGTCAGCGGATTCGACGTCGGCATGCATGCCAAAGCGACTGATGACAATACCTTCGGACGTTTCGCCAAACAGGTTGTCATCGTAGTCGGCCTTCTCCGCAGTGGTTTTCAGACGGCGCTGGTGGTTGGCTTTGACGCGGCGCTGCTGGCCTTTGGAGAGTTTATTTTTACTCAATCGAACTGGCTCCTGGTCGCCCTGATGGGGCAAAACCTCTATGATACACGCTATTTTAGATGAATATAGTCACGCAAGAAGGGTGGAAAATAGCATGAGTGCAAATGAAAACAACCTCATTTGGATCGATCTTGAGATGACAGGGCTGGATCCGGAGCGCGATCGCATTATCGAAATCGCCACCCTGGTGACCGATGCCAACCTGAACATTTTGGCTGAGGGGCCGACCATCGCGGTACATCAGTCGGACGCTCAACTGGCATTAATGGACGAGTGGAATGTACGGACGCATACCGGCAGCGGGCTGGTGGATCGCGTAAAGGCCAGCACCGTCAGCGAGCACGATGCCGAACTGGCGACTATTGAGTTTCTTAAGCAGTGGGTGCCGGCAGGCAAATCGCCGATCTGCGGCAACAGCATCGGCCAGGATCGTCGCTTCCTGTTTAAGTACATGCCGCAACTGGAAGCCTATTTTCACTACCGCTACCTGGACGTCAGCACCCTGAAAGAGCTGGCGCGCCGCTGGAAGCCGGAAATTCTCGACGGCTTTAAAAAACAGGGTACCCATCAGGCGATGGACGATATCCGTGAGTCGGTCGCCGAGCTGGCTTACTATCGCGAGCATTTTATTAAGCTGTAAACCGCAACCGGGCCCGGTGTGCGGCCCGGTTTGCTTTCCCGCGCTATTTAAACCACTTTTGCTGCATCTGCTGGAAGTCAGGCGTCGCCATGACCGCGGTCAGGGCATCGTTGATGGCATTCAGCAGCTCCGGGTCGTCTTTGCGCACTGCAATTGCATACTGTTTCCCATAATAAGCCGGGTCAGTGGCCCGCTCATCCATGATGGCGTAGTCAGGGTTCTCTTGTTGCCAGGCGTCGAGCGTGGCGAAGTCGCCCATGACGCCGGTTATTTCGCCAGCTTTCAGCGCGGCTAAAGCGCTGGCGACGTCGTCGTAAGGGATCGCCTGCACGGCCTTCTGCTTATCGCGCAGATAGTGCTGATGCAGCGTGCCTTTCACCACGCCGATTTTTTTGGCTTTCAGATCGGCAAAGGTATGGGCGACATCTTTATTGACGATCACCACCCCGGAGAGCGCCTGACGATAGGGGCGGCTAAAGGCGACCTGCTTCTCGCGCATCGGGATCACTTCCATGCCGGCAATCACCGCATCAAACTTCTTAAAGCGTAAAGCAGGGATCAGAGTATCGAAACGCTGCGCTGTGAACTGGCACTGCGCCTGCATCTGCTGGCACAGGGCGTGCGCGAGATCGATATCGAAGCCGACGGGCTGATTTTTGCCGTTGGTGGTGACAAACGGTGGATTGGCCGTGGTGGTGCCAAAATGGAGCGTCTCGGCTGACGCGGTTCCGATGGCCAGCGTGCCCAGCAGCAGGACGGTGAGGACTTTTCTCATGCTAATTCCCTTTTTGGCGTCGTGGTGGCCTCGTTATACGTCGCGCCACCGCAATATGATGCGAGCGATTTTGCGTCATTCAGCCGGGCGGAAAAAGCGATTTTGCCCGTTGTGACGCTTATTTATACAATTCAGCGGCGTAGGTGGCGAGAAAGTGTCCACTTAAACAAAAAACGCAAAAAAGTGATGAACAGGGGGTTGCAGGGGCATCGAATTCTCGTATAATGCGCCTCCCGTAACGACGCAGAAATGCAAATTACGACGCCATCAAAATATGGCAAAAAATGCAGTAACGCGGGAATAGCTCAGTTGGTAGAGCACGACCTTGCCAAGGTCGGGGTCGCGAGTTCGAGTCTCGTTTCCCGCTCCAAAATTTGAAAGCACCATCCTTATCGAAGGATTTCAACTCGCAGATGCGAGACGAAAGCCGAAGATTAAGCGGGAATAGCTCAGTTGGTAGAGCACGACCTTGCCAAGGTCGGGGTCGCGAGTTCGAGTCTCGTTTCCCGCTCCAAAATTTGAAAGACACACCACACCAGTCGCAGTATTCAGGTTGCTACAGGGTAGCTTGAATGACGATGATTAAGCGGGAATAGCTCAGTTGGTAGAGCACGACCTTGCCAAGGTCGGGGTCGCGAGTTCGAGTCTCGTTTCCCGCTCCAAATTTTCTTCCATCTCTTATTTATCCACAGTGCAATCCAGCGCCGGGGATGATTTTCGTTTGGTCTGCAGAAATACTGTGAACAGAGTTATCCACAGGTTGTCGTTTCGTCTCTGATGACGTAAATGCTTCGCTTTGTAAATAGTATCTTGTTATCTAATTGAAATTTAACAATTAAATTTCATTTCAAAATGTTAATCCGATCACTTGACCTCGGTCTGCGCCTTGAAACGCAATGTGTTTTAGATTTTATTCACAGCCTGTGAATGAATCAGGCGTCCCGCGGCAAGCCTTTCTCTACCACCCTGACCAGACGTAATTTTTTTGGTAGCTGTACTTCGACGGCGTCGGCGCTCCGCTTTTTCATTTGCTGGGCAATCGCCCATTCAATGTGCTCGTCGAGAAGCGGGTGCTCACCCCGGCGACTCTCCAGCGCGCGAAGATGGGCTTCATCCCAGGGCGCATTGCCCAGCGCGACGGCGATATTGCGCAGCCAGCGCAGGTGGCCAATGCGACGAATGGCCGACCCTTCGGTTACCTTCAGAAACCACGCTTCGCTCCAGGCGAACAGCTCCACCAGCGGCGGGGCATGCAGCGCTTTGCGTGGGCTGAAATCCTCTTCATCGGTGAGCTGTGAGAAACGGTTCCACGGGCAGATGAGCTGGCAGTCGTCGCAGCCATAGATGCGGTTGCCGATAAGCGGACGGAACTCCTCGGGGATCGCGCCTTCCAGTTCGATGGTGAGATAAGAGATGCAGCGCCGGGCGTCGACGGTGTAGGGCTCAACGATGGCGCCGGTAGGACAGATGGTCATGCAGGCGACGCAGCGTCCGCACTCTTCCGCAACCGGGCTGTCGACCGGCAGGGGCAGGTCAATCAGCAGTTCGCCGAGGAAAAAGAACGATCCGGCGTCGCGACTTAAGATAAGTGAGTGCTTACCTGTCCAGCCAAGGCCCGCTTTTTCTGCGATTGGCCGTTCCAGGATAGGCGCGGAGTCGACAAAAGGTCTAAAATTGAGCGAAGCACACTGTTCCTGAATCTTCTCCCCCAGCTTTTTCAGGCGATTACGTAGCAGCTTATGATAATCACGCCCGAGGGCATAACGGCTGACGTAACCCAGCGCGGGATCTTTCAGGGTGCGGGCAAAGGCGGCGTTGGCGGGCAGATAGTTCATCCGCACGCTGATGACGCGTAACGTACCGGGCAGCAGCTCGTGGGGACGGGCGCGCATCATACCGTGACGCGCCATCCATTCCATTTCGCCGTGGTATTGTTTATCCAGCCATGCCTGCAGTTTGGGTTCACTGGCGCTGAGATCGGTATCGGCGATCCCCACCTGCTGGAACCCAAGCTCTGTGCCCCATTGTTTGATTTGTTGCGCTAACTGAACGAGATCGAGGGGCTGTGACATGATGGACCATACAATGACGAAAAACCCTGACAGTATACCATACAACATTTGGCCTGCGGAGGCGCTGCGCCTGGCCGAACGAGAGGCGGCGGACAGCCTGGGGCTGACGCTGTTCGAACTCATGCAGCGCGCGGGCGAGGCGGCCTTTCAGCTGGCCAGCCGCGCTTATCCCGCCAGCGCGCACTGGCTGATCCTCTGCGGACATGGCAATAACGGCGGCGACGGGTACGTCGTGGCGCGTCTGGCGCTGGCCGCGGGGCGGCGGGTAACATTGCTGGCGGTGGAGAGCGAGAGTCCGCTGCCGGAAGAGGCGCAGGCGGCGCGGGAGGCGTGGCTTAACGCCGGCGGTGTGATCCATGCGGCGACCATCCCATGGCCCGACGATATCTCCCTGATTATTGATGGCCTGCTCGGCACCGGCCTGCGCAGCGCGCCGCGCGATCCCGTCGCAGCGCTCATTCGCCAGGCGAACCACCATCCGGCACCGGTGGTGGCCCTGGATATCCCTTCCGGCCTGAACGCGCAGACCGGGGCGACACCAGGGGCGGTTATGCAGGCCGACCATACGCTGACCTTTATCGCCCTCAAGCCGGGGCTGCTGACCGGCAAGGCGCGGGATGTCGTCGGGCATCTCCATCATCATGCCCTCGGGCTTGAGCGCTGGCTTGCCGGGCAAAGTACTCCTCTGACGCGGTTTTGCGCCGCTCACCTTGCCGACTGGCTGCCGCCGCGGCGGGCCACCTCCCATAAGGGCGATCACGGCAAGCTCGTGATTATCGGTGGCGATCGCGGCACGGCAGGCGCTATTCGTATGTGCGGTGAAGCGGCCTTACGCACCGGTGCGGGGCTGGTGCGAGTACTCACTCACCGGGAGAACGTGGCGCCGATTGTCACCGCCCGGCCGGAATTAATGGTGGATGAGCTGACGCCGCAGACCCTGAAAGCCGCACTGGAGTGGGCGGATGTGGTGGCGATTGGCCCGGGCCTGGGGCAGAACGAGTGGGGGCGCAGCGCCCTGCGCACGGCGGAAAGTTTCAACAAACCAATGGTCTGGGACGCCGACGCGCTGAACCTGCTGGCATTCAATCCCGATAAACGTCACAATCGCGTGTTAACCCCGCATCCCGGCGAAGCGGCCCGTCTGCTGAACGTCAGCGTGGCAGAAATTGAAAGCGATCGCTTACATTCTGCGCAGCGTCTGGTAAAACGGTATGGTGGTGTGGTCGTGCTGAAAGGCGCGGGCACGGTAGTGGCCAGTGAAAGCGGGGCGATGGGCATTATCGACGCCGGCAACGCTGGGATGGCCAGCGGCGGGATGGGGGATGTGCTCACTGGCATCATCGCCGCATTGTTAGGACAGCACCTGACGCCGTATGATGCTGCCTGTGCCGGGTGCGTCGCCCATGGCGATGCCGCCGACCGGCTGGCCGCCCGCGTGGGTACCCGCGGCATGCTGGCAACCGATCTCTTTTCCACGCTCAGGCGTGTTGTTAACCCGGATGTGATTGACGTAGACCATGATTAACCGAGTGATTCCTTTACCCGATGAGCAGGCCACGCTGGCCCTTGGCGACCGCATCGCGCAGGCCTGTACCGGCGCCACCGTGATTTATCTGTATGGTGATTTAGGCGCGGGGAAAACCACCTTCAGCCGCGGCTTTTTACAGGCGCTCGGTCACCGCGGCAATGTCAAAAGCCCAACCTATACCCTGGTGGAGCCGTATACCCTCGACAAGCTGATGGTGTATCACTTCGATCTCTACCGACTGGCGGATCCTGAGGAGCTCGAATTTATGGGGATCCGTGATTATTTTGCCGACGATGCCATCTGCCTGGTGGAGTGGCCGCAGCAAGGCGCAGGTGTCCTGCCTGACCCGGACGTTGAAATTCACCTCGATTACCAGGCACAAGGGCGTGAGGCGCGCATTACCGCGGTCTCCTCACGGGGTGAGTCTTTACTGGCGCGTTTAGCCATCTAGCCTGAAGGATGACGGGATGAAGTATCGCATAACCACCTGGCTTGCCGCTGCGCTGATGCTGTCGAGTCTTCACGCCACTGCGGCGAGTTTATCCGATATCCAGGTCTCCAACGGTGACCAGCAGGCCCGTATTACTCTTAGCTTTGTCGGTGAACCGGAGTACTCCTTTACCCCGCAGGGCAAACGACTGGTGGCGCTGGATATCAAACAGACCGGCGTATTGCAGGGACTACCGCTGCAGTTTAGCGGCAGCAACCTGGTGAAGAGCATTCGCGCCGGCACGCCGCAGGATACGCAGACGCTGCGTTTGCTGGTGGATCTGACGGAAGATGGCAAAACGCGGGCGGTGAAGCAGCAGAACGGGGCGAATTACACGGTGGTCTTTACCATCAATGCCGACGCGCCGCCGCCGCCACCGCCGCCTCCCGTGGTGGTGAAACGGGCCGATCCGCCGCCGGTGATGTCTTCCCGTACGACGACGCCAGGGCGGAACCCGTTCAGTTCGTCGGCTCCTGAACGGCAGACGGTGATGACCACCTCTCAGCCGGCGATGACCAACAATCAGACCGTGGCTCGCCCGGCGGCCCGCACGGTGTCGGCGGATGATAAGGTCATTATCGCCATCGATGCCGGACACGGCGGCCAGGATCCGGGGGCGATTGGCCCGAACGGCACCAAAGAGAAAAACGTGACTATCGCCATCGCGCGCAAGCTGCGGGCGCTGCTGAGCGCCGACCCGCAGTTTAAGCCAGTGCTGACCCGCGACGGAGATTACTTTATTTCGGTGATGGGCCGCTCTGATGTGGCGCGTAAGCAAAACGCCAACTTCCTCGTTTCTATCCACGCCGACGCCGCGCCAAACCGCGATGCGACCGGCGCCTCGGTGTGGGTGCTCTCGAACCGTCGCGCCAACAGCGAAATGGCCGGCTGGCTCGAGCAGCATGAGAAACAGTCTGAACTGCTCGGCGGAGCGGGCGACGTGCTGGCGAACAGCCAGGCCGATCCCTACCTGAGCCAGGCGGTGCTGGATCTGCAGTTCGGTCATTCCCAGCGCGTCGGCTACGATGTAGCGACCAACGTGCTGAGCCAGCTGCAGCGCATTGGTAACCTGCATAAACGCCGTCCGGAGCATGCCAGCCTTGGCGTGCTGCGTTCGCCGGATATCCCGTCGATCCTCGTGGAAACGGGCTTTATCAGTAACAACGGCGAAGAGCGGCTGCTGGGGAGCGATGATTACCAGGAGCAGATCGCACAGGCGATTTACAACGGCCTGCGTAACTACTTTATGCAGCATCCGCTGCAGTCGGCGCCTCGTGGGGAGGCGGCGCAAACCGCCAGCGCTGCGGCGCCGGGCGGGATGTTGATTAACTAAGGAGCAGGGGATGCCGATTCAGGTTCTACCGCCGCAGCTCGCCAACCAGATTGCCGCCGGCGAAGTGGTGGAACGACCCGCGTCGGTGGTGAAAGAGCTGGTTGAAAACAGCCTTGATGCCGGCGCCACGCGGATTGATATTGATATCGAACGCGGCGGCGCGAAGCTCATTCGCATCCGCGATAACGGCTGCGGCATCAAAAAAGACGAGCTGGCGCTGGCCCTGGCTCGCCATGCGACCAGTAAGATCGCCTCGCTTGACGATCTGGAGGCGATTATCAGCCTCGGCTTTCGCGGCGAAGCGCTGGCCAGTATCAGTTCGGTGGCGCGCTTAACGCTGACTTCGCGGACGGCGGAACAGCAGGAAGCCTGGCAGGCGTATGCCGAAGGCCGCGATCAGGCGGTGACGGTAAAGCCGGCGGCACACCCGGTCGGCACCACCCTGGAAGTCCTCGATCTGTTCTACAACACGCCAGCACGGCGCAAATTCATGCGCACCGAAAAAACCGAGTTCGGCCACATTGACGAGGTGGTGCGCCGCATTGCGCTGGCGCGTTTCGACGTCACCATTAACCTCAGTCATAACGGCAAGGTGATGCGCCAGTACCGGGCAGTGGCGCAGGATGGCCAGCGGGAGCGGCGGCTGGGAACCATTTGCGGCGCCGCTTTTCTCGAACACGCGCTGGCGATCGAGTGGCAGCATGGCGATTTGACCTTGCGTGGCTGGGTTGCCGATCCGCTCCATACCACTTCGGCGCTGGCGGAAATTCAGTATTGCTACGTTAACGGGCGGATGATGCGCGACCGGCTGATCAACCATGCTATCCGCCAGGCCTGTGAAGACAAGCTGGGAGCCGATCAGCAGCCGGCGTTTGTGCTGTATCTGGAGATCGATCCCCATCAGGTAGATGTGAACGTCCATCCGGCCAAGCACGAGGTGCGATTCCATCAGTCGCGCCTGGTGCACGACTTTATCTACCAGGGCGTACTAAGCGTACTGCAGCAGCAGCTTGACGCGCCGCTGGCGGAAAAAGACGACCCGCCGGCGCCACGCCAGATGCCGGAGAATCGTATCGCCGCAGGAGGCAATCATTTTGCGCGTCCGTCGGAAGCGCGTGAACCGGCCACCCGATTCAGCAATACATCGTCGCGTGAGCCTGCCGCCTCCAGCGGCAAACCGGGCGGTGCGAGCTGGCCGCACGCGCAGCCGGGTTACCAGAAGCAGCAAGGCGCGCTTTATCGTCAGTTGCTCGACACGCCCGCCGCGCCGCAGCCAGTGGTACAGACGCCGACCACGACAGAGCTGGCCGGCCACAGCCAGAGCTTTGGCAGAGTGCTGACGATTGTCGGCGGCGATTGTGCGCTGCTGGAGCGCGAGGGCGGTCTGGCGCTATTGTCATTGGCTGTAGCCGAGCGCTGGCTACGCCAGGCGCAGTTAACGCCGGGGGTGGAAGCGGTATGTGCCCAGCCGCTGCTGATCCCGCTGCGGTTAAAAGTCACGGAAGGGGAAAAACAGGCGCTGGCCGCCGCGCAGCCGGCGCTAACGCAGCTGGGGATCGAGCTCCATGCCGATGCTCTGCACGTGACGGTGCGCGCGGTCCCTTTACCCTTAAGACAACAAAATTTACAAATCTTGATTCCTGAACTGATAGGCTACCTGGCGCAGCAAAACGCATTCGACGTCGGCAACATCGCACACTGGATGGCGCGTAATCTGACGAGCGAACAGGCGTCATGGAATATGGCGCAGGCGATTGCGCTGCTGGCGGACGTCGAACGTCTTTGCCCGCAGCTGGTGAAAACGCCGCCGGGTGGCCTGTTACAACCTGTAGATCTCCATTCGGCGATGAATGCCCTGAAAGATGAATGATGTAACCGAGGCGAGCCTGCCCAAGGCAATTTTTTTAATGGGCCCGACGGCCTCCGGCAAAACCGCGCTGGCGATAGCCTTACGTAAAGTTTTGCCAGTAGAGTTGATTAGTGTTGATTCCGCCCTCATTTATCGGGGAATGGATATTGGCACTGCCAAACCGGATGCCGCGGAGCTTAGCGCTGCGCCGCACCGGCTGCTGGATATTTTGGATCCTGCAGAAGCCTATTCCGCGGCTGATTTTCGCCGCGATGCGCTGGCGGCGATGGCGGACATTGTCGCCGCCGGGCGAATTCCGCTGTTGGTCGGCGGAACAATGTTGTATTTCAAAGCGTTGCTGGAAGGATTGTCGCCCTTACCGTCGGCTGACCCAGAGGTCAGAGCGCGGATTGAGCAGCAGGCCGCAGAGCAGGGGTGGAACGCGTTACATCAGCAATTACAGGAGATCGATCCCGTGGCTGCTGCGCGTATTCATCCAAATGATCCGCAAAGGCTTTCCCGGGCACTGGAAGTTTTTTTCATTTCGGGTAAAACTTTAACGGAACTGACGCAAACGTCAGGAGACGCTCTGCCATATCAGGTGCATCAGTTCGCCATCGCCCCGGCGAGCCGTGAACTGCTCCATCAACGCATAGAACAGCGTTTTCATCAGATGTTAGCTTCAGGTTTTGAAGCAGAAGTACGGGCGCTTTTTGCCCGCGGAGATTTGCATACGGATATGCCTTCCATCCGTTGTGTCGGATACCGCCAGATGTGGTCATATCTCAATGGCGAGATCCCGTATGATGAGATGGTTTATCGAGGTGTTTGCGCCACGAGACAGTTAGCCAAACGTCAGGTCACCTGGCTGCGCGGTTGGGAAGGTGTGCACTGGTTAGACAGTGAACAACCTGAACAAGCGCTCAACAAAGTATTACAGGTTGTTGGTGCGAGCCAGAACTGAACGTGTACAATTAAACGGTATCGTGCGTAATTTTTTTTGAGAATCGAAAGGTTCTGAGTACAAAACAAGCATACATATAAGGAAAAGAGAGAATGGCTAAGGGGCAATCTTTACAAGATCCGTTCCTGAACGCTTTGCGTCGGGAACGCGTTCCGGTTTCTATTTATTTGGTGAATGGTATCAAGCTGCAAGGGCAAATTGAGTCTTTCGATCAGTTCGTGATCCTGTTGAAGAACACGGTCAGCCAGATGGTCTATAAGCACGCAATTTCTACTGTTGTCCCGTCTCGCCCGGTGTCTCACCACAGCAATAATGCTGGCGGCGGTTCCAGTAACTATCACCACGGTGGTAGCGCGCAGGGCTCTTCTGCGCCGCAACAAGACAGCGACGACGCCGAATAAGGCCAGTGCTGTTTTTCCACGCCGGGGAGCCAGGTTTTCTGTGTTCCCCGCTGGTATTTTATAAGGGGTTTACGCTTGTTTGACCGTTATGACGCCGGTGAGCAGGCGGTACTGGTACACATCTATTTTTCGCAAGACAAAGATATGGAAGATCTCCAGGAGTTTGAAACTCTGGCCTCTTCCGCCGGTGTCGAAGCAATGCAGGTGATTACCGGTAGCCGTAAAGCACCGCACCCGAAGTATTTTGTTGGTGAAGGTAAGGCAGTCGAAATTGCGGAAGCCGTTAAAGCGACCGGCGCCTCGGTCGTGCTCTTCGATCATGCCCTGAGTCCGGCGCAAGAACGCAACCTGGAGCGCCTGTGCGAATGCCGGGTTATCGATCGCACCGGTCTTATTTTAGATATTTTCGCCCAGCGCGCGCGCACCCATGAAGGGAAACTGCAGGTCGAGCTGGCGCAGCTGCGCCATATGGCGACCCGCCTTGTCCGCGGCTGGACCCACCTTGAAAGACAAAAGGGCGGTATTGGTTTGCGTGGCCCGGGTGAAACTCAGCTCGAAACCGACCGTCGTTTATTGCGTAACCGCATCATGCAGATCCTGTCGCGGCTGGAAAAAGTCGAGAAACAGCGTGAGCAGGGGCGGCGGTCGCGCGCGAAAGCCGATATTCCAACCGTGTCGCTGGTGGGCTACACCAACGCCGGAAAATCAACGCTCTTTAACCAGATCACCGCCGCTGAGGTCTATGCCGCGAACCAGTTGTTCGCCACCCTCGACCCGACGCTGCGCCGCATTGACGTCCCTGACGTCGGCGAAACGGTGCTGGCCGATACCGTCGGTTTTATTCGCCATCTGCCGCACGATCTGGTGGCCGCGTTTAAAGCGACGTTGCAGGAGACGCGTCAGGCGACGCTGCTGCTGCATGTGATTGACGCGGCGGATGTTCGCGTGCAGGAAAATATTGATGCGGTAAATACGGTTCTCGCTGAGATTGAGGCCGATGAGATCCCAGCGCTGCTGGTGATGAACAAAATCGACATGCTTGACGATTTTGAACCGCGCATCGATCGTGACGATGAAAATAAACCCATTCGGGTCTGGCTTTCAGCCCAGACCGGGGTGGGCGTACCACTGCTTTTTCAGGCGTTAACAGAGCGTCTTTCCGGTGAAGTGGCCCAGCATACGCTGCGCTTACCGCCGAAAGAAGGGCGACTGAGAAGCCGCTTCTATCAGCTTCAGGCGATAGAAAAAGAGTGGATGGAGGATGACGGCAGCGTGAGTCTGCAGGTGCGCATGCCGATCGTTGACTGGCGGCGCCTCTGTAAGCAAGAGCCAACGCTTGTTGACTATGTGGTTTGATCTTGCAACTTGCCTGAAGATATTGACCCCTGTGGGGATATCAAAAACAAATATGGAGCATATACATGGCGTGGAATCAGCCCGGTAATAACGGACAGGACCGCGACCCGTGGGGGAGCAGCAAACCTGGCGGCAACTCTGAGGGAAATGGCAACAAAGGTGGTCGCGAGCAGGGGCCACCGGATCTGGATGATATCTTCCGCAAGTTAAGTAAAAAACTTGGCGGGCTCGGCGGCGGCAAGGGCGGACTGGGCGGTGGTAATAGCGCACAGGGACCTCGTGGACCGATGGGCGGGCGTATTGTCGGCATCGTTGCCGCGGCAGCAGTAATTATCTGGGCGGCCAGCGGTTTCTATACCATTAAAGAAGCCGAACGCGGCGTGGTCACTCGTTTTGGCAAGTTTAGCCATCTGGTTGAACCGGGCCTGAACTGGAAGCCGACTTTTATCGATAACGTTCAGGCGGTGAACGTGGAGTCGGTACGCGAACTGGCGGCTTCCGGCGTTATGCTGACCTCTGACGAAAACGTGGTGCGCGTTGAGATGAACGTGCAGTACCGCGTCACCGATCCGGAGCGCTATCTGTTTAGCGTCACCAGCGCGGATGACAGCCTGCGTCAGGCCACCGACAGCGCGTTGCGCGGCGTGATCGGCAAATACACCATGGATCGCATCCTGACCGAAGGTCGTACCGTGATCCGTAGCGATACCCAGCGCGAGCTGGAAGAGACGATTCGCCCGTACAACATGGGTATCACTCTGCTGGACGTCAACTTCCAGACGGCGCGTCCGCCGGAAGAGGTGAAGGCCGCGTTTGACGATGCTATTGCCGCGCGTGAGAACGAACAGCAGTACATCCGTGAAGCGGAAGCGTATACCAACGAAGTTCAGCCGCGGGCGAATGGTCAGGCGCAGCGTATCCTCGAAGAGGCACGCGCCTATAAGACCCAGACCGTTCTGGAAGCCCAGGGTGAAGTGGCTCGCTTTGCGAAGATCCTGCCGGAATACAAAGCCGCGCCGGAAATTACCCGCGAGCGTCTGTACATCGAAACCATGGAAAAAGTGCTGAGCCACACCCGTAAAGTGCTGGTCAATGACAGCAAAAACGGCAATCTGATGGTTCTGCCGCTGGACCAGATGCTGAAAGGCGCCGCTGCGCCGGCAGCAAAGAGCGATAGCAGTGACGCCAGCGATCTGCTGCGCCTGCCGCCAGCATCCAGCTCAAGCAGCGCCAGCAACTCATCAACCTCGAGCTCAACCGGGGGTAGCATTATGGACCAACGCCGCGCTAACGCGCAGCGTAACGACTACCAGCGTCAGGGGGAATAACGATGCGTAAATCTGTTATCGCGATCATTGTCATCGTGCTGGTAGTGCTCTACATGTCAGTCTTTGTCGTAAAAGAAGGCGAGCGCGGTATTACGCTGCGTTTTGGTAAAGTCCTGCGCGACGACGAGAACAAGCCGCTGGTGTATGCGCCGGGCCTGCACTTCAAGATCCCGTTTATCGAATCGGTGAAGATGCTGGATGCGCGCATTCAGACCATGGATAACCAGGCCGATCGTTTCGTCACTAAAGAGAAGAAAGACCTGATCGTCGACTCCTACATTAAATGGCGTATCAGCGACTTCAGCCGTTACTACCTGGCTACCGGCGGCGGCGACGTCTCTCAGGCCGAGGTGCTGCTGAAGCGTAAATTCTCGGACCGTCTGCGTTCTGAAATTGGTCGCCTGGATGTGAAAGACATCGTGACAGACTCCCGTGGTCGCCTGACCCTGGAAGTACGCGATGCGCTGAACTCAGGCTCGGCGGGTACGGATGACGAGGTTAGCACCCCGGCAGCTGACGACGCGATTGCCAAAGCGGCAGAGCGTGTAGAAGCCGAAACCAACGGTAAAGTGCAGGTAATCAACCCGAACAGTATGGCGGCGCTTGGTATCGAAGTTGTCGACGTACGTATCAAACAGATCAACCTGCCGGCGGAAGTGTCGGAAGCGATCTACAACCGTATGCGCGCGGAGCGTGAAGCGGTTGCTCGTCGCCACCGTTCACAGGGCCAGGAAGAGGCTGAGAAACTGCGCGCGACCGCGGACTATGAAGTCACCAAGACGCTGGCGGAAGCTGAGCGCCAGGGCCGTATCCTACGCGGTGAAGGTGATGCGGAATCGGCGAAGCTGTTTGCCGACGCGTTCAGCCAGGATCCAGGCTTCTATTCCTTTATCCGTAGCCTGCGTGCTTATGAGAAGAGCTTCCAGAGTAATCAGGACGTGATGGTCCTGAGTCCGGACAGCGACTTCTTCCGCTATATGCGTTCACCGGATTCGGCACGCAAATAAGCCGAGAAGGTGTAAATCTGAAGTACTAACGCGAAAAGGCGCCTGAAACAGGCGCCTTTTTTCATACTGCGGAGGCGTGAATTAGTTGCCCAGCAGTTTATTCAGCAGGCCACCGACTACCGGCAGGCTCGCCAGCGCACTTTCGATGGTGCCGCCGATGGTAGACCCGACGCTTTCGCCCAGGGTTTTGCCCAGGTCTGGCGCCAGGTCGGCCAGATTGATGGTGCCAATCAGCGGCAGGCTGATGCTCAGGGCATCGGTACCCATCGTCCATACGGAGGCGCCGACCTTGCTGCCTAAGGAAGCCAGGCCATCCTGTAACCAGCCTGCGCCGCTCACATTTTCGATTTCAAATGCGGTTAATTCTCTCATGATAATCTTCCTGATTATGTAGACGTACCGGGTTGTAGTACGCGATGGCATAGTTACAATTTAAAAAATATCCAGCAATACAATTAGTTGTGAATTTTGTTTCACCTTATCGTTTCATAATGAAGATGAAATACGGGACAATGTGAAATGAGGGAATGAATTCACCATGCTGGCTACCGACGCCCGCGAGAGCGGCAAGAATACTTTTCAATTAAGGTTGACGATGAACTCCACCATTTGGCTGGCGCTGGCGCTGGTTTTAGTACTCGAAGGGCTCGGCCCGCTACTCTATCCTCGCGCCTGGCGCAAAATGGTCGCCAGCCTGAGCCAGCTACCGGATAATTTATTGCGCCGTTTTGGCGGCGGACTTGTGGTTGCCGGGATTGTGATCTACTACATGTTGAGGAAATCGATTGGCTGATCAAAAAGTGGTCGGATTTGCCTTATTTTGGATGCAAAAAGTGCTGTAACTCTGAAAAAGCGATGGTAGAATCCATTTTTAAGCAAACGGTGATTTTGAAAAATGGGTAACAACGTCGTCGTACTGGGCACCCAATGGGGTGACGAAGGTAAAGGGAAGATCGTCGATCTCCTGACAGAACGGGCTAAATATGTTGTGCGCTACCAGGGTGGTCACAACGCCGGCCATACTCTCGTAATCAACGGTGAAAAAACCGTTCTCCATCTTATTCCATCAGGCATTCTGCGTGAAAACGTCACCAGCATTATCGGTAACGGCGTCGTGCTGTCTCCGGCTGCGCTGATGAAAGAGATGAAGGGCCTGGAAGACCGTGGTATCCCGGTTCGCGAGCGTCTGCTGCTCTCTGAAGCCTGCCCGCTTATCCTTGACTATCACGTGGCGCTGGACGTGGCACGTGAAAAAGCGCGCGGCGCGAAGGCGATCGGCACCACCGGTCGCGGCATCGGCCCGGCTTACGAAGATAAAGTCGCTCGTCGTGGTCTGCGCGTTGGCGATCTGTTCGATAAAGCGACTTTCGCCGATAAACTGAAAGAAGTGATGGAGTATCACAACTTCCAGCTGGTGAACTTCTATAAAGCAGAAGCGGTTGACTACCAGAAAGTGCTGGACGATGTGATGGCGATTGCCGACATCCTGACCGGCATGGTGGTTGACGTATCCGACCTGCTGGATCAGGCGCGTCAGCGTGGCGACTTCGTCATGTTCGAAGGCGCGCAGGGTACGCTGCTGGATATCGACCACGGTACCTATCCGTACGTGACCTCCTCTAACACCACCGCAGGTGGCGTGGCGACCGGCTCCGGCCTGGGTCCGCGTTATGTGGATTACGTCCTGGGTATCATTAAAGCGTATTCGACTCGCGTCGGTGCAGGTCCGTTCCCGACCGAGCTGTTTGATGAAACCGGCGAGTTCCTCTGCAAGCAGGGTAACGAGTTCGGCGCGACCACCGGCCGTCGTCGTCGTACCGGCTGGCTGGACGCGGTCGCAGTTCGTCGCGCAGTGCAGATTAACTCCCTGTCCGGCTTCTGCCTGACTAAACTGGACGTCCTCGACGGCCTGAAAGAAGTGAAAATCTGCGTCGGCTACCGTATGCCGGACGGCCGTGAAGTGACCACCACTCCGCTGGCTGCCGACAACTGGGAAGGTATCGAGCCTATCTACGAAACAATGCCGGGCTGGTCCGAAACCACCTTCGGCGTGAAAGAGCGCAGCGGCCTGCCGCAGGCAGCCCTGAACTACATCCAGCGTATTGAAGAGCTGACTGGCGTCCCGGTGGATATTATTTCTACCGGTCCAGACCGTACCGAGACCATGATTCTGCGCGACCCGTTCGACGCGTAATCACTCGCAAGGGGCGCCGTTCGGGCGCCCTTGTTTTTGCTGTTCGCCCGCCCCATTTCAAATAAATTAGCGGCCTGAGCGCTGGCTGGTTTATCATCAATAATAATGATGTCGCTCGACATACCCTGTTTTCTTTTCCCTGAGGTTTATGTGCAGTTAACGAGTTTCACCGATTACGGATTACGCGCGCTGATTTATATGGCGTCGCTGCCGGAAGGACGGATGACCAGCATCTCGGAAGTAACCGAGGTCTATGGCGTCTCCCGTAATCATATGGTTAAAATAATCAATCAGTTAAGCCGTGTGGGCTACGTGACTGCCGTGCGGGGGAAGAACGGGGGCATTCGCCTCGGCAAACCAGCAGGGCAGATCCGCGTCGGCGACGTGGTGCGCGACCTGGAACCTTTATCGCTGGTCAACTGCAGCAGCGAATTTTGCCACATTACACCAGCCTGTCGTCTGAAACAGGCGCTAGCTGAAGCCGCGCAGAGTTTTCTCAAGGAGCTGGATAACTATACGCTGGCTGATTTGGTTGAGAAGAATCAACCGCTTTATAAATTATTGCTGGTGGAGTGACGCCACTCTGCCGGAGATGACAACGGAGGAACCGATATGTCACAAGATCCATTCCAGGAACGCGAAGCTGAGAAGTACGCGAATCCTATCCCGAGCCGGGAATTTATCCTCGAACATTTAACCAAACGGGAAAAGCCTGCCAGCCGCGATGAGCTGGCCATCGAGTTAAATATCGAGGGTGAAGAGCAAACTGAAGCGCTACGTCGCCGCTTGCGCGCGATGGAGCGCGACGGTCAGCTGGTTTTCACCCGTCGCCAGTGCTATGCGCTGCCTGAGCGCCTTGATCTCCTTAAAGGAACCGTTATTGGCCACCGTGATGGCTATGGTTTTCTGCGCGTTGAAGGGCGCAAGGACGATCTGTATCTGTCGTCAGAACAGATGAAAACCTGTATTCACGGCGACCAGGTGCTGGCTCAGCCGCTGGGCGCGGACCGTAAGGGCCGCCGCGAAGCGCGCATCGTCCGCGTCCTGGTGCCGAAGACCAGCCAGATTGTTGGCCGCTACTTCACCGATGCCGGCGTCGGCTTCGTCGTCCCGGACGACAGCCGCCTGAGCTTCGATATCCTGATCCCGCCTGAAGACATAATGGGCGCGCGGATGGGCTACGTAGTAGTGGTCGAACTGACCCAGCGCCCGACCCGCCGCACCAAAGCGGTGGGGAAAATCGTCGAAGTGCTGGGCGACAACATGGGCACCGGCATGGCCGTCGATATGGCGCTGCGTACCCATGAAATTCCTTACGTCTGGCCGCCTGCGGTGGAAAAACAGGTTTCCGGTCTCAAAGAGCAGGTGCCGGAAGAAGCAAAGGTCGGGCGCGTCGATCTGCGTTCCCTGCCGTTGGTCACTATTGATGGCGAAGATGCCCGCGACTTCGATGACGCGGTGTACTGCGAGAAGAAACGCGGCGGCGGCTGGCGCCTGTGGGTAGCCATTGCCGACGTCAGCTACTATGTGCGCCCGGGGACGCCGCTGGATGCTGAAGCACGCAGCCGTGGTACCTCGGTCTACTTCCCGTCGCAGGTGGTACCGATGCTGCCGGAAGTGCTGTCTAACGGTCTATGCTCGCTGAACCCGCAGGTCGATCGCCTGTGCATGGTGTGCGAAATGACGATTTCGTCAAAAGGCCGTCTGACCGGCTATAAATTCTATGAAGCGGTGATGAGTTCACATGCTCGCCTGACCTACACCAAGGTCTGGCATATGCTGCAGGGTGACCAGGAGCTGCGTGAACACTACGCGCCGCTGGTGAAGCACATTGAAGAGCTGCATAACCTCTACAAGGTACTGGAGAGCGCCCGCGAAGAGCGCGGCGGTATCTCATTTGAAAGTGAAGAAGCTAAATTCATCTTTAATGCCGAACGCCGTATTGAGCGTATCGAACAGACTCAGCGTAACGATGCGCATAAGCTGATTGAAGAGTGCATGATCCTGGCGAACATCTCCGCCGCGCGCTTCGTTGAGAAGGCGCAGGAGCCGGCGCTGTTCCGTATCCATGATAAGCCAACCACTGAAGCGATTACCTCCTTCCGTACTGTGCTGGCTGAGCTGGGACTGGAGCTGCCTGGCGGCAACAAACCGGAGCCGCGTGATTATGCCGAATTGCTGACCTCCATCGCCGATCGCCCGGATGCGGAAATGCTGCAGACGATGCTCCTGCGCTCCATGAAGCAGGCGGTCTACGATCCGGAAAACCGCGGTCACTTTGGCCTGGCGCTGCAGTCCTACGCCCACTTCACCTCGCCGATTCGCCGCTACCCGGATCTGTCGCTGCACCGCGCCATTAAATATCTGCTGGCTAAAGAACAGGGCCACAAAGGAAATAGCACCGAGACCGGCGGCTGGCACTACAGCATGGAAGAGATGCTGCAGCTGGGCCAGCACTGTTCGATGACCGAGCGCCGCGCCGACGAAGCGACGCGCGAAGTGTCCGACTGGCTGAAATGCGACTTTATGCAGGATCAGGTAGGGAACACCTTCTCCGGTGTCATCGCCAGCGTGACCGGTTTTGGCTTCTTCGTCCGCCTGAACGATCTGTTTATCGACGGTCTGGTGCATGTTTCCAGCCTGGATAATGACTATTATCGTTTCGACCAGGTGGGCCAGCGTCTGATTGGCGAGTCCGGCGGTCAAACCTATCGCCTGGGCGACCGCGTGGAAGTTCGTGTGGAAGCCGTCAACATGGACGAGCGGAAAATCGACTTTACGCTGATCTCCAGCGAGCGTGCGCCGCGTAATGTCGGCAAAACGGCCCGTGAGAAAGCGAAAAAGAGCAGCTCAGGCAAACCGGGTGGTCGCCGCCGCCAGGTCGGAAAACAGGTAAACTTCGAGCCGGACAGTGCCTTCCGAAAAGAGAAGGACACGGCAAAGCCGAAGAAAGAGAAAAAAGCGAAAAAACCGTCCGCTAAAACGCAGAAAATCGCCGCCGCCACCAAAGCCAAGCGTGCGGCAAAGAAGAAGATCGCTGAGTGATTGACCTCCCTTCACCCTGAAATCTGCTGGCGCAGGATGGGGTGAAGGGGCGGATAACAGAACCTAAAACGAGTACATCAATGAGTGAAATGATTTACGGCATCCATGCGGTGCAGGCACTGCTGGAGCGCGCACCTGAGCGTTTTCAGGAAGTTTATATTCTGAAAGGCCGTGAGGATAAGCGCCTGCTGCCGCTGATCCATGCCCTGGAAGCGCAGGGCGTGGTGATTCAGCTGGCCAACCGTCAGTTTCTTGATGAGAAGAGCGAAGGCGCAGTGCACCAGGGGATCATTGCCCGCGTGAAGCCGGGGCGTCAGTACCAGGAGAACGATCTGCCGGATCTGCTGGCGCAACTCGATCAACCCTTCCTGCTGATCCTCGACGGTGTGACCGATCCGCACAATCTCGGCGCCTGTCTGCGCAGCGCCGACGCTGCCGGGGTGCACGCGGTAATTGTGCCGAAAGATCGTTCCGCGCAGCTGAATGCGACGGCGAAGAAAGTCGCCTGTGGCGCAGCGGAGAACGTTCCGCTGATCCGCGTCACCAACCTGGCGCGCACTATGCGCCTGCTGCAGGAAGAAAACGTCTGGATCGTCGGAACCGCTGGCGAAGCCGACCATACGCTATTCCAGAGCAAAATGACCGGGCCGATGGCGCTGGTGATGGGGGCGGAAGGTGAAGGTATGCGCCGCCTGACCCGCGAGCACTGCGATGAGCTGATCAGCATCCCGATGGCGGGCAGCGTCTCCTCGCTGAACGTCTCGGTCGCTACCGGCATCTGTTTGTTTGAAGCAGTACGCCAGCGCAGCTAAGGTATTTTTTTCAGAAAAAGCCATCTTAATTAAGATGGCTTTTTTTTACGTCTATTGCTAAAATAAACGGCAATATTGATATAAATTGTATTTATTATTTAATGCTTAATATATGGAATAATATATGGGATGGACTCCTCGAGCGCTCGCGAGTGCGCTCCAGCAGGCAGCTGAGTTAAATGTAAACATCGATGATAACGAGCATTCATTTATCATTATAATGAATGATTACGGCGATCTACGACTTAATGTATTATTTACCTCCCGACAAATAATTATTGAAACTATTATTTGTCCGCTGAGCACTATTCAGCGGCAGGACTTGTTTAACGCCTTCATTTTACGCCATCAAAAATTACTCCCTCTCTCCTCGGTCGCGATATCCCGTCTTAAGAATGATGAATATTATGTCGCGTTTGGCGCCCTGTCGCTCAATTCCTCGCTGGAAGATGTGGTGCTGGAGATCGCGACGCTGGCCGCTAATGCATTAGATCTTGCTGAGTTGATAGAACAATATACGAACGAATAACAAGGAACGCTATTGATGGGAATATTAAAGAGCCTGTTTACGCTGGGTAAATCCATGGTCTCGCAGGCCGGAGAGACCATTGAGGAAGCGCAGGGCGTCAGGATCCTCGAACAACATATTCGCGATGCAAAAAGCGCACTGGATAAAGCAGGCCAATCGCGTGTCGACCTGCTCGCACGGGTAAAACTAAGCAACGATAAACTGCAAGATCTGCGTGCGCGTAAAGACATGCTGGAAGCACGTGCCCTGGAGGCGCTGAATAAAAATGTCGCTGCGGATTTGATTAACGAAGTCGCTACAGAGATTGCCCGCCTGGAAAACGAGATTGCTGTAGAAAAGCGCGTGCTCGCTAACCTTGAATCCTCGCGCGATGGCGTTGAGCAGGCCGTTCATGCGACGGCTCAACGTATCGCCCAGTTTGAACAGCAGCTGGAAGTCGTTAAGGCGACGGAAGCCATGCAGCGGGCGCAGCAGGCGGTCACAACATCCACCCTCGGGGCGTCTTCTCGGGTCTCCACCGCGGCGGAGTCACTCCGGCGTTTGCAAACCCGTCAGGCGGAACGCCAGGCCAGACTGGATGCTGCTGCGCAACTGGAAAAGGTGGCGGATGGAAGCGATCTCGTTGAGAAGCTCGCGCAAGCCGGCATTGGTACAACCGACAAAAGCGCGGCTGAGGATGTACTGGCGCGTCTGCGTCGACAACAGAGCAAATGATTGCGGCTCCACGGTCAGTTTTGTCCTGATGGGCGAGTCTTTAAGGAGTGGTCATGGCCCATTTTTTTCAGCGTCTTTTTGCTAAAAAGAGTACGCCGGCTCCCGTATGCGGTCCGCTGGGGTTACATCTTAAAGCGGGTTTTACGCTGGAGACCCTGGCGTTTCGCCTGCTGGAGGATAACCTTCTGGTTGAGCTGCCGGGCGAGGCATATACCATTGCCGCGACCGGTCAAATTGATTTGGGGGGCGGTAGCCGGATTTATCGTTACTACACCAGCGGCGATGAGTTTCTGCAAATTAATACTACTGGCGGGGCGGATGTCGATGATATCGATGATATTAAGCTCTTTGTCTATGTCCAAAGCGATGGTATCAGCCAGGAAAAACACTGGCGTTCGGCAATCAGCCCAGCGAGTATTGGTACCCCGACATTTAGCTGGCGCCAGCAGCGTTGGCAGCGTTTTTTTAACGGCGGCGAGCCAGGGAACATTGCGCCAGTTTATATGCTGGAGAAAGTCGAAAATCAGCAGCATGCCGTATGGGAGGTTCATAATTTTACGATGGGCTATCAGCGGCAGGTAGCGGAAGAGATGTGGGAGTACCTGCTGCTAAACGGAGAAGAGTCGTTTAATGACCGGGGAGAATCTGAATGGCTCTTCTCATACGCGTTGGGAGTGGATATTCCACTCACCTCACTGGATATTATTGGGTAATTTCACGGAAGAAAAATATGCACGTTCTGAACTCATTACTGGCTTTTTGTACCTATTTTTTTATCGGTGCAGCGATGGTGATCTTGTTTCTTTTTATCTATTCAAAAATCACCCCACATAATGAATGGCAGCTGATAAAAAATAACAATATGTCGGCCTCGCTGGCGTTTAGCGGAACGCTGTTGGGATATGCTATTCCATTATCCAGCGCGGCGATAAACGCCGTCAGTATTGCTGATTATTTAGCCTGGGGTGTCATTGCCCTGGTAGTACAGCTGATTATCTATGGTGGAGTACGGCTATATATGCCGGCGCTAAGCGAAAAAATTATTAATCACAATATTGCTGCAGGCTTGTTTATGGGCTCTGCTGCGCTGGCCGGCGGGATTTTTAACGCCGCCTGCATGACATGGTAATGGACGATCATGGCTAAAAAACGTAAATCCAGATCCCGTAATACGGCACAAAATAACGCCCAGGCCACTCACGCTTCCCTCGCGCGGGTTAATCGCCAGGCGAGCGCGGTGCAGGCAAAGCGAAGCCGCTACAGCGGCAAATACCTGACGCTGGCTATTATGGGCGGCGCGGCGTTCTTTGCGCTTAAGGCCTGTAGCGATGATACGAATGCGGATAATGGCGGTGACGGCGTATTTTACTCTTCCGTCAATGATTGTGTTGATGGCGGTAACAGCGCCAGCGTCTGCGCTCACGGCTGGAACAATGCGAAGTCGAACTTTTATGCCCATGTCCCTAAGCAAATGAGCCAGGAAGGCTGTGAGTCGCAGTATGTCGACTGCTATTTTGACAGCATCGATCGGAGCTGGACGCCGATGATGAGCGGTTTTCTACTCAGCCGGGCAGTGCGTAAAGATCGCGATGAAGAATATGCCTATTACAATGGCGGCGCGTCCTATTCTTCCCGGGCTGTATGGCGAACATCGTCGGGCGCGTATGCCTGGCGTAGTGGTAAAAACGATATTGCCACCAGCCATACGCTGGCTGCGAAAAAAACGGCGACTGTTTCCCGCGGCGGCTACGGACGATCGTCCAGCGCGCGCGGCCATTGGGGAGGTTGAACGATGTTGCGACACGCTATTCCTGTTCGCAGGGATCTGGATCGGATTGCCGACGTACACGGTTTCGATTTTCATGTCATTGACAACGAGATCTACTGGGACGAGAGTCGAGCCTACCGCTTCACATTACGCCAGATAGAAGAGCAGATTGAAAAACCGACCGCCGAATTGCATCAAATGTGTCTCGAGGTCGTTGAGCGGGCGGTGAAGGACGAGCAGCTGTTGCAGCAGCTGGCGATCCCGCCGCTATACTGGGATGCGATTGCGGAAAGCTGGCGTCAGGGGGATCCTTCTCTCTATGGCCGTATGGATTTTGTATGGTGCGGTGCCGACGCTCCGCTTAAGTTGCTGGAATATAATGCGGATACGCCAACGTCACTGTACGAAGCTGCCTGGTTTCAATGGTTTTGGCTGACAGACGCCCGACACAGCGGGGCGATCCCGCGTGACGCCGACCAGTACAATGCCATTCAGGAACGGCTGATTGCCCGCTTTAGTGAACTTTACAGCCCGGAGCCGCTCTACTTTTGCTGTTGTGAAGGGAGTGATGAAGATCGCACGACGGTGCTTTATCTCCAGGACTGTGCGCAGCAGGCGGGTCAGGAAACGCGTTTTCTCTATGTTGAAGAGCTGGGACTCGGCGTCGGCGGTATGCTGACCGATTTGGATGACAACGTTATCCGTCGGGCGTTTAAGCTCTATCCCCTGGAATGGATGATGCGAGATGATAATGGCCCGCTGTTGTGTAAGCGGCGAGAGCGGTGGATCGAACCGTTATGGAAGAGTGTACTCAGCAACAAAGGGTTGATGCCGCTGCTATGGCGGTTCTTTCCCCGTCATCCTAATCTGCTACCCGCCTGGTTTGCCAATGAATCGCCACAGATCGCGCCGGGCGAGAGCTATGTGCGTAAACCGATCTTTTCACGTGAAGGCGGCAACGTCACCATCTTTAATGGCCAGCAGCAGATTATCGAACATGCTGATGGAGACTACGCGGAAGAGCCGATGATCTTTCAGGCCTTCCAGCCCTTGCCGCGCTTTGGTGACAGCTACACGCTGATTGGCAGCTGGATCGTGGATGATGAGGCTTGCGGGATGGGGATCCGGGAGGATAATACATTGATTACTAAAGATACTTCTCGTTTTATTCCTCACTATATAACCGGCTAAAGCTGCTTTTGTGATCTCCCTCCGTCGCCAGAGGCCGGGTTCTGGCCATACTTATGGCTATCGCCATTGATGGAGGGAGACACGATGCACTGGCAAACGCATACTGTTTTTAATCAACCCACCCCGCTGAATAACAGCAATCTGTTCCTGTCTGATACCGCCCTGCGTGAAGCGGTGGCTCGCGAAGGCGCTGGCTGGGATGGCGATTTGCTCGCCAGCATAGGCCAGCAGCTGGGGACCGCCGAATCGCTGGAGCTGGGACGCCTGGCCAACAGTAACCCGCCGGAGCTGCTGCGCTATGACGCCACCGGCGCCCGGCTGGACGACGTGCGCTTCCATCCCGCCTGGCACCTGCTGATGCAGGGGCTGTGCGCGAACCGGGTGCATAACCTCGCCTGGCAGGAAGGGGCCCGCGAAGGCGCTTTTGTCGCCCGTGCCGCCCGCTTTCTGCTCCATGCCCAGGTGGAGGCCGGGACCTTGTGCCCGATTACCATGACCTTCGCCGCAACGCCCCTGCTGCAGCAGGCTTTGCCCGCGCCTTTTCGTGACTGGCTGTCGCCGCTGCTTAGCGATCGTTACGATCCCCATCTTGCGCCGGGCGGCCAGAAGCGCGGCCTGCTGATTGGTATGGGGATGACCGAGAAGCAAGGGGGCTCCGATGTGCTGAGCAATACCACCCGCGCGGAGAAAACGGCGGAAGGATTTTACCGGCTGGTGGGACACAAGTGGTTCTTCTCGGTGCCGCAGAGCGACGCCCATCTGGTGCTGGCCCAGTCTCCGGCGGGGCTCTCATGCTTCTTTGTGCCGCGTCTGTTACCCGACGGGCAGCGCAACGGCGTGCGTCTTGAACGTTTAAAAGAGAAGCTCGGCAACCGCTCCAACGCCAGCAGCGAAGTGGAATTTTATGAGGCCTGTGGCTGGCTGGTGGGCGAAGAGGGCGACGGCGTGCGGCAGATCCTCAGGATGGGCGGCCTGACCCGCTTTGACTGCGCGCTGGGCAGCCATGCCCTGATGCGTCGCGCCTTCTCGGTGGCGCTGTATCACGCGCTACAGCGTCAGGCGTTTGGCAAAAACCTGGTCGATCAGCCGATGATGCACCAGTTGCTGGGGCAAATGGCGCTGCGTCTGGAGGGGCAAACCGCGTTTCTGTTTCGCCTGGCACGGGCCTGGGACCGTCGGGAGGATGCCCGGGAAAGCGCCTGGGCGCGCCTGTTTACGCCGGCGGCCAAGTTTGCCATCTGTAAGGCCGGCATCCCGTTTGTCGCTGAGGCGATGGAAGTGCTCGGCGGTATCGGCTATTGCGAGGAGAGCGAACTCCCGCGTCTTTACCGTGAGATGCCGGTCAACAGCATCTGGGAAGGCTCCGGCAACATTATGTGCCTCGATGTGATGCGGGTGCTCAGCAAGCAGCCGGCGGCGATGGAGCTGCTGGCGGCAGAGTGTGCCGAGGTGAAAGGACAGAACCGCCATCTGGACCGAGCATGGCGCCAGCTGCAGCAGCTGCTGAGACGGCCCGCCGAAGAGCAGGGCAGAGAGATCGCCCGGCTGGTCTATCATCTCGGTTCGGGGGCGCAGATGCTGCGCCACGCTTCGCCGCCGCTGGCTGAGGCCTGGTGCCGGATGATGCTCGACACCCGCGGCGGTATGCGTCTTGATGCCCCGACCCTCAATGACCTGCTGCTGCGGGCTATGGGGCGTGGGCGCCAGGCGCCTCAGGCATAGAGAATGGCCTGTACGCGCCAGCTGTCCGGCTGTTGTTCTTCATACATCTGAATAATGCGATACCAGGAGGCGCCTTGCTCGTCCGCTTTGCGGGCAATGGCGTGCTCCACATCCTGTTGGCTGCCGGAAAGATTAGTGACGGAGATCAGACCGATTTCATTCAAGCCAGTGACGCAATCCGCGCTGGCGAATTCGGCTGACTGCGCGGACGTATTGGCCGTCGCAGCGGTAAACAGCAGGCTGGGTAGGGTAAAAGATCGTTTCATCGTCAGCTCCATTTCACGTAGTCCCAAGGGCAGTCCGTTGCTAACGTCCTGCCAGGTGGCTGGCCGAACGTTATTATGCACAGGAGAACGTGAATGGACGCAAAGCTGTGTAAAGCAGATTTAAAGGCGCCGTCTCGTCATCGACGATAAAGGATCGCCTGCGAATACCACTGGCCGGGTACCATGGTGTCATCGATCATGATGATGACGTAGTAATCGGCTTTGGCCGCTTCTGCTTTGGCCTTCAACGCCGCTTCGACATCCATCGGCGAACCGTACATCAGCACACTCACCGTGGCCATTTTCTGCAGGCCAGCCGTCTGGTTGCGCTGGATCTCCTGCGGATGGTCGGTGGCGGGCGGCGGGGCTTCCGGCGTTCCCTGCAGGACACTACACCCGCTGAGGACAATAGCCAGTAACCACGGTGAAAACCTGCGCATAACCATATCTCGTTTCCTGATAGTGATAGTGTAGTGGTAGCCTTAACAGGATTTCCGGGGAATGTTCCCGAACTGTTATCTCTGACGCGATTTTCGAATGAAAATGTTGTGAAAGCGTAACCAGGTTCTCAACATTATGAATCGTAGCAAACTGGGTTGCCTGGTGAATAAGTTTTCCCATGACGCCTAACCACGATAGAGAAGGGAGACGATAAATGATTGCACTAGAAATGCGCAACCTTGACGGCAGTGAAATTTTGCATGCCTGCCCGCAGGAGAGTCTGAATAAACCCTTGCCCTGTATCGTTTTTTATCATGGCTTCACCTCGTCGAAGCTGGTCTACAGCTACTGTGCGGTGGCGCTGGCCGAGGCGGGGTTCCGGGTGATCATGCCGGACGCGCCGGAGCATGGGGCGCGCTATCAGGGCGATGAGGCCGGGCGGATGCAGCGCTTCTGGCCGATCCTGCAGCAGAATTTCAGGGAGTTCCCTGCGCTGCGCGAGGCCATTATGGCTGAAGGATGGCTGGAGGGGGAGCGGTTGGCGGTGGCGGGCGCGTCGATGGGAGGAATGACGGCGCTGGGCATCATGACACATCATCCCGAGTTGAACAGCGTCGCCTGTCTGATGGGGTCAGGCTATTTTCGTTCGCTGTCGCAAACCCTGTTCCCCTCGCCTGATTTTGATATCGATAGTCTCAACGAATGGGATGTCAGCCATCAGTTGTCGTCACTCGCCCGGCGGCCGCTGTTGCTCTGGCATGGTGACGCCGACGATGTCGTGCCGCCAGAAGAGACCTTCCGTCTTGAGCAGGCGCTCCGGCAAGGCGACCTTGCCGCCAGGTTGACCTGTGTCTGGCAAAAGGGCGTCCGCCATCGCATTACGCCAGAGGCGTTGGCCACGACGGTCGCCTTTTTTCAGCAGCACCTTTAAACGCGGATCACGCTGACGCCCTGATCCTCAAGCTGTTTGAGGATCGCGGCATCGGCCTGTTTGCCGGTGATCACTACATCAATTTGCCCGGCCTGGCTGAATAACATCCCGGCGCGTTCGCCGATCTTGCTGCTGTCGACCAGCACCGCCAGTTTGCCGACCACGTTGAGCATTTTCTGCTCGGCCATGGCGGTCAACATATCGGTTTTGTAGAGCCCTTCCGCGGTTAACCCTTTGCCGCTGGTGAACATCCAGTGTCCGGCATACAGGCTGTTTTCGCTACCGTGTGGACTGAGCGTGATGGCATGGCTGCGGTTGTACTGCCCGCCCATGATAATGACGCTGTCGTGCTCCTGGTCTATCAGATAGTTGGCCAGCGGCAGATAGTTGGTAATGATCTGCACCGGTTTGCCGCACAGCTCTCGCCCCAGCAGAAAAGCGGTGGATCCGCAGTTGATGACGATACTTTCCCCGGGCGCGATCAGCTGTGAAGCGGCGCGTGCAATACGCACTTTTTCATCCAGGTTTTGCGCCTGATGGATGTTCATCGGCGTCCAGCGGGGGCGCTGCTCGCTGATGGCTTCCGCACCATTGCGAACCTTTTTCAGTTTGCCGCTTTCGTCCAGTTTGTTGATATCACGTCGGGCGGTCGCAGGTGAAATCCCGAGCCGCGACATCACCTGCTCCACGGTAACAAACCCCGTTTGGGCGAGTAGATCCAACAAAATTTGGTGCCTTTGCGCTTCCGTCATGAGCAAATCCGATTAAAAGTGAACGGCAAAGATGATATTTGAAATCATGTGAAAATACTAACCCTGAAACGGGGTATTTCCGGCAGGCAGAGCCTGCCGGAGGTGGCTTACAGGAAGGATTTGAATGGCAGATCCGGCTCGATGGTAAAGCAGTCGTCAAAGCCGCGCGGGTAGTGATATTCGAAATTGTCTTTATCCAGCGGCCAGGTAAATTTACCGCCAACCTGCCAGATAAACGGCTTGAAGCCGTACTTCAGCCGATCTTTTTTCATCTCCCACAGGACGCGGATCTCTTGCGGATCGGCCTGAAAGTTTGACCAGATATCATGGTGGAACGGAATAACGACTTTCGCGTTAAGCGATTCCGCCATGCGCAGGATATCGGCGCTGGTCATTTTATCGGTGATCCCGCGTGGGTTCTCGCCATACGAGCCGAGGGCGACGTCAATGTGATGTTCGTTGCCGTGCTTCGCATAGTAGTTGGAGTAGTGGGAGTCGCCACTGTGGTAGAGATTGCCGCCTGGGGTTTTAAACAGATAGTTGACCGCGCGCTGGTTCATGCCATCCGGCAGTACGCCAGCGGCTTTTTGGTCCGCCGGAAGGGTGATCAGCGCGGTGCGATCGAACGCGTCGAGCGCATGGATCTCAATGTCTTTGATCTTCACCACATCGCCGGGCTTCATGACGATACAGCGCTCTTTCGGCACGCCCCAACCGATCCACAGATCGACGCAGGTTTTTGGCCCAATAAAGGGCACATCGGCCGGGCAGTTCTGCATGACGGCGGCAGCGACGTTAACGTCAATATGATCGTTGTGATCGTGGGTCGCCAGTACGGCGTCGATCTGGCGTATAGCGAACGGATCCAGCACGAACGGGGTGGTACGCAGGTTAGGCTGTAATTTTTTCACCCCTGCCATCCGCTGCATCTGGTGGCCGGTTTTCATTAGAGGATTACCGTGGCTTTGTTTGCCGGTGCCGCACCAGAAATCGACGCAGACGTTGGCTCCGCCTTCTGATTTTAACCAGATGCCGGTACAGCCCAGCCACCACATGGCGAAGGTGCCAGGCGCAACTTGCTCCTGCTCAATCTCCTCATTCAGCCAGCTGCCCCATTCCGGAAAGGTGTTCAGGATCCATGATTCACGGGTGATGGTCTGTACTTTACTCATCGTGGTCTTCCTCATGCATTTTCAAAAGTAATCAGTATTTGATTGGTTTTGATTTATGTTGTCACTGTGTTTTCAAAAATGCAATCCTGTTTTCCCGTGTTTGTGTGAAGCGTTACGCATAAACAGGCCTACCAGAGCCTGGCGTATATACAGGTTTTTTAATTTTATCTAACTGATTTAAAAATGTTTATTTATGTTTCTCTGTAAATGATTAGTTATAACCATGATGAAATAAGGATTATTGCGGCGTGCGTCACATTTAATCAAATTCAATCTTGTTGTGATTACTTTTGATTATTAGAGTGGGCAACGAGAAATGCTGAGCGTACAGCGCGTTCAGCGCCTTCACCATCGGGAGTGTGTTATGGCAATCCTCTACAACATCTTTACCGTTTTCTTTAATCAGGTGATGACCAATGCCCCGCTGCTGCTGGGTATCGTGACCTGCCTGGGCTATATCCTGCTGCGTAAAAGCGTTAGCGTGATTATCAAAGGCACCATCAAAACCATCATTGGTTTCATGCTGTTACAAGCCGGCTCCGGCATTCTCACCAGTACTTTTAAGCCGGTGGTGGCGAAAATGTCAGAGGTGTACGGCATCAATGGCGCGATTTCCGACACTTATGCCTCAATGATGGCGACCATTGACCGTATGGGTGAGGCGTACAGCTGGGTGGGATACGCGGTGCTCCTGGCGCTGGCGCTCAACATCTGTTACGTCCTGCTGCGCCGTATTACCGGTATCCGCACCATCATGCTCACCGGGCATATCATGTTTCAGCAGGCGGGGCTGATCGCGGTCTCATTCTTTATCTTTGGTTACGGGATGTGGACGACCATTATCTGCACCGCTGTGCTGGTCTCTCTGTACTGGGGAATCACCTCCAACATGATGTATAAGCCGACTCAGCTGGTCACCGACGGCTGCGGCTTCTCCATCGGTCACCAGCAGCAGTTTGCCTCGTGGATAGCCTACAAAGTGGCGCCTTATCTGGGCAAAAAAGAGGAGAGCGTCGAAGACCTTAAGCTCCCCGGCTGGCTGAATATCTTCCACGACAACATCGTCTCTACCGCCATTGTGATGACCATTTTCTTCGGCGCCATCCTGCTCTCCTTTGGCCTCGATGTCGTACAGGCGATGGCGGGGAAAACCCACTGGACGGTCTATATCCTGCAGACCGGTTTCTCCTTCGCGGTGGCCATTTTCATTATTACCCAAGGGGTGCGGATGTTCGTCGCCGAGCTGTCCGAAGCCTTCAACGGTATCTCGCAGCGCCTGATCCCCGGCGCGGTGCTGGCGATTGACTGTGCCGCAATCTATAGCTTTGCGCCGAACGCGGTGGTGTGGGGCTTTATGTGGGGCACCATCGGCCAGTTGATTGCCGTCGGCATTCTGGTTGGCGTCGGCTCATCCATTCTGATTATTCCGGGCTTTATCCCAATGTTCTTCTCCAACGCCACGATTGGCGTCTTTGCCAACCACTTCGGCGGCTGGCGCGCGGCGCTCAAGATCTGTCTGGTGATGGGCATGGTTGAAATCTTCGGCTGCGTCTGGGCGGTGAAGCTCACCGGTATGAGCGCCTGGATGGGGATGGCGGACTGGTCGATTCTCGCACCGCCGATGATGCAGGGCTTCGCCTCCATCGGACTGGCGTTTATGGCCGTCATCATCTTGATTGCACTCGCTTATATGTTCTTCGCCGGCCGCACGCTGCGTGCCGAGGAGGATGCGGAAAAACAACTGGCAGAGGCCTCTGCCCAATAAGGAGTTCTGATTATGACCGTACGTATTCTGGCTGTGTGTGGTAACGGGCAAGGAAGTTCCATGATCATGAAAATGAAGGTGGACCAGTTCCTGACGCAATCCAATATCGACCACACGGTAAATAGCTGCGCGGTAGGGGAATACAAAAGCGAACTGAACGGCGCGGATATCATCATCGCTTCAACTCATATCGCGGGTGAAATTACCGTCACTGGCAATAAATATGTGGTGGGCGTGCGCAATATGCTTTCGCCGGCGGATTTTGGCCCAAAACTGCTGGAGGTGATTAAAGCCCACTTCCCGCAGGATGTGAAATAAGGAGCGGCCATGAAACTCCATGATTCCCTGGCGCAGAACCACTCCATTCGCCTGCAGGCGGAAGCGGAGACCTGGCAGGAGGCGGTGAAAATCGGTGTCGATTTGCTGGTGGCCGCTGATGTGGTTGAACCCCGCTACTACCAGGCCATTCTCGACGGCGTCGCGCAGCACGGGCCCTATTTTGTTATCGCGCCGGGCCTGGCGATGCCTCATGGCCGGCCGGAAGAGGGCGTCAAGAAAACCGGCTTTGCGCTGGTAACGCTAAAAAAACCGCTGATTTTCAATCATGAAGATAACGATCCTGTCGACATTCTGATCACCATGGCGGCGGTTGACGCCACCACCCACCAGGAGGTGGGCATCATGCAGATCGTTAACCTGTTTGATGACGAAGCTAATTTCGACCGTTTACGCGCCTGCCGTAGCGAGCAGGAAGTGCTGGATTTAATCAAAAACGCCACCGCGGCGGCTGTTTAAAAGGAACATTATCATGTCATTACCTATGTTACAGGTCGCTCTGGACAATCAAACGCTGGCCAGCGCCTATGAAACGACCCGTCTGATTGCCGAAGAGGTGGATATCATTGAAGTGGGCACCATCCTCTGCGTCGGCGAAGGTGTACGCGCGGTGCGCGACCTGAAAGCGCTGTACCCGCATAAAATTGTGCTGGCGGACGCCAAAATCGCCGATGCCGGCAAAATCCTGTCGCGGATGTGCTTTGAAGCTAACGCCGACTGGGTGACCGTGATCTGCTGCGCCGATATCAATACTGCCAAAGGCGCGCTGGATGTCGCCAAAGAGTTTAACGGCGATGTACAAATTGAGCTGACCGGTTTCTGGACCTGGGAGCAGGCGCAGGCGTGGCGTGAAGCAGGCATTCAGCAAGTGGTCTATCACCGCAGCCGCGACGCGCAGGCGGCAGGCGTAGCGTGGAGTGAGGCGGATATCAGCGCGATTAAACGTCTGTCGGATATGGGCTTCAAAGTGACCGTGACCGGCGGTCTGGCGCTGGAAGACCTGCCGCTGTTCGCCGGGATCCCTATCCACGTCTTTATTGCCGGGCGCAGCATCCGCGATGCCGCCTCACCGGTGGAAGCGGCGCGTCAGTTTAAACGCTCTATTGCCCAGCTATGGGGTTAAGGAGCGGCTATGTTAGCGAAATCCATTCCGCTCGGTATCTATGAAAAAGCGCTCCCCGCCGGGGAGTGCTGGCTGGAGCGGCTGCAGCTGGCGAAAGCGCTGGGCTTCGATTTCGTTGAGATGTCTCTCGATGAAACGGACGCTCGTCTTGCGCGGCTGGACTGGAGCCCGGAGCAGCGTCTGGCGCTGGTTAAGGCGGTGGCTGAAACCGGCGTTCGGGTGCCATCGATGTGCCTTAGCGCTCATCGCCGTTTTCCGCTGGGTAGTGAAGATGACGCGGTACGTCATCAGGGACTGGAGATCATGCGTAAAGCCATCCGCCTGGCGCAGGATGTGGGGATTCGGGTGATTCAACTGGCAGGCTACGACGTCTACTATCAGCAGGCGAACGATGAGACGCGCCGCCGCTTTCGTGATGGCCTGAAAGAGAGCGTCGAGATGGCCAGCCGCGCCCAGGTGACGCTGGCGATGGAGATCATGGATTACCCGCTGATGAACTCGATCAGCAAGGCCTTAGGTTACGCCCATTACCTGAACAATCCATGGTTCCAGCTTTATCCTGACCTGGGCAATCTGTCGGCGTGGGATAACGACGTCCAGATGGAACTGAAGGCCGGGACAGGGCACATCGTGGCGGTACACGTCAAAGACACGAAGCCCGGCGTCTTTAAAAATGTGCCGTTCGGTGAAGGCGTGGTCGATTTCGAACGCTGCTTTACCACGCTCAAGCAGACCGGCTATTGCGGTCCCTATCTGATTGAGATGTGGAGTGAAACCAGCGCTGACCCGCTCGCAGAAGTGGCGAAAGCGCTGGACTGGGTGAAGGCGCGGATGGTTCGTGCGGGCCTGATGGAGGCGGCGTAATGCAACAACTGAAACAGCAGGTGTTCGAGGCCAATATGGATCTGCCGCGCTACGGCCTGGTGACCTTCACCTGGGGCAATGTCAGCGCCATTGACCGACAGCGCGGGCTGGTGGTAATTAAGCCCAGCGGCGTCGCCTATGAGACCATGAAGGCGGACGATATGGTTGTCGTGGATCTTGAGGGCAACGTGGTGGAAGGGCTGTATCGCCCCTCCTCTGATACCGCCACCCATCTGGCGCTCTATCGTCGTTATCCCGACCTTGGCGGGGTGGTGCATACCCACTCGACGCACGCCACCGCCTGGGCGCAGGCGGGGCTGGCGATCCCGGCGCTCGGCACCACTCATGCGGATTATTTCTTCGGTGATATCCCCTGCACCCGGGCGCTCAGCGCACAGGAGGTGGACGAGGCTTACGAGCTGAACACCGGGCAGGTGATTATCGAAACGCTGGGCGCGTCGAATCCGCTGCATACGCCTGGGATCGTCGTCTATCAGCACGGGCCGTTTGCCTGGGGCAAAGACGCCCACGAGGCGGTACACAACGCGGTGGTGATGGAAGAAGTGGCGCGCATGGCGTGGATTGCCCGCGGGATTAATCCGCAGTTGCAGCCCATCGATAGCTGGCTGATGAATAAGCATTTTCAGCGTAAGCATGGGCCAAACGCCTACTATGGGCAAAAGTAGATAGCGCGCTCCGGGGCTTTCACCCCTCACGGTGAAGCAACTGGTCTGGCCCCGGAGCCGTTTTTTTAGCCCTGACGATAGGCCGACGGCATCACGCGCATGCCGATGAGCGTGACCATACAAATTATCGCGCCGGCGTAAAACGTCGAGGCGGCGCCGAAGGTTTCCCACAGTACCCCTGCGCCGGTACTGGCCAGCAGCAGCGCCAGGCCGCTCATCAGGTTGAACATACCGAATGCCGTACCGCGTAGTTCCGGCGGCGCGGTATGCGCAACCATCGCTGCCAGCAGGCCCTGGGTCATTCCCATATGAATCCCCCACAGCGCGACGCCGAGCAGCAGCGTACTCCAGTGGCCGCTGAGCGCCAGCACGATATCGGCGAGGATCAGCACCAGCAGTCCCCACTGCAGCAGTTTGCTGTGGCTCATGCTGTCTGAGAGTTTACCGAACGGGTAAGCCGTGAGGCTGTAGACCAGGTTCATCGCCACCATCACCAGCGGGATGGTAAACAGCGGGATCTCCATCTGCTGGGCGCGCAGCACCAGAAAGGCTTCGCTGAAGCGGGCGAGGGTGAAGATGCTGCCGATGGCGACTACCCACCAGTAGGCGGCGGAGAGCTTTTTCAGGTTTTCGCGCTTCAGCGGATTGCTGCGTTTGTGTGCGATGGCGGATTTTGGCTCCTGCAGGCCAAACCCGAGCAGGAGAATGGAGAGCACGGCGGGAATGACCGCCACCCAGAAAATAGCGTGAAAATCGTTGGCCCAGATAAACATCAGCAGCACCGCCAGCAGCGGGCCGAGAAAGGCGCCGACGGTATCCAGCGCCTGGCGGAGCCCGTAGGCGGCGCCGCGGATCTCCGGCGGGGTGACGTCGGCAACCAGCGCATCGCGTGGCGCACCGCGAATACCTTTGCCTACGCGGTCAATCATGCGGGCGCTAAACACCACTCCGGCGGTGGGGGCGATGGCAAACAGCGGCTTACTGAGCGCGCCCAGGCCGTATCCCAGCAGCGCCAGTCCTTTGCGCTTGCCGACATAGTCGCTGATCACGCCGGAGAAGACTTTCAGGATCAGGGCGGTGGCTTCCGCCAGTCCCTCGATAAGACCGATAATTATCACGCTGGCGCCGAGGGTGGTGGCCATAAACAGCGGTAAGAGGCTGTGGATCATCTCGGAGGAGACATCCATCAGCAGGCTGACGCCGCCGAGTACCCAAACGCCTTTGGGGATACGGCCTAAGGTGGCGAAACGCGGAACCATCAATCACTCCTGATTATCAAATGGCGAGTGGCTGATTAAATCAGGTTGCGATGGCGCTGATAAGTCGGTTTGTAAAATAATTCTCAATTGCGTTTAGGCGCAGGCCTCGCTTCGCCCCTCGCAAGGAGAGGCGAAGAATCGGGCAGGCGTTAGCGGTATATCACCGCGCTGGCGCGAAGCGGGCCGTTGGTTTCGGGTTCGTGCATCAGGATAGGCTGAAAGTATTTCGCCCCCTGCGCATCGCTCATCTGGCTAAGGGCCTGCTCGGCCTCGTGCTCAGTGGCCATATTGTGATTGATATAGATAACGCCGAGGCTCTGCACGTCGTCCATGTTGCGGGCCTGTCGTTCGGTGATTTGGATAGCTGCCAGCGCGTTGGCGCTGAAGAAAAGCGCAGCCATCATGGCGATGATTTTCAGTTTCATATACTACGCTCCTGACTGACAGTCCTGACGCTGACTCGGGGGCTCTCCTGTGGTCGTTTGGCTCTGATATAAGTGTAATCGCTGCGCGTTCGTCGCATGGCGACCTTTTCTGATGCAGTCGTTCAAAAAAATGCCGCTTCCTTTATTGGTTAATTTTAAATCACCCACTTAGCGCCACTTGGCGCTAAGTGCGAATTATTTGTGCAAATCCGCTTGTGTTCCTGGGGGGGCGCCATTAGAATGACGCGTCAATTTTTCAGCCGCCCTTTAACACGTTCCTTGCCTCCATGGGCCGCGGCTGACCCAGACAGGAGGCTGAATAATCCGTAAGGAGCAATTCGATGCGTCATTACGAAATCGTTTTTATGGTCCATCCTGACCAGAGCGAACAGGTTCCGGGCATGATCGAACGTTACACTGGTGCAATTACTGCAGCAGCAGGTACGATCCACCGTCTGGAAGACTGGGGCCGCCGTCAGCTGGCTTATCCGATCAACAAACTGCACAAAGCTCACTACGTTCTGCTGAACGTTGAAGCGCCGCAGGAAGCGATCGATGAGCTGGAAACTAACTTCCGCTTCAACGACGCCGTTATCCGCAGCATGGTAATGCGTACTAAGCACGCTGTTACCGAAGCATCTCCGATGGTTAAAGCGAAAGACGAGCGCCGTGAGCGTCGCGAAGATTTCGCCAACGAAACCGCAGATGATTCTGAAGCTGGGGATTCTGAAGAGTAATCCTGATGACCAACCGTCTGGAGCTGTCCGGCATTATTTGCAGGACTCCACTTCGTAAGGTCAGCCCGTCAGGAATTCCTCACTGCCAGTTCGTGCTTGAGCATCGTTCAGTGCAGGAGGAAGCCGGTTTTCACCGGCAGGCATGGTGTCAAATGCCCGTTATTATTAGCGGTCACGAAAACCAGGCCATTACTCACAGTATAACGGTCGGTAGCGCAGTAACCGTTCGAGGGTTCATCTCTTGTCATAAGGCAAAGAACGGCTTGAGCAAAATGGTTCTGCATGCCGAGCAGATTGAATTGATAGATTCTGGAGACTAGCCATATGGCACGTTATTTCCGTCGTCGCAAGTTCTGCCGTTTCACCGCGGAAGGCGTTCAAGAGATCGACTATAAAGATATCGCTACGCTGAAAAACTACATCACCGAAAGCGGTAAGATTGTCCCGAGCCGTATCACCGGTACCCGTGCAAAATACCAGCGTCAGCTGGCTCGCGCTATCAAACGCGCTCGCTACCTGTCCCTGCTGCCGTACACTGATCGTCATCAGTAATCGGTCACGGTCCATTAATACGACTTTGAGAGGATAAGGTAATGCAAGTTATTCTGCTTGATAAAGTAGCAAACCTGGGTAGCCTGGGTGATCAGGTTAACGTTAAAGCGGGCTATGCTCGTAACTTCCTGGTCCCGCAGGGTAAAGCTGTTCCTGCTACCAAGAAAAACGTTGAATTCTTCGAAGCACGTCGCGCTGAACTGGAAGCCAAACTGGCTGACGTTCTGTCAGCTGCTGAAGCTCGTGCTGCGCAGATCAACGCCCTGGAATCCGTAACCATCGCGTCCAAAGCTGGCGACGAAGGTAAACTGTTCGGTTCCATCGGTACTCGCGACATCGCTGACGCTGTTACTGCAGCAGGCGTTAAAGTTGCTAAGAGCGAAGTTCGCCTGCCGAACGGCGTTCTGCGTAACGTTGGCGAGCACGAAGTGGACTTCCAGGTTCACAGCGAAGTATTCGCTAAAGTTATCATCAACGTGGTTGCTGAGTAATCGGCCTCTGACGTTCTGGTAACAACAAATCGCCGGCCTTGTGCCGGCGTTTTGCTTTTTAGCGCCTTTCATTTTGCGGCGGCGTAACGCTTGCTGTCGTCTTCTCCGCTATCGCGCACGGACGAAGCTGCCGTTCGACTGGCGGGTAAACAGCACCTGCTGGCCGTTGCCGGTGTCAATAGTGAGTCCGGTGACCACGCCGTTGGCGTTCTGCCGAATTTGCACCGTCTGTCCACTCTGCAAAGTGCTTAGTGGTTTGCCAGCGCCTTCAACCTGCGCCATGGCGTAAACGTCAGTGGCCGGCAGCCCATGATCGCGAAACAGCTGGGCCAGGGTTTTGCCTGACTCGATGCGATAGGTCCGCCACTGCTGCTCAATACCCGGCGCGGACTGCTGTGATGAGGATTGATAAGGCTGGGAGGCGGCGGGCTGCTGCGTCTGCGCTTGATCCGGCTGCTCATCCTGAATCGGTTCCGGGGCGACCGGGGCCATCTGATCGGCATCGCTTACGGTCGGGGTATTGGTGATCGGCGGCAGGGGAACGGCCTGATTGCCGCCAGCTTGCGGCTGGGACTGTGACTGCAGGTTCAGATTCGCTTCACGGCTGGTGGAGGCCGGGCTTTGGTTATCGTCGGCGGGGAGCAGAATACCGATAATGACTAACAGGAAGCCAGCGATGATACCCCGGCGGTGCATCGGAGGCAGCGGGTCCAGGAGGCGAAAATCATCCGGAGCGTGCCAGATTTTCGCCAGAATAGATGTCAGTTCAACGCGCCCGGGCATGGCTTTCCTCCTGCTCCGCATATTTTTATCCTGCATATGAGTATAGATGGCTAACGTCCTGATGACCGGAACAAAGTAAAGTTAACCTGCTGCCACCTATTGTTTCTGTTTCGCTGAGATTTGTCATCATCCGCCGACAAAGTTTTACCCATTTCGCTATGGCTGTTATGCTTTCGCACGCTTTTCTCTTGATGTTTATCACCCAAAAAGGAACAACGATGGCAACCCCAACTTTTGACACTATCGAAGCGCAGGCAAGTTACGGTATCGGCTTGCAGGTTGGACAACAGCTGAGCGAATCCGGCCTGCAGGGGCTGCTGCCGGAAGCGCTGGTGGCGGGTATCGCCGATGCGCTGGAAGGTAACCAGCCGCAGGTGCCGGTGGAAGCCGTCCACCGTGCGCTGCGTGAAATCCACGAGCGCGCTGACGCCGTACGTCGCGAGCGTTTCCAGGCCATGGCCGCTGACGGTCAGAAATACCTTGATGAAAACCGCGAGAAAGAGGGCGTGAACAGCACCGAATCCGGCCTGCAGTTCCGCGTGCTGACCCAGGGTGAAGGGCCGATCCCGGCGCGTACCGACCGTGTTCGCGTGCACTACACCGGTAAACTGATCGACGGTACTGTGTTCGACAGCTCCGTCGCTCGCGGTGAACCGGCGGAATTCCCGGTAACCGGCGTGATCGGCGGCTGGATTGAAGCTCTGACCCTGATGCCGGTAGGTTCCAAATGGGAACTGACAATCCCGCACAACCTCGCCTACGGTGAGCGCGGCGCTGGCGCATCGATTCCTCCGTTCAGTACCCTGATCTTCGAAGTTGAACTGCTGGATATTATCTAAACAGCAGCGGCTTCCTCTTCCCCCGCGGCAGGGGAAGCCATGAAAATAGCGTAAAATCCTTAAGTTAAAAATTAATTGGAATTATGTTTTGCATTCATCACGCATGGGTGTATTTTTGTGAGCTATTTCGCGTTAGATGAGTGATATAACACTCACTTTAAACATAAAATTAACATTATATCTAAATCATAGTATTCATCCCTCCGATTCTTACCTAATATCGACTAGCCCTTGCTGGGGTTAATGACAGACGACAGGCCATCAGAGCCTGAACAACACAGACAGGTACAACAGGAAGAAATCACATGGTAGATCAGGTTAAAGTCGCTGCTGTCGAGCAGGAGCCGACTGAACAATCGCTACGGCGAAATCTCACAAACCGACATATTCAGCTGATCGCGATTGGCGGAGCGATCGGCACCGGGTTATTTATGGGTTCTGGCAAAACCATCAGCCTTGCCGGGCCATCCATTATTTTTGTTTATATGATTATCGGTTTTATGCTGTTTTTCGTGATGCGTGCGATGGGCGAATTACTGCTGTCAAACCTCGAATATAAATCCTTTAGCGATTTTGCGGCCGATCTGCTGGGACCGTGGGCGGGCTACTTTACCGGCTGGACCTACTGGTTCTGCTGGGTAGTGACGGGGATGGCGGACGTTGTCGCCATCACCGCCTACGCGCAGTTCTGGTTCCCCGGACTTTCTGACTGGGTTGCGTCGCTGGCGGTGATCCTGCTGCTGCTGGGCCTGAACCTGGCCACCGTCAAGATGTTTGGCGAAATGGAATTCTGGTTCGCAATGATCAAAATCGTCGCCATCGTGGCGCTGATCGTGGTCGGCCTGGTGATGGTGATGATGCATTTTAAATCGCCGACCGGCGTCGAAGCCTCTTTCGCCCATCTGTGGAATGACGGCGGCTGGTTCCCGAAAGGCCTCAGCGGTTTCTTTGCCGGCTTCCAGATAGCGGTGTTTGCCTTCGTAGGGATTGAGCTGGTGGGGACCACCGCCGCAGAAACCAAGGACCCGGAAAAATCGCTGCCGCGGGCGATCAACTCCATCCCGCTGCGTATCATTATGTTCTACGTCTTCGCGCTGATTGTGATTATGTCGGTGACGCCGTGGAGCTCCGTGGTGCCGAGCAAGAGTCCGTTCGTTGAGCTGTTCGTGCTGGTCGGCCTGCCGGCGGCGGCGAGCCTGATTAACTTCGTGGTGCTGACTTCCGCCGCCTCCTCGGCCAACAGCGGCGTATTCTCCACCAGCCGTATGCTGTTCGGTCTGGCGCAGGATGGTCAGGCGCCGAAGATGTTTGCCAAGCTGTCGAAGCGTGCGGTACCGGCGAAGGGCTTAACCTTCTCCTGCATGTGCCTGCTGGGCGGCGTGGTGATGCTGATGGTCAACCCGAGCGTGATTGCCGCGTTCACTATGATCACCACGGTGTCGGCAATCCTGTTTATGTTCGTCTGGACCATCATTCTCTGCTCTTACCTGGCGTATCGTAAAAATCGTCCTCAGTTGCATGAGAAGTCGAGCTACAAGATGCCGCTGGGTAAAGTGATGTGCTGGGTGTGCATGGCCTTCTTCGTCTTTGTGCTGGTGCTGTTGACCCTGGAAGACGATACCCGTGAAGCGCTGATGGTCACCCCGCTGTGGTTTGTGCTGCTCGGCGCGGGCTGGCTGTTTGCCGGCAAAAAACGTCTGGCGAAATAAAAAAAGGCCACCCGGAGTGGCCAAATAAGACGGACAATGTCGAGGGCGCCTGCGGGCGCCTTTTTTTACTTCCCGCCGAGGGCGCGCGGAAACAGTACGTTATTTTCCAGACTGATGTGCTCCATCAGATCGTCAATCATCTCGTTGATACCGTTATACATCGCCTTCCAGGTGGTGCAGGCTTCCGGCGGCGGCGTCACGTTATGGGTGATGTGCTTAATGACTTCCAGCAGTTCACCCGCTTCGTCATGCTCGCTTTCCATCACGCTGATCGGGCCCCCGGCCTGGGCGCCCATTCCCTGTTTGATCATCGGGAACAGGATCTGCTCCTCTTTCATCATGTGGCTGGAAAGCTCCTGATGCAGCATGGTCAGGTATTTGGTCAGCCCTTTCGGCACGTTCGGTTTATCGGCATGGACGCGTTCAACCTTGGTAGCCTGCAGGATCAGCTCCGGCAGCTGTTCACGGTGTCGGCCGTGATAGCGGACGATGATATGGTCGATAATCTCCGGGAGGGGCGCCGCTCGCCAGTCGCGGGAGAGAGGCTGCTCGGCCAGTTTCGCCAGCTCGGCTTCAATCACCGCGACATCCAGCGCTTTCCGCGATGCGGCGCGCGCCAAGGTCTGTTTGCCGCCGCAGCAGTAATCCATGTCGTATTGACGGAACAGGGCGGAGGCGCGCGGGATGGTCAGCGCCAGCTCGCCTAAAGGTTGGTCACGGAAAGCCATAGCAGTTACCTCGTCATCAGGAATATAAGATGTATTTTAAATGCATCTTTAAGGCAAGGGAATACCCCTTAAGAGGGTCTGGCTACTTTTTTTCGTTCGTCAGCGGTTGCAACGTCGGTTTTTCCGGTCTGGCGCGTACGGCGGAGACTACGCCGAGCACCAGCAGCAGGATCCCGCTCAGGGTCAGTAACGGCGGTAAACTTTGCCGCAGCAGGAAGGTATACAGCAGCCCGGCCAGGGTTTCGAAGACGATCAGCGGCCCGAGGATCACCGTCGGCAGCCGCTGGCTGGCGATGTTCCAGCACAGCGCGCCGACCCATGAGCAGAGCACCGCGATAGCCAGCATCAGCGTAATAAACACCGCCGGGCGCGGGCCGAAGGGCAGGGGGAACCCGGCCTGCTGACCGTGCAGCCAGGCGCAGGCGGCGAGGTAACCGGCCAGTGAAACCGGAAGCGTCACCAGCGCCTGGGCGGTAGCCCACATCATCGGCGGCTGATGCGGATTTTCCCGCAACCAGCGGGCGTTGCGCAGGGCATACCAGGCCCAGCAGGCCACCGATCCCAACGCCAGTGCGATGCCGGAGCCGTAGCGCCACGGGCTAAAGTCAGGCAGCCCCTGGCGCAGTTCCGCGACATTCACGCAGATCAGGCCGAGGGCAATGCAGACCAGCGCCGGAAACAGGCGCCGCCACGGCAGCTTCCCGTCGCGCTGGCTGTAGAGCAGATTGGCGAAGACCGGCAATACCACCGGCAACGTGCCGATAATCATGGTGGAGACCGGCGCGCCGGTGCGCTGAATGGCGCTGGCCAGGCAGGCGTAATAGATAAGATTCCCCATCATTGTCAGGCCCAGCGCGGTCCACCAGTCCTGCCGGCTCAGCTGGCGCAGGCGCCCGCGCCCGAGCCACGCCAGCGGCAGGGCGATCAGGCCCAGCGCCAGATAGCGTCCCATCGACTGCAGCATCGCCGGATACTCTGGTACCAGCAAAGGCCCGACAAAAATTAACCCCCACATCAGCCCCGCCAGCAGGGCGTACAGCACACCACTAATCATCATTGCATCCGTTGTCATTACCGTTGTCTGCAGTGTAGAAGGGGGGCGGGCAGGAATATTGTATGAGATTGCGCATTAGCGCCTGGCGACCTGCTTCTGATAGCGCACCGGCGTAATACCGTAACGCAGGGTGAAGGCGCGGGTCAGGTGGGACTGGTCGGTGAGGCCGACGGCAATCGCTACTTCGGCGGCGGGCATGCCGTGGGTGAGAAAAGCCTTGGCGCGCCACAGACGGATAGCCATCAGCATCTGGTGGGGCGTCACGTGATAGTGGGCTTTAAACTGGCGCTGAAAGTGGTACGGGCTCAGCGCCGCCACCTGCGCCAGCTCGTCGAGGGTGATGGCGCGCATATAGTTATCGTGCAGGTAATCGCGCACGCGGTCAAAGCGATGTCCGGCCTCACCTTGCGCAGAGGCATGGTGGGCCAGAGGGCGGAAGGCGTCGATGAGGTCGAGCAGCATTCCCTGCTGGGCCAGCGGATCGTCGCTATGCCACAGGCCATAAATCAGCTGACCAATCTGTCGGGAACGCAGGGGATCCTCGCGGACCACCTCGCTGAACCACCAGTCGCGCACCCCGGTGATGGCTTCCAGACGGTCCGGCTCCAGATAAATCATCCGGTAGCGCCAGCCGTCGGCGGTTGCCGCTTCGCCGGTGTGCAGTTCGTCGGGATTCATGGTGACAATAGCGTTTGCGGCGGCGATGTGCTGGCTGCCGCGGTAGCGAAAGCGCTCCGCGCCTTGCTCGATCACGCCGATGCCGAAGGCTTCGTGGGTATGGGGTTCAAAGGCGTAACGGGAGATATGGGCGTGGTAAAGCTCTACCCCGGGCAGCTGTTCGAGATGGCGAAAGCGCGCGCGGTCTTTTTCATCACTAAATTGCGGTGGTACGCCCTGCATGCCTGCCTCCCGACGGTTGATCTCTTCAATATGAGAGAGGAACCGCCGGGACGCAACCGCAAAAGCTGAGAGGGGCGGTTACAGAATGCCTTTCACGCTTTCAGCAAGGGAGGTGGTCGGACGGCCGATCAGCGTACTCAGGGTGCGGCTGTCGTCAAACAGTCCGCCTTTTGACGCGCCGACGTCGGAATCCGCCAGCATATCGGCAAGCCCGGCCGGCAGGCCGACGCTTTTCAGCGCGGCGGCAAAATCGGCTTCGCTGAGGTTCTGGTAGACCACGTTTTTCCCGCTTTGCGTGCTCAGCTCGGCAGCCAGGTCGCTCAGCGTCCAGGCGTTATCCCCCGCCAGTTCGTAAACTTTCCCTTCATGGCCTTCACCGGCGATAACGCGGGCGGCAGCGACGGCATAATCCGCGCGGGGGGCGGAGGCAATTTTCCCCTCGCCGGCGGCGCCGATAAACACGCCGTGTTCCAGCGCTGGCGGCGCGCTGGCCAGATAGTTTTCGGTATACCAGCCGTTACGCAGCAGGGCGTAAGCGATACCAGAGTCGGCCAGCATCTGCTCGGTTTCGATATGCTCACCGGCCAGGCCCAGCGGCGAGGTGTCGGCGTGCAGCAGGCTGGTGTAGGCGATGAATTTTACCCCGGCGGCTTTAGCGGCGTTGATGACGTTGCGGTGCTGTACGGCTCGCTGGCCGACTTCGCTGGAGGAGATTAACAGCAGTTTATCCACGCCCTGCAGCGCGGCGGTCAGTGCCGCTTCGTCGCTATAGTCGGCCTGACGGACAACGACGCCCTGCTGGCTGAGGGACTGGGCTTTGGCCGGGTTGCGGACAATCGCCACAATCTGGCTGGCAGGGACGGTTTTAAGCAGGTTTTGCAGAACGTAGTGGCCAAGTTGGCCGGTGGCACCGGTAAGGGCGATCATGGGTCTTCTCCTTCGTGTTTATTGGCAGTTGTGGTAAGCTACCACCTTAACTAACTTTTAGTAAGTACGTACAAAAAGGTAAGTGTGAAAATGGCCGAACCGACGCTGAGCGAGAAACTGCGCACCGGCAACCTGTTCGCGGAACAGTGCCCGTCGCGCGATGTGCTTAAACATGTCACCAGCCGCTGGGGCGTGTTGATTCTGGTGGCGCTGCGCGAGGGGACCCACCGCTTCAGCGATCTGCGGCGCAAAATGGGTGGGGTCAGCGAAAAGATGCTGGCGCAGTCGCTGCAGGCCCTGGAGCAGGATGGTTTTATCGACCGCGTCTCTTATCCGGTGGTGCCGCCGCATGTTGAATATAGCCTGACGCCGCTCGGCCTGCAGGTGAGCGAGAAGGTGGCGGCGCTGGCGGACTGGATCGAGAGCAATCTGCCTGCGGTGCTGGCTAACCACGGGGAGTGAAAATGTATCACTCCCTGTCGCCCGCCACCGGGGAGATGTACCCGGATAGCGGCTGGCGCCTTATCCGGGCTACCAGCTGCCTGCGGTGCTGGCTAACCACGGGGAGTAAAAATGTATCACTCCCTGTCGCCCCGCCACCGGGGAGATGTTCCCGGATAGCGGCAGGCGTCTTATCCGGGCTACCCGTCAGCTCCGGTTTGTAGCCCCGGTAAGCGCAGCGCCACCGGGGAGATGTTCCCGGATAGCGGCAGGTGCCTTATCCG
>NZ_JBMAXV010000032.1:0-65363 GCF_048589245.1 Klebsiella sp. 10982
TCAGCCGCTATCCGGGGAGCGCCAGCGGCGCTTATACCGGCTGCTGATGGTGGGTGAAGCGCGAGGCCAGCGGCAGCCAGCACAGCAGAATCAACAGGCCCATCAGCATCATCAGCAGACCGAGACTACCCTGACCGGTTTGCGGCATCATCGCCGACAGCCAGGCCAGCACACCGGAGCCGATATTCTGCAAGCCGCCAACCAGCGCCCCGGCGGTACCGGCGAGGAACGGGAATGGCTCCATTGCGCCGCTGGTGGCCAGCGGGAACAACATTCCGGCGCCGAAGAAGAACAGCGCTGCAGGCACCAGCAGGGTCCAGACGGTCATGATGCCCAGCAGCCCCGGGATCCACATCATCAAACCCGCCAGCAGGCAGCAGATAACCGACTGCCACATCAGCGTCGGGAAACGCTTGTTCGGGCGGCCGGCAAACCAGGCGCCGAAGAAGGCCGCCGGGATTGGCAGAATGAACAAAATACTCACCGCCATGCTGCTCAGGCCGAGCACCGCGCCCATCAGCACCCCGGAGCAGGCTTCGAATACCGCGATCCCTGCCAGACCGCCGATCAGCATTAACAGGTAACAGTTAAAGGCGCCGGTGCCGAACAGGGTTTTATAGCTGGCCAGAAGTTTGGTGCGCGGTGCGCCCTCCGGCCGCGTTTCCGGCATCCACTTCGCCATACTGAAGGTCACGCCAGCGCACAGGACCAGCAGGAAGGCGTAACAGGCGCGCCAGCTCCACAGGGTGTCGAGGATGCCGCCGAGCAGCGGCGCTATCAGCGGGCTGACCAGAATACCCATATTTAACAGGCTATTGGCATGACGCAGCTGAGCGCCTTCGTACAGATCGCGGGGCAGGGTGCGCGCCATCACGCCGCCGACCCCGGTGCCCATCCCCTGCATGGCGCTGGCGGCGATCAGCACCGGCAGGCTATGGGTGGTGATAGCTACCAGCGTCGCCAGCATAAAAATCGACATCCCAACGAGGATCACCGGTCGGCGACCGACGCGGTCGGAGAGCGGGCCGTAAAACAGCTGCGAAATGCCGTAGGTCAGCAGGTAAGCCGCCATCACGCTTTGTACTGCCCCTTCGCGGACGTTCAGCGCGACCGCCATGTCGGCGATGGCCGGAATATAAATGGTCTGCGCCATCTGGCCGACGGCCACCAGCAGTACCAGCATCAACAACAAATTGAAGTTCTTATGCCGTTTCATGTCGATGAATACTTTGAGAGTAAAGAGAAATAAAGAATATGTGACTGGCACATCCCGAAAACGATGGAGGAATCTACCATATAAAAATGACAGAACAACTGCATAGTACCGATTGTTGAGAGAGGGGCAGGCAGATTATGTAAACAGGAACGGCAACTAATGTTGCCAATTCACGCTACGCCAGGCGCAGGAGGATCGCCCCGGCGGCGATTCCGCAGGCGGCCACGATGCGCAGCGGCATCAGTTGCTCTTTCAGGACGATAAAGGCGATCAGCGCGCCGAACAGAATGGAGGTTTCGCGTAGGGCGGCGACCACCGCCAGCGGGGCCTGGGTCATCGCCCATAGCGCCAGGCCGTAGGAGCCCATGGTGCCGACACCGCCGAGGATGCCCTTTTTCCAGTGCTGGCGTAAATAACGACTGGCCTCACGCCGCCGCGCCACCATGGCCCAGCACAGCAGGCAGAAGCCGTTCATAAAAAAGGTCCACAGGGTATAGCCGAGCGCAGAGCCCGCCAGCCGGACGCCGGTGCCGTCCACCAGCGTATAGCCGGCGATGAAGCAGGCGTTGATCAGTGCCAGCACGATGCCTTTGCGGGAGCTGGCGCGGCCGTTGAAGGCCATCGCCAGAATCGCCAGGCAGATCACGCCGATGCCCAGCCAGGCCAGAGGCGACAGGCGATCGCCGAGGAACAGCACGCTTATCGCCGCCACCAGCAGCGGCGCGGTGCCGCGCATTAGCGGATAGGTCTGGCTCATATCCGACACCTGATAGGTCTTCGCCACCAGCACCGTATACACCACCTGTAACGCGCACGACGCCAGCAGATAGGGGGCGCTGGCAAGCGTGGGCTGCGGGGCAAAGGGCAGCATCACCAGGGCGATCAGCGAGGCCGAGCCGCTGACGCCGATCGCCGCGTACATTTTATCGCCGCTGGCTTTGACAATCGCGTTCCAGCTGGCGTGCAGCAGGGCGGCGAACAGCAAAATGCAGAATACGGTGAGGGTCATCGCAGACAGGTTCAACAGTGAAGGTCACCGGACTGTAACACGCGCCCATGCCGCCTGCCAGAGGCGGCTAAAGTGAACAAAACAGGCGATGTGTGACCCGCGGTTCATCGTACACCGGGCGAAAGCCAAGCCTTTCATAAAAGGGCCAGGCCTGCGCCGGGGCATGGGTGTTGAGAAAGTCGAACCAGGCGCTGGAGTGGGTAATGACCGAGACCAGCAGCTGCTGGCCGATGCCCCGGCGGCGGTAGCGTTCGCTGATGTAGAGATGACGAATACGCCCGACCCGCGGCTGCGGACTGAAGGGATCGCTATTGATGCCGCATACCCCTACCAGCTGGTGGTTCACGAAAGCGCCCAGCAGGGCTTCGCCCGGCGCGTTAAAGCGGTTTTTGCCGCTCTGCCAGTTTTCCGCCAGGCGGCGCAGCATGTTGAAATGCTGTTCGACACTTTCAGTGCGCAATGCCCCGAACCCCGGGGCATCCGGCGTCGTGGCGGCAATTAATAGCGGTGGCATAGCTTCCTCCATCAAGTCATCCCGGGACGCCCGGCGGGCGCCTGCAGGGGGGCGGTTTCCCGCCCCCCTCAGGTGCGACTTGAACCTGAATCAGCGGAACTGTTTCAGGACTGCATCAAGTAGTTGCAACACAGCAACCATGAGTTTCAGGATTAAAATAATAATATCCATTCCGCCCATACGCGCGTCTCCTGTGGTTAAGGAGCACAATAAGCTGACGTACCTTTCCGCTGCCCGTTGCCAGCTTATCCCTGGCTGCCGCAGGCGGCGTCTGCCCTGGCCGATAGTTCGTCCTTTCCATGGACGGCTTCCCGGCCCGCCGCCTGCAACGACAGGGGTGCGCAGCGCAGAACCACGCGTTGCCGCGCGGGCCAGACACTGCACGTTGTTGACGTAACACAGTGTGCTCTCTCGGGGTTAAGGCACTGACGGCACCACCCGTTTCAGCCAGGACTTCGTTGCGCCGGTCAAACTTGCGGCCCCCGAATGGCACAAAGTGAACACACCCAGTATAGATAAATACTGTATGGATGAACAGTATTTTTTGGACAAATGCGCCTCTCTCACCCATACTCTATGACAGAGAAAAACCGGCCTTAAATTGCGCGAACTGCAGCGATCGCGTATACTTTTGGCGTTGACGTAATACAGTGTGCTTGCGGCTACCAACCTTAAACATGCTGATCAAAACCTCGCTCCGGCGGGGTTTTTTGTTTTCAGCCCTTTTTGCGGCGAATTGTGATCTTTCGCGCAAATTTTCGTGGATGAAAATAAATCCATTGTGAAAACGTAAAACCTGTGTTTGTATAAATTCAGCTTATTTATTGACACAACAGGTCCCTAATGAACGCAACCCTGATCGCTTCGACCCTACTAAAAACCGCGCCTGCCGCGGTGGTCGTCGTGTCTGTGGTGGTCGTCGTCGGCAATGCGCCGTAGGGTCCGGAACAACACGAATTCCAAACCCCGCCGGCGCAAACCGAGCGGGGTTTTTTGTTGGCGAGCCCCCCGGTAAAGTCGGCCCAGAAGAAAAGGACTGGAGCATGGCAAGTTCGGGCACCACATCAAACACAATGCGCTTTACCGGCGCGCAGCTGGTTGTTCATTTACTGGAACGCCAGGGTATCACTATGGTCAGCGGCATTCCGGGCGGCTCCATTCTGCCTATCTATGATGCCTTGAGCCAAAGCACGCAGATCCGCCACATCCTGGCGCGCCACGAGCAGGGGGCGGGTTTTATCGCTCAGGGGATGGCGCGTACCGAAGGTAAACCCGCAGTCTGTATGGCCTGTAGCGGCCCTGGCGCCACCAACCTGATTACCGCCATCGCCGATGCCCGCCTCGATTCTATTCCGCTGGTCTGCATCACCGGGCAGGTTCCGGCCTCAATGATCGGCACCGACGCCTTCCAGGAAGTCGATACCTACGGCATCTCTATCCCCATCACTAAGCATAACTACCTGGTGCGCGATATCGCCGAGCTGCCGCAGGTGATTAGCGACGCCTTCCGTATTGCCCAGTCCGGGCGCCCCGGGCCGGTGTGGATAGATATTCCTAAGGACGTACAGTCGGCGACGATTGAACTGGAAACGCTGCCTGAGCCTGGCGAGTGCGCCCCGGCACCGGCATGCGCGCCTGAAAGCGTGCGTGAAGCGGCGGCAATGATCAACGCGGCGAAACGCCCGGTACTGTATCTGGGCGGCGGCGTGATTAACGCGCCGCAGCCGATCCGTGAGCTGGCGGAAAAAGCCAACCTGCCGACCACCATGACCTTAATGGCGCTGGGTATGCTGCCGAAGGCGCATCCGTTGTCGCTGGGGATGCTGGGGATGCACGGCGCGCGCAGCACTAACTTTATTCTGCAAGAGGCTGATTTACTGATTGTTTTAGGCGCGCGTTTTGATGACCGGGCGATTGGCAAGACCGAGCAGTTCTGCCCGAACGCGAAGATTATTCACGTCGATATCGACCGCTCGGAGCTTGGCAAAATTAAGCAACCGCACGTAGCGATTCAGGGCGATGTGGCGGAGGTCTTGGCCCAGCTTATTCCGCAGATTGAGGCGCAGCCGCGTGCTGAGTGGCGCCAGCTGGTGGCTGATTTACAAAGAGAATTCCCCTGCGCCATTCCGCAGGAAAGCGACCCGCTCTCCCATTACGGCCTGATTAACGCCGTGGCCGCCTGCGTTGACGACGAGGCGATTATCACCACCGACGTTGGCCAGCATCAGATGTGGACGGCGCAGGCCTATCCGCTCAACCGTCCGCACCAGTGGCTGACTTCCGGCGGTCTCGGTACCATGGGCTTCGGCCTGCCGGCGGCCATCGGCGCGGCGCTGGCGAATCCGCAGCGCAAGGTTATCTGCTTCTCCGGCGACGGCAGCCTGATGATGAATATTCAGGAGATGGCCACCGCCGCTGAAAATCAGCTGGATGTAAAAATTATCCTGCTGAACAACGAAGCGCTGGGGCTGGTGCATCAGCAGCAGAGCCTGTTCTATCAGCAGGGCGTTTTTGCCGCCACCTATCCGGGGATGATTAACTTTATGCAGATCGCTGCCGGTTTTGGTCTGCAAACCTGTGATTTAAATAACGAAGCCGATCCGCAGGCGGCGCTGCAGGCGATCATTGACCGTCCGGGGCCGGCGCTGATCCACGTGCGCATCGACGCGCAGCAGAAAGTGTATCCGATGGTACCGCCGGGTGCGGCCAATACTGAGATGGTGGGGGAATAAGCCATGCAAAAACAATGTGATAACGTCATTCTGGAACTCACCGTCCGCAACCACCCCGGCGTCATGACCCACGTCTGCGGGCTATTTGCCCGCCGGGCGTTTAACGTCGAAGGCATTCTCTGTCTGCCGATTCAGGGCAGCGAACACAGCCGCATCTGGCTGCTGGTAAACGACGATCAGCGTCTCGGGCAGATGATTAGCCAGATTGAAAAGCTGGAAGATGTCACTAAAGTGGCGCGCAACCAGTCCGATCCCACCATGTTTAACAAAATTGCGGTGTTCTTCGAGTGAATCGCGCAAGGCTTGAACGGTAAGGTGCTTATGGTTAAGGTAAGCGCCTTTGCCGGATGGCGCTGCGCTGATCCGGCCTACAGGGAGTGGATCCGTAGGCCGGATAAGGCGTTTACGCCGCCATCCGGCGCTTTCAGGCACCAGGAAACACCATGACTACCATCGCCCTTATTGACGATCATTTGATTGTCCGCTCCGGTTTTGCTCAGCTGCTGGGGCTGGAAGCTGATTTTCAGGTTGTCGCTGAATTCGGCTGCGGCCGCGAGGCGCTGGCGGGGCTACCGGGGCGCGGCGTGCAGGTCTGTATCTGCGATATCTCAATGCCGGATATTTCCGGGCTGGAGCTGCTAAGCCAGCTGCCGAAGGGGATGGCGACCATCATGCTGTCGGTACACGACAGCCCGGCGCTGATCGAGCAGGCGCTGAACGCCGGCGCGCGCGGCTTCCTGTCGAAACGCTGCAGTCCGGATGAACTGATTGCCGCAGTGCGCACGGTGGCGGCGGGCGGTTGTTATCTCACGCCGGATATCGCCATGAAGCTGGCCGCCGGGCGCCAGGATCCGCTCACCAAACGCGAACGCCAGGTGGCGGAAAAGCTGGCGCAGGGGATGGCGGTGAAAGAGATCGCCGCCGAGCTCGGCCTGTCGCCGAAAACCGTTCACGTTCACCGCGCCAACCTGCTGGAAAAACTGGGCGTCAGTAACGACGTTGAGCTGGCGCGCCGCATGTTCGATAGCTGGCAATGAACACCGTCGTTTCGCGCTTGCTGTCGGTGATCGGCTGCGCCTTTATCTTCTCAGCCGCCTGGTTCTGCCTGTGGAGCATCAGTCTGCATCTGGTGGAACGCGCGGACCTGGCGGTGCTGCTGTTTCCCTTTGGCCTGCGTTTAGGGCTGATGCTGCAGTGCCAGCGTGGCTACTGGCCGGTGCTGCTGGGCGCCGAGTGGCTGCTTATCTTTTGGCTGGCGCAGGAAGTGGCGCTGGCGCACCCGATAATATTGATGACCGGAAGTCTGCTGACCCTGCTGCCGGTAGCGTTGATTTCACGCTATCGCCATCAGCGCGACTGGCTGACATTGTTGCGCCAGGGCGGGGCGCTGATCGCCGCCTCGCTGCTGCAATCGCTGCCGTGGTTGGCGCAAGGGAGCGAAGGATTGACCGCGCTGTTGTTGACCCTGACCGGCGGCCTGACCCTGGCGCCGACCTGCCTGGTTATCTGGCACTATCTTACCAGCACCGTCTGGCGGCCGCTGGGACCGTCGCTGGTGTCGCAGCCGGTTAACTGGCGCGGCCGGCATCTGATCTGGTACCTGCTGCTCTTTACCGTCAGCCTGTGGCTACAGCTCGGGTTGCCCGCCGAACTCTCCCGCTTTACCCCTTTTTGTCTGGCGCTGCCGATTATCGCTCTCGCCTGGCACTATGGCTGGCAGGGGGCGCTGATCGCCACCCTGATGAACGCCATCGCGCTGATTGCCAGCCAGACCTGGCACGATCACCCGGTTGATTTATTGCTTTCACTGCTGGCCCAGAGCCTGACCGGACTGCTGCTGGGAGCAGGGATCCAGCGATTGCGCGAGCTTAACCTGTCGCTACAGAACGAGCTGGCGCGTAATCGGCGGCTGGCGGAACGCCTGCTGGAAACGGAAGAGAGCGTGCGGCGCGACGTGGCGCGCGAGCTGCACGATGATATTGGCCAGACTATCACGGCAATTCGCACCCAGGCGGGGATCGTGCAGCGTCTGGCGCCACACAACGGTAGCGTACGGCAGAGCGGCCAGCTGATAGAACAACTGTCGCTGGGGGTTTACGACTCCGTGCGAAGACTGCTGGGTCGTCTGCGTCCGCGCCAGCTTGACGATCTGCCGCTTGAACAGGCGATACGTTCGTTGATGCGCGAAATGGAACTGGAAGACCGCGGCATCGTCAGCCACCTTGAATGGCGGATTAACGAGGCGGGGCTGAGCGAAAACCAGCGCGTGACGCTGTTTCGCGTTTGCCAGGAGGGGCTGAATAATATCGTCAAGCACGCCAGCGCCAGCGCCGTCACCCTCCAGGGCTGGCAGCAGGATGGGCGATTGATGCTGGTGCTGGAGGATGACGGCTGCGGCCTGCCGCCGGGCTCGAATCTGCAGGGGTTCGGCCTGACCGGCATGCGCGAGCGTGTGACCGCGCTGGGCGGTACGTTAACTATCTCCTGCACCCACGGTACCCGGGTGTGCGTCAATCTACCGCTGCGTTACGTCTGAGAGGAGCGCCGATGTTTGCCTTTTTAAAAGCGCCGCCGGACGCCGCGCCGATTAGCGATAAACGCGAGCTGGACGAGCGTTATCGTTACTGGCGTCGACATATTCTGCTCACTATCTGGCTGGGTTATGCGCTGTTTTATTTCACCCGCAAAAGCTTTAATGCCGCGGTTCCGGAAATTCTGGCCAGCAATGTGCTGACCCGCAGCGATATCGGCCTGCTGGCCACGCTGTTTTACATCACTTACGGACTGTCGAAATTTTTCTCCGGTATCGTCAGCGACCGCTCCGACGCCCGCTATTTTATGGGGCTGGGGCTTATCGCTACCGGGGTGGTGAATATCCTGTTTGGTTTTTCCACCTCGCTGTGGGCTTTCGCGCTGCTGTGGGCGCTGAATGCCTTCTTCCAGGGCTGGGGCTCGCCGGTGTGCGCCCGGCTGCTGACGGCCTGGTATTCGCGGACCGAACGCGGCGGCTGGTGGGCGCTGTGGAATACCGCGCATAACGTCGGCGGCGCGCTGATCCCGATGGTCGTGGGGGCGGCGGCGCTGCACTACGGCTGGCGCGCGGGGATGATGATTGCCGGCTGTCTGGCGATCCTCGCCGGACTGTATCTGTGCTGGCGGCTGCGCGATCGCCCGCAGGCGGTGGGGTTACCCGCCGTAGGCGACTGGCGTCACGATGCGCTGGAAATCGCCCAGCAGCAGGAAGGCGCCGGGCTGACGCGTAAAGAGATCCTGACCCGCTACGTGCTGGCCAATCCCTACATCTGGCTGCTGTCGCTGTGCTATGTGCTGGTGTACGTGGTGCGGGCGGCGATTAACGACTGGGGTAATCTGTATATGTCGGAGACGCTCGGCGTCGATCTGGTGACCGCTAACTCGGCGGTGACCATGTTTGAGCTGGGCGGTTTTATCGGCGCGCTGGTGGCGGGATGGGGCTCGGATAAACTGTTTAACGGCAATCGCGGGCCGATGAACCTGATTTTCGCCGCCGGAATTTTGCTGTCGGTTGGCGGGCTGTGGCTGATGCCTTTCGCCAGCTATGTCATGCAGGCGGCCTGCTTCTTCACCACCGGGTTCTTCGTTTTCGGCCCGCAGATGCTGATCGGCATGGCGGCGGCGGAATGTTCGCATAAAGAAGCCGCCGGGGCGGCGACCGGGTTTGTCGGCCTGTTCGCTTATCTTGGCGCCTCGCTTTCCGGCTGGCCGCTGGCGCAGGTGATGGATATCTGGCACTGGACCGGATTCTTCGTGGTGATTGCGATTGCCGCCGGCATTTCCGCGCTGCTGCTGCTGCCGTTTTTAAACGCGCAGGCGCCGCGTACCGCCAGCGAAGCGTGATGTAGCTCACCCTTTCGCCGCGAACGGGGCAAAACTAAGAAATTTTCCCGGTTTCACCTGGACGCCGTCTCAGGCCAGACGGCGCGCTGGTTTTTACAATGCCTGGTTATGACGCAGGCATAAAAAATCAGCTCAGGAGATACCCATGCTGGCCTTTCTGAATCAGGTGCGCAAGCCGACCCTGGATCTGCCGCTCGACGTGCGGCGCAAAATGTGGTTCAAACCTTTCATGCAGTCCTACCTGGTGGTCTTCATCGGCTACCTGACCATGTATCTGATCCGCAAGAACTTTAACATCGCGCAGAACGACATGATCTCCACCTACGGGTTGAGCATGACGCAGCTGGGGATGATTGGCCTGGGCTTTTCCATCACCTACGGCGTGGGCAAGACGCTGGTCTCTTATTATGCCGACGGTAAAAACACCAAGCAGTTCCTGCCGTTTATGCTGATCCTCTCCGCCATCTGTATGCTGGGCTTTAGCGCCAGTATGGGGGCGGGTTCAACCAGCCTGTTCCTGATGATCGCCTTCTATGCGCTGAGCGGTTTCTTCCAGAGCACCGGCGGCTCGTGCAGCTACTCGACTATCACCAAGTGGACGCCGCGCCGCAAACGCGGCACCTTCCTTGGGTTCTGGAATATTTCTCATAACCTCGGCGGCGCAGGCGCGGCGGGCGTAGCGCTGCTTGGCGCCAACTACCTGTTCGATGGTCACGTCATCGGTATGTTTATCTTCCCGTCGATTATCGCGCTGATTGTGGGCTTTATCGGCCTGCGGTTTGGTAGCGACTCTCCGGAAGCCTATGGACTCGGCACGGCGGAGGAGCTGTTTGGCGAAGCGATCAGCGAAGAGGACAAAGAGACCGAAGAGAACGCGATGACCAAATGGCAAATCTTTGTCGAGTACGTGCTGAAAAACAAAGTGATTTGGCTGCTGTGCTTCTCCAACATTTTCCTCTACGTGGTACGTATCGGCATCGATCAGTGGTCCACCGTCTATGCCTTCCAGGAGCTGAAGCTGTCTAAAGAGGTGGCGATTCAGGGCTTTACTCTGTTTGAAGTCGGCGCGCTGGTTGGCACGCTGCTGTGGGGCTGGCTGTCGGATCTGGCCAATGGCCGCCGCGCGCTGGTAGCCTGCGTCGCGTTGGCGCTGATTATCGCCACCCTCGGGGTTTATCAACACGCCAGCAACCAGTATGTCTATCTGGCCTCACTGTTTGCGCTGGGCTTCCTGGTGTTTGGTCCGCAGCTGTTGATCGGCGTCGCCGCCGTCGGCTTCGTGCCGAAAAAAGCGATCGGCGCCGCCGATGGAATCAAGGGCACCTTCGCCTATCTGATCGGCGATAGCTTCGCCAAGCTGGGTCTCGGGATGATCGCCGACGGCACGCCGGTCTTCGGCCTGACCGGCTGGGCCGGCACCTTTGCGGCGCTGGACGCCGCCGCCATCGGCTGTATCTGCCTGATGGCCATCGTGGCTATCTTCGAAGAGCGTAAAATTCGCCGCGAGAAAAAGAACCGTATTTTGCAGACTGCCTGATTCACCAGGTATTTGGTAACCTTGCCCGGCCTTCGCGCCGGGCTTTTTTATTGTTCTTGCTGGCTGGATTGCAGGAGTAGCTCCCGCAGCCACTGCTGCGCCGGGTCATGATGGTTACGCTCGTGCCAGGCCATGCTTTTGGTGAAACCCGGGATCGTCAGCGGCGGTGGGGCTATTTTCATGCCGCTGGCTCTTTTCGCCAGTCGGCGCGGTACCACGGCGATCATGTCGCTCACCGCCAGTATTTCCGGCAACACCAGGAAACTGCTCACCGACAATCCCACCCGCCGGGTTCGACCAAGCGCCGCCAGCGCGTCGTCGGTCACGCCGCGAAAGCTATCGCCCTGCCATGAAACCAGCACATGTTCCAGCGCACAGAAGCGGTCGAGCGTCAGCGGCTGGCTGGCCTGCGGATGGTCTTCGCGCATCAGACAGACATAGTCTTCCTGATACAGCGCCCGGCTGTGCAGCGCCGGCGGCGTATCGTGGGGCGTCAATAGCGCAATATCTACTTCACCACGTTCGGACTGTGCCAGCAGCGTGGCCGGTGATTCGGGAATGATGCGCACGCGGATACCCGGCGCCAGTGGCTTCAGCGCGGCGATAAATGGCACGATCACTGCTTTCAACGCATAATCCGTCGCGGCGATGGTCCAGGTAAAATTGGCTTCCAGCGGCTCGAAGATGGCGGGTTGCAACAGGGTTTCAGCATCGATCAGCAGCTGCTTTACCGGAGCCGCCAGCGCCTGAGCGCGCAGTGTCGGCACCATACCGTGTGGGGCGCGGATAAACAGCGGGTCATTAAAGGCGTCGCGCAGGCGGGTGAGCATGCCGCTGACCGCCGGCTGGGTGAGCGCCAGCCGCGCTGCCGCCCGGGTGACGCTGCGCTCATCGAGCAGCGCATCCAGGGCTTTCAGCAGGTTGAGATCGAGGTTTCTGATATCAGATTTCATGATAGCTATCCGCAAACGCGATAAGTCACATTATGGTATGCCCGGTAGTCGACAGCAGGCAAATTCCCATTATGATAGTGAGGCTGCGATTGGATGAGAGGATGCATGATCTGGATAGGACTGGCCACCCTGGTAGTGGTATTTGTTGTGGGATTTCGGGTGCTTACCTCTGATTCACGCCGCGCGATTCGTCGCCTGAGCGAACGCCTTGGCATTACGCCTGTTCCGCTGGAATCGATGATCGATCAGCTGGGAAAAACCGCCGGTAATGAGTATTTGCGCTACCTGGAGCGGCCGAATGAAGCGCATCTGCAGAACGCCGCACAGGTACTGCTGATCTGGCAGACCGCTATCGTCGATGCCAGCGAAAAAAACCTGCATTACTGGTATCGCCTGATGCAAAAAGCGCGTTTAGCGGCGCCGATTACCGACGCGCAAATTCGTCTTGCGCAAGGGTTTCTGCGCGACCTGGATCCGGATGCAAGCGATTTGCATAACCTACAGCAGCGTTATAACGCGCTGTTTCTGCCGGAAGACGGCGTGCACTGGCTGCACTGATATCATAATTTCTTATGTGTATTATCAAGGATGATGATTCGATTTATATCACTCACCGACGCATGATTAACCTCGTTAAAACAATCGTTCACGAGGTTAATCATGAAACAGCCCCTGCTGCAAAGCGCCATCGTCTGGCCGGAAGAGTATCTGCCAGGTACGACCGACAATTTTGCCTCTAATGAAATTATCGTTAGCGGCCTGACGGCAGCTCAGATATGGGCGCAGCTCGATGACACCACGCTGTGGCCGGGCTATTACAGCAACGTTGCCGATATCCATTTCCATGACGGCAGCGGCCCGACCCTCAGCGCCAACGCCCGTTTCCGCTTCAGCACCTTCGGCTTCCCGATTGAGGCGCAGATTACAGAGTATGTACCTCCCGCTGCCGGGCAGGCGGCGCGCGTAGCCTGGCACGGCTGGGCGGAAGGGGATGCAACGACGCGTCTTGATGTGATCCACGCGTGGCTATTTGAAGATTTGCCCGGCGGGCGCGTACGTATCCTCACCCAGGAGTCGCAAAAAGGCGTTCCGGCGCAGGAGTTGGCGCGTACCTTGCCCAATCCGATGATTAACGGTCACCAGGAGTGGATCTGCGGGCTGGTGAAATCGGCTCGCGGTGAGTAAATCCGAGTGCCGGATGGCGGCTGCGCCTTATCCGGCCTACGGTTTCCGCACTCGTCACTTGTAGGCCGGATAAGCGTAAGCGCCATCCGGCAGAATGGCGAAGGCTATATTCTCAGGCTATCCCTTTGTATCATGCCGTGAAAAGCGATGAGAGTTGTGAAAACGTTAAATTCGTCACAAACAAAATGTTACACTGCGCGGCTTTCAGCCACTTTCTTCGCAGGTCACTCATGAGTCATTCAAATGAAGCCAAACCCCATGCACGCGAGCTGGCGCGACCAAACTGGTCGGCGGTTTTCGCGGTTGCTTTCTGCGTTGCCTGCCTGATTACCGTCGAATTTCTACCGGTCAGTCTGCTGACGCCGATGGCGCTGGATTTAGGCATCTCCGAAGGGATGGCCGGGCAGTCGGTGACGACGACGGCATTCGTCGCGATGTTCTCCAGCCTGTTTATCACCACGGTTATCGGCAAAACCGATCGCCGCTACGTGGTGATCCTGTTTTCGCTGCTGCTGACCCTTTCCTGCCTGCTGGTATCGTTTGCCGATAGCTTCACCCTGCTGCTGCTGGGGCGCGCCTGTCTGGGCCTGGCGCTCGGCGGTTTCTGGGCGATGTCGGCCTCGCTGACCATGCGGCTGGTGCCGATGCGCGTGGTGCCGAAAGCGCTGTCGATTATCTTCGGCGCGGTATCAATCGCGCTGGTGATCGCCGCCCCATTGGGCAGTTTCCTTGGCGGGCTTATCGGCTGGCGCAACGTCTTTAACGGCGCGGCGGTGATGGGCGTGCTGTGTACGCTCTGGGTGCTGAAAGCGCTGCCGTCGCTGCCCGGTGAATCGGCGGCTCAGCAGCAAAATATGTTTGGTCTGCTGAAGCGTCCGGGGGTGATGGCCGGGATGTGCGCCATTTTCATGGCCTTTGCCGGACAGTTCGCCTTCTTTACCTATATTCGCCCGGTTTACATGACCCTCGCCGGTTTTGACGTCGACGGCCTGACGCTGGTGCTGCTGAGCTTTGGTATCGCCAGCTTTATCGGCACCTCGCTCTCCTCGGTGGTGCTGAAGCGCTCGGTCAAAGCGGCGCTGGCGATTGCGCCGCTGGTGCTGACCGCCTGCGCGGCGGCGCTGGTACTGTGGGGAGAAAGCAAAATCGTCGCCTCAACGGTGGCGATTATCTGGGGCTTCGCGTTTGCGCTGATCCCGGTGGGGTGGTCAACGTGGATCACCCGTTCGCTCTCCGATCAGGCGGAAAAAGCCGGGTCGATTCAGGTGGCGGTGATCCAGCTGGCCAACACCTGCGGCGCCGCGGTCGGCGGCGTTGCGCTCGACCACTTAGGGCTGCTGTCGCCGCTGGTGTTGTCAGGAATATTAATGCTGTTTACCGGCCTGCTGGTAGCGGCCAAAGTGAAGGTGAATTCACCCGCTTAAGGCCGTTCGCCTTTTGCCAGCCGGGCGTTGATGTCGGCAATCACTTCCGGCAGGTCCGCCAGGGTATCAACCACATAGTGAGCCCCGGCGGCATACAGTTTGCCTGCCGCCCGCTCGCGGCGGGTGGCGATTTCCTCTTTCGACATCGCCTGGTACTCCTCCCAGGTAGCGCCGAATTCGTTACCGGACACCGCCAGGCCGACGCTCCACATCCCGGCATGTAACCCTTCGCTGATGCCCGGTGCGGCGTCGTCGACCTTCACGCAGTGGGCCACATCGTCTATGCCCAGGGTAATCACGTTCTGCAGCGCCATCCACGGGCCCGGACGACCGCCGACGGCAAGATCATCGGTGGCGACCCAGTGGTCCGGGGCGTAGCCCTGGGCGGCGGCGGCCGGTACCAGCTTTTCCATCACCGGGCGCGGATAACCCGAGCAGGAGCCAATCTTCAGACCCTCGGCGCGCAGCGCGGCGAGGGTGTCGACAACGCCGGCAATCGGTGCAGAAAAATCGACAACCTTAGCGATTTGCAGCGGCATAAACGCGGCATAGATCGCATCGATATCGGCGGCCGTCATCGCGCGGCCAAATTTGGCCTGCCAGCGGCTATCGACAGCAGGGAGTTTGCCCAGCGCCTCAATGTGCTGCCACTTGCCAAGCCCCATTGGCACGCGGGCCTCTTCAAGGGTGATCTCAATATCGAAGGCCTGGCGGAAGGCCTCGACGAAAATTTGCGTCGGGGCGAAAGAGCCGAAGTCTACGGTGGTGCCTGCCCAGTCAAGGATCAGTGCGCTAATACGGTTCATGGCGGTTCCTTATTGTTTCCAGTACATGGCGTTGTCGATAGCCGCCAGCAGGGCGGTGATATCGGCATCGTAGACTTCGCCAATGTTGCCGATGCGGAAGCAGTCGCTTTGCGATACTTTTCCCGGATAGATAACGAAGCCCTGATCTTTCAGCTTCTGGTAGAAGGTGTGAAAGCGGTACTGCGGCGCATCCGGTGAATAAAAGGCGGTAATAATCGGCGAGTGCAGGCTATCGTCGAGCAGCGGCCGGAAGCCGAGCGCGCGCATTCCGGCGACCAGCCGGCGCTGGTTGTTGCGGTAGCGCCGATGGCGGGCGCTGACGCCGCCCTCCTGCGCCAGCTCTTTCAGCGCCTGGGCGAAGGCCAGCACGGTATGGGTCGGCGAGGTGAAACGCCACTTACCGTGGTTATCTTCCATGCAGCGCCACTGGGCGTACAGATCCAGAGACAGCGAGCGCGAACGGCCTTTGCAGGCGGCCAGCTCCGCTTCGCGGGCAATCACGAAGGCAAAGCCCGGCACGCCCTGAATGCATTTGTTGGCGGAGCTTATCAGGTAATCAATATTCAGCGCGGCGATATCCAACGGAATGCCGCCAAAGCTGCTCATCGCATCGACGATATAGCGTTTATCGTACCGTTTCGCCAGTTCGGCCACCTCTTCGATCGGATTCAGCATGCCGGTGGTGGTTTCGCTATGTACCATCGCGATATGGGTGATCGCCGGGTCGTTCTGCAGGATCTGTTCGATCGCCGCCGCATCAGGGCGTGCGACTTCGCCGCAGTCGTAAGGGTGGCAGGCGATGCCCATCAGCTGCGCCATCTCAATCATACGCGCGCCATAGGCGCCATTGCTGACGATCAACACTTTGCCCTGTTCGCCGATGACGCTGCCGAGTACCGCTTCGACCGCGTAGCTGCCGCTACCCTGCAGCAGCACCGCCGTGTAACCGTCGGCCGGGGTAGCCAACTGCACCAGCTGCTGGCGAATGGTCTGTACCACGCCGAGATTGTAATCATCATCCCAGGTGCAGCTATCGAACAACATCGCCTCTTTCACCGTACGGGAGGTGGTTAACGGGCCGGGGGTCAGCAGCAGGTAGTTCCGTGAAGTCATTTGTCTCACCATTTGGTCTATACCAGATTTGCATTTATCATGGAGACAAAGCCGGGGCAGGGTCAAAGGAAATGTGGCGCTGCAACAAAAAATTCATCTGGCTATGTATAATGAGCGCACGAAAAGTGGCAGTGAGTAAACATGAAATCACCCTCTGGCGAGATGCCGCAATACCTGATGATTAAGGCGCAGCTGCAGGCGCGTATTCAAAACGGCGCCCTCAAAAGCGGCGACAAGCTGCCTTCCGAGCGCGAGCTGTGCGCGCTGTTCAACACGACCCGGATTACGGTGCGTGAGAGCCTGGCGCAGCTGGAGGCCAGCGGCGTGATTTACCGCGCCGACCGCCGCGGCTGGTTCGTGACGCCGGAGCGTCTATGGCTGGATCCGACGCAGAACACCAACTTCCACAAGCTGTGTCTCGAGCAGGGGCGCGAACCGAAAACGGTGCTGCTTGAAGGGTGCTTAACCGCCGTGCCGTTGGACGTGATGGCGCCGCTGGCGCTGCAGCCCTTCGATCAGGTTTACCTGCTGACGCGTCTGCGCTATGCCGACGGCCGGCCGGTGTGCTACTGCGAAAACCACTGTCTGCCCGCGCGGGTGCCTGAGCTGCTGCGCCACGATCTCAACGGCAGTCTGACCGAGATTTATCAAACTCAGTACGACCTGATCTATACCAGTATGCATCTATCGTTTTATCCCACCTCAATGCCGCCGCAGGCCGCAGAGGCGTTGGGGGTGATGGAAGGGCGCCCGGCGCTGCTGTTGCGCCGGCTGAATTACGATCAGCACGGGCGTATTCTCGATTACGATATTGAATACTGGCGGCATGACAGCCTGCGGATCGAAGTCGATACCCATTGATTTTATTGGTTAAATTTTTTGATCTCCCCGGGGCGCTAGCGCGTACCGGGGCTACGCACTTCCCCTCGTTTTAACTCTTCCGACACACTTCTTTCATCGTTTTGTCATAAACCCCCGGTAGCGTGAAGGCAAATCTGGTCTACACCAGAATAACTGACCATCCGATGAGGCTTAAACGATGAAACTCTCCCGACTTGCTCTGCTGTCCCTGTTCGCGCTGACCAGCTCTCCGGTTTGGGCGGACGGCGTCGTCACGGTTTATTCCGCCGATGGCCTGCATGATGGCGATAACAGCTGGTATCAGAGCCAGTTCGCCGCCTTCACCAAAGCGACGGGCATCAAAGTGCAGTATGTGGAAGGCGGCTCCGGCGCGATTGTGGAACGTCTGGCGAAGGAGCGCACCAATCCGCAGGCTGACGTGCTGGTCACGGTGCCGCCGTTTATCCAGCGCGCCGCGAAAGAGCAATTGCTGGCCACCTTTACCCCGCAAGGTAGCGCGCAGATCCCCGGCGCTAACGACCGTTACGCGCCGCTGGTGAACAACTATCTGACCTTCATCTATAACGGCCAGTTGCTGAAAAGCGCGCCGGCCAGCTGGCAGGATCTGCTGGATAGCCGCTACAAGAACAAGTTGCAGTACTCCACGCCGGGGCAGGCGGGCGACGGTACCGCGGTGATGCTGCAGGCGTTCCACAGCCTCGGCGATAAAGACGCCGGTTTTGCGTATCTGAGTAAGCTACAGGCCAATAATGTCGGCCCGTCGGCCTCGACCGGCAAGCTGACGGCGCTGGTCAACAAAGGCGAGCTGTACGTCGCCAATGGCGATCTGCAGATGAACCTGTCGCAGATGGCGCGTAACCCGAACGTTAAAATTTTCTGGCCGGCGGATGACAAAGGCGAGCGCAGCGCGCTGGCGCTGCCCTACACTATCGGGCTGGTGCAGAACGGGCCGAACAGCGAAAACGGCAAGAAGCTGATCAATTTCCTGCTGGATAAACCGGCGCAATCCAGCGTCAGCGCGCGCTCCTGGGGCCTGCCGGTACGCAGCGACGTGGCGCCAGAGGACGCTAACTTTAAGGCGGCGAAAGCGGCGCTCGACGGCGTGAAGCGCTGGGAGCCGAACTGGGATGATGTCGCGGTATCGCTGTCGGCTGACATTGCCCGCTGGCACCAAGTGACCGATAGCGAGTAAGCCTGATGTTGATGAAAACCACCGTCACTTCTTCCCCGTCGCTGGCGGGGACTTCCGGGATCACCCTGGACTCGCTGCGCGTTTCATACCACGGCAACGTGGTCTTAAAACCGCTGTCATTGACCATTGAACCCGGTGAGGTGCTGGCGCTGATAGGCCCTTCCGGTTCCGGGAAAACCACGGTGCTGCGGGCGATCGCCGGTTTTGTGCAACCGGCTGGCGGTCGGATCCTGATCGGCGATACTGACGTCACCCAGCTGCCGCCGTATCAACGCGGGCTGGCGATGGTGGTGCAGAACTACGCGCTGTTTCCGCATATGAAGGTGGAAGATAACGTCGCCTTCGGCCTGCGGGCGCAAAAGCAGCCCAGGGGGCTTATTGCCGAGCGGGTGGCTGAAGCCTTAAAAATCGTCGGTATGGCGGATTACGCCACCCGCTACCCGCATCAGCTTTCCGGTGGCCAGCAGCAGCGCGTCGCGATAGCCCGCGCGATTGCCGTGCGTCCTCGGGTACTGTTGCTTGATGAACCGCTGTCGGCGCTGGATGCGCAAATTCGTCATAACATGGTGGAAGAGATTGCCCGTCTGCATCGCGAACTGCCGGAACTGACCATTCTCTACGTCACCCACGATCAGACCGAAGCGCTGACCCTGGCGGACAAAATCGGCATCATGAAAGACGGTTCGCTGATTGCCCACGGTGAAACGCACGAGCTGTACCACTATCCGCCGAACCGCTTTAGCGCCGAATTCCTTGGCCGCGCCAATATCCTGCAGGCGACGGCGCTGAAGGACAGCACCGAGCCGGGGCTGGTTAGCGTGAGCTGCGGCGGCGGCCTGATTAACGCCTTCAGCCGGGGCGGCCTGCATGGCAACAACAAGCTGTTATGCATTCGCCCGCAGCACATGAGCCTGGCGCCGCGTTCAGCGATGAGTAATCGTCTCAACGCCACCCTGACCTCGATACACTGGCAGGGCGATCTGACGCATCTGCTGTGTGACGTCGCGGGCGAAGCGGTGCGGATCGTCATGACCCACGTCAACCCACTGCCGCGCGCGGGGGACAAGCTGGCGCTCTACTTCGAACCTGGCGATGCGGTTCTGATCGAGGTGCCATGATGACGCAGACCCTCACGCTCGCGCGTCCGGCGCGAAACCTACGCCCTTACCTGTGGCTGGCATTGCCGCTGCTGGTGCTGACGACGCTGTTTTTCTATCCGCTACTGCTGATCGCCGAACAGGCGCTGCGCGACGCCAGCGGCAACCTGAGCCTCGAGACCTTCTGGCAGGTGATTGACTCAAAACGCTTTATTGGCGCGCTGCTCAATACCTTACAGATTGCGGTGTTCGCTACCCTTGGCTGCCTGATACTCGGCAGCGTGCTGGCGCTGATTCTGGTGTTTATTCCGTTTCCCGGCAGCCAACTGGTGAGCCGGGTCATTGATACTTTTATTGCGCTGCCGACCTTCCTGATTACTCTCGCGTTCACCTTTATTTACGGCTCGGCGGGGCTGCTCAACGGCACCCTGATGACGCTGTTTGCTTTTGAACTGCCGCCGGTGGACTTTCTCTATTCAATAAACGGCGTGATCCTGGCGGAGATCACCGTCTTTACGCCGCTGGTGATGCGCCCGCTGATGGCCGGACTGCGGCAGATAGATAAGAGCCAGCTGGAAGCGGCGAGTATTCTCGGCGCTCACCCGTTACGGGTGATTACCCAGGTTATCTTCCCGGCGGCGCTACCGGCGCTGATGGCGGGGGGCAGCCTGTGCCTGCTGTTGACCACTAACGAGTTTGGCATCGTGCTGTTTATTGGCGCCAAAGGGGTTAATACCCTGCCGATGATGGTCTATAGCAAGGCGATTCTGGAGTCGGATTACAGCGTGGCCTGCATGATTGCGCTGATTAATATTCTGCTGTCGCTGGGGCTGTTTATGCTCTATCGGCTGGCGGCGGCGCGCACTGGCGTAAGGAGTTAACGATGTTGATTTGGTCGCGTAAAGGCCGCGCGGCGGCGGGCGCGCTGGCGGTCACGCTATTTGCCGGCGTTTTCCTGCTGCCGCTGGCGGTGATTTTACTCTCCAGCTTGAGTAAACAATGGAATGGCCTGCTGCCCACCGGCTTTACCTTTGCCCACTTTGTTAACGCCTTTCGCGGCGCGGCGTGGGATTCGCTGTTTTCGAGCCTGATGGTGGGCTTCTGCGCCAGCCTGTTGGCGCTGCTGTGTGGGATGTGGGCGGCGCTGGCGCTGCGCCAGTATGGCGCGAGGCTACAGAAATATCTTGGCCTGGCGTTTTATCTGCCCAGCGCCATCCCCTCGGTTTCCGTCGGGCTGGGCATTCTGGTGGCGTTCAGCCAGGGGCCGCTGCAGATGAACGGCACCTTCTTTATCGTTCTGGCGGCGCACTTCGTGCTGATCTCCGCCTTTACCTTCAGCAACGTAACCACCGGGCTGGCGCGGATTTCCGCCGATATTGAAAACGTCGCCTCAAGCCTGGGCGCTTCACCGTGGTATCGCCTGCGCCATGTGACGCTGCCGCTGATGACGCCGTGGATGATTTCAGCGCTGGCGCTGAGCCTGTCGCTGTCGATGGGAGAGTTGGGGGCGACGGTGATGATCTATCCGCCGGGCTGGACGACGCTGCCGGTGACCATTTTCAGCCTCACCGATCGCGGCAATATCGCCGATGGCTCGGCGCTGACCATTGTGCTGGTGGGCGTCACGCTGCTGTTGATGATGAAGCTTGAGCGTATCGCCCGCCGATTAAGCCAGAGATAAAGAATTGATAACGCCACCCGGGCACGGGGCTGACCGCCCGGCGGCGCTACGCTTGCCGGTCCTGGGGGGATCCCGCAGGCCTCCTCAGTCGTAGCCCGGCTAAGCGTAGCGCCAGCCGGGAACGCTCCTTCAACAACGCTATCGCATCAGAACCACGCCTCAAACATCCCGCCGACGTTCAGCGAATCCAGCTGCTGGTCTTTGGTGTTGTTGACCTTCGCGGTATGCTCGTTATCCACCTGACCACCGGTCACGTAGAAGCGCAGCATCGGACGGAACTCCGGCCCCATGCCGATGGCGATGTTCTGCGACAGCGTCAGCTTCCAGCCGTGGTTATCCCCGCCCTGGTCGTAATCCACGCGCTGGTAGCCCGCTTCCAGCCAGGTGGAGTGCACGTCGTTCCAGAAATACATCGGCCGGACGATGGCGCCGTAGTTTTTACGGTTGTCGGTATTGTCCTTGCCGTTGTCGTAGTCATGGAAGGCCAGCAGGTATTCGATCTGCGCCTGCTGGGTGAACTTATGGTTGCCCTCGAAGCTGGCGTAGACCGTGGTCAGGTCGTCGGTTTTGTTGTAGACGCTGTTATCCGAGTTGTCGGAGTAGCGCAGGATCACCTTGTTCACCCCGCTGTCGTTGGTGTGGCTCAGCACCAGCCCGCCCTGCCAGGCTTCGAGGCGGGCGTCGCTGTCCACCGCCTTCGAATCAAAGCCGTAGTTGGCGTACACCTCGACGTCGATCGGCCCGGCCTTGATGTTGTGGGTTTTGGTGGTCAGCGCGTAGTGGCCGTTGTCGCCAGTGTCGGAGCTGCCGGTACAGGTGATGCGCGACGGGTTGGTCTCATCGGCCATCACTTCCGGGCTACAGGATTTCACCTGCGACACCGCCGCCACGTCAAACTGCACGCCGCCGATATCAAAGTTCTTCACCCCGGCGCCCTGGCCGTCGTGGTTCATCCAGAAGTAGTCGTTGATCCCCTGTTGCGGACGCTGGTGGAAGTCGCGCCCGGCCCAGATATAGGCGTTGGGGTTGGATTCCAGCACGTTGGTGACGCCGACGTAGGCCTTCTTCAGGTTAACTTCATCGCTCCAGTGGTCGAACATCACGTTGAGATCCCAGATAGCCCCCTGCGCGCTTTTGAAGGCCTTGCTGATCTGGAATTCACCGCCGTTGCTTTCGTTGCCCAGACGGCCGATCGCCGAGGCGCCGTTATAGGAGCCGTCGACGCCGACATATTTCTGGTCGCCGGTCTGGAAGTGGGCGCCATAGCGGGCGTAGCCGCTGAACTTGAGGCCGAACGGAATGGCCATATCCGGCGAGGCGGCGGTGGTCTGCGGGTTGGTGATCACGTCGACCTTTTTGTCGGCCGCGGCGTCAATTTTCGCCTGGCGGTCGGCCAGCGCTTTATCAACGGCTTTGGCGACGATGGCGTCGATCTGTTCCTGCGTAAATTCTTGGGCCATGACAGAAATTGGGCACAGCGCGGCGACAACCGCCATGGCTAAAGGCAGTTTTTTCACAGTATTCATGGTTATCTCGCTTTAATAATTAATATATTTCAGATAATAACCATCCCATTCTGGCTAAAATAAATAACCAAAATAAGCTGATTTGTTTTTTAGGGTACAGCGACGCCGGAGAATAATATTCTCGCTGACGTTATTCCATATTAATTAACGCTGGTACAGATGGATTAATTCCTCTGAGAATTCACGGGCCAGCAGCGAATTCATCAGATGATCCTGGGCATGTACCATAATCAGCGTCATGGGCTGACGCGCTTCACCGGCATCCTGCCCGATGAGCTGGGTCTGCATCTGATGCGCCCGGCGGGCGTAGCCGTCGGCCTCATTTAAGAGTAAGCGCGCTTCGTCGATATTTCCGGTTCGGGCCGCATGCAGCGCTTCAAAACATAATGAGCGTGACTGTCCCGCATTAACGATAATTTCCATTACCGCATCTTCTAATTCAATCATGTATATTCCTGAGGTATTTATTATTTAATAATGCAGGGAAAGTCCATTTTCTGCATTATTACGCTGTCATCTTATTATCTCTCCGGAAGGAGAGGGATTAGCTAACGGTTTCTGCCACCGGAACGCTATTTTTGGCTTTCTCAACTTCGGTTTTCATTAAGGAACGTTCATAAGCGCGCAGGAACGGCAGGTAAATGACCGCCGACATCACCATGCAGATAACGCACATCACCACCGGACTCAGGGTCCAGTTAGCCGCCCACGAGGCGCCAATCGGGGCCGGCGTGGTCCACGGCGTCAGCGACACTACCTGGCTCAGCCAGCCAAGACGGGTTGCGCCGTAAGCCAGCACCGCGTTGACCATCGGTACGCAGACGAAGGGGATAAACATCATCGGGTTCATGATGATCGGCGCGCCGAACAGGATCGGCTCGTTGATATTAAAGAAGCTCGGCACGATGCCCATCTTGCCGATGGTCCGCAGATGGGTAGCCCGACTACGCAGCAGCAGGAAAGCCAGCGGCAGGGTCGAACCGACGCCGCCAATAAGCAGATAGTGATCCCAGAAGCCCTGCAGATAGACGTGCGGCAGTACCGTACCCGCCGCCAGCGCCGCCTGGTTTGCCGACAGGTTGGCCATCCAGAACGGGTTCATAATGCCGGTGACAATCAGCGAGCCGTGGATCCCGGCGAACCAGAAAATCTGGCACATCAGAACGGAGAGCAAAATCGCCGGCAGCGAGTCGGAGGCGGAAACCAGCGGCTCCAGCAGATGCATGATCGCCTGCGGCAGGATCATCCCGGTCTGCGCTTCGATAAACAGATTCAGCGGATGCAGAGTGGCGATAACCACCAGCACCGGGATCAGGATTTCAAACGAACGGGCGACGCCGGTCGGCACCTCTTTCGGCAGACGAATAGTAATGTTGTTTTGCTTCAGCCACGCGTAGACGCGGGTGGAGTAAATGGCGGTGATCAGGGCGGTGAAAATGCCCTGGCCGGACAAATACTGAGTGGAAATTTTACCATCGGCATAGGGCGCGGCGACCAGCAGGAAGGCCATAAACGCCAGCAGACCGGACATCACCGGATCGAGCTGAAACTGACGACCAAGGCTGGCGCCAATGCCGACCGAGATAAAGAAGGTCATCACGCCCATGCTGAGGTTAAACGGCAGCATCAGCTGTTCGCGGTAATGCTGGGAGAAATCAAGCCAGCCGCGGGCAAAGCCGTTGGTGGTATCGGGGGAAAACGGCGGAAAGATAAATACCAGCATGAAAGAGCCGATGATCATAAACGGCAAGGCGGCAGTAAAGCCATCGCGGATCGCGATAACGTATTTCTGCTGCCCAAGGCGTCCTGCCAGCGGAGTAATAGATTGCTCGATCACGGCAATCATGGACTGATACAGAGAACTCATTTCAACACCTCTCAGTGCGCCGCTGGGATCAGCGACAGAGCATAATTCAGGACGTTGTCTCCCCGCTGCATACCGTAGTCCATCGTATCGATGGGCTGAACGGGAATGTTCAGGGAAGCCGCTTTCTCAGACAGGGTTTTCAACATGTATTTCACCTGGGGGCCAAGCAACACCACCTGATACTGCGGAAACTGCATGTCAAATTCGGAAACACCATAGGCATCAATCTGCACCGGCAGGTCACGTTCCTTCGCCGCCTCCACCATCTTTCTGACCAGCAGACTGGTGGACATCCCGGCAGAGCAGCACAGCATAATCTTGTACATCGACGACCATCCTCAAAATGTAAAAAGTTATTGCGTCGGTGATTTGATATCAGACGGAAACCGGTTTCCATTCATAAAAAGCAGAACTGTGATAGTGGTCAAGATCTCCTGCTTATGGGGCGGATTTATTGGATTTCGCTCACATTATTCTGTCGATTTGGCGATGTTTTGCGCTGAAATGGAAAATCGGTTTCCAAACAAATGACGAAATGGATATACTGCGCTGGTCACAATTGAAGCGATTCAGGTTTACAGGATTTTGGCGGGACGCGGCGCCCGCGCAGGGGAAAATGATGTCGACAATCAATGATGTTTCACGACTTGCCGGGGTTTCCAAAGCCACGGTGTCGCGAGTGTTGAGCGGCTCACGTGGCGTGAAGGAAGCCAGTCGTCAGGCGGTACTGCAGGCGGCGGAAGCGCTCAATTACCGGCCAAACATGATAGCCCAGTCGTTGCTCAGTCAGTCCACCGGCTGCATCGGCGTCATCTGCGCCCAGGACAACATCAATCAAACCACCAGCTATCTCTACGCCCTGGAAAAACAGCTCAGCCAGCACCAGAAACACCTGCTGCTGCGCTTCGCCAACACCAGCAACGGCGTGATGAACTCGCTGGAGGAGTTGACCTGCGGATTGTGCGATAACGTGCTGATCATCGGCGCGCGTTTCCCCCTGAATATTAACCGCCCGGACGTGGTGCTGGTGGACTGCCTCGACAGCGAGGGCGACAACAGCATTCAGTACGATCATGCCTTTGCCGCCGAAACCGCGTGCCACTATCTGATAAGCCAGGGAAGACGGCAGATTGCGCTGATTCATCCGCAGAGCAGCGGCTTTGCCGATCAGGTGCTGCTGGGCTATAAGCACGCGCTGGAAAAAAACTTTTTGCCGTTTAACCGCAACCTGGTGTTTCTGGATAACACCTCACCGTCGGTGGCGGTGCAGGAGCTGGTCAATAACGCCACGACGCTGAACTTTAACGCGCTGCTGGTGAGCGATGAGCTGCAGGCGCAGCGCGTGGTGCCGCAGCTGCAGGCCTTTAACCGCGCTGTTCCGCAAAATGTCATGGTGTTTAGTCTCGCTGGATCGTTACAGCTGCCCGGTATCCCGACTATCCCGGCGATTGAATACTCCATGGACGCGATGGCGTCGCGGATCGTCAACTGGCTGACCGAGAAAACGGACAACCCGGGCAGCAGCCCGCTGCGCGGCGATTTAATTATTCCTAAGCACTAAACACCACTCTTGCCCTGACCCGCCGCCGTTGGCTGCGGGTTTTTTGCTGGCTGGTTTTTGTCGTATCCCTCACATTATAAATAAAACTCATATCTGACGCCGGGTTTTCGAACCGGACAGCCTGCGTGACCTGCCTTAAGTTGAGTACGAAAGTTCCACTCAAAAAACACTAACCAGAACATTCGTACCGCCTGCTTGAGGATGTCACCCTATGAATCACACGAACGTTGTCGATGTGAAAGCGTGGATAGATGCCCGCCCGGTCTCGCGCTTTCAATGGAACGTGCTGCTACTCTGTTTCATCATCATTATGCTGGATGGTTATGACGCTGCGGTGATGGGCTTTGTCGCCCCGGCGCTCATTGAGGACTGGGGCATCAGCCGGGCTGAAATGGGGCCGATACTCGGGGCGGCCATGTTCGGCGTCGCCATCGGCGCCCTGGTGGCGGGCCCGCTTTCTGACCGCTACGGCCGAAAACGCATTTTACTCTGGTCGGTGGCGCTGTTTGCGCTGTTCAGCCTGGCCGGCGCCGTGGCGCAAAGCCCATCACAGCTGGCGCTGATGCGTTTTCTTACCGGCCTTGGACTTGGCGCCGTGATGCCCAACTGCGTCACGCTGGTGGCGGAATATATGCCGGAGCGGCGTAAAGGGGTGATGATCACCCTGATGTACAGCGGTTTTAACGTGGGTTCCGGCCTCGGCGGCTTTATCGCCGCCGGGTTGTTATCGCATTACAGCTGGCACTCGGCGCTGATTTTTGGCGGCGTGCTGCCGCTCGTGGTGCTCCCCTTTATGATCGTGATGTTGCCGGAGTCGGCGATGAACATGGTGGCGCGCCGACTACCGGGCGAGCAGATCGCCAGGGCGCTTAACCGGCTTGGGGGCCAGTTTACGGCTGAAACCGTTTTCCAGCTCAATGCACCGCCCATCACGCGGAGCAGCAAAGTGGCGCAGCTGTTCCGGCATGGTTATGCCCGCGGCACGGTAGCGCTGTGGCTGACCTATTTTATGGGGCTGTTCGTGATTTATCTGCTGAACGGCTGGCTGCCAACCATTCTCCGCTCCGGCGGGCTGTCGCTGCAGCAGGCGGCGATGATGACCGGCTTGTTCCAGCTCGGCGGCCCGCTGGGCGGGATCCTTGTCGGTATGCTGATGGATCGTGCTTCGGCGAAAGAGGTGATTGCGGCAACCTATTTCCTCGGCTGCCTGTGCCTGTTGTCCCAGGGGTTGATGGATTTCGGTTCGGCGGCGCTGTCGGTGCTGATTTTCATCAGCGGGATGTGCATTAACGGCGCGCAGAACGGTCTGCAGGCCTATTCGCCAGCCTATTATCAAACCGAGATCCGCGCTACCGGTGTCAGCTGGATGCATGGTATCGGCCGTACCGGGGCTATTCTCAGCTCCACGCTGGGCGGGATGCTGATGCTGGCCGTGCCGGGACACTCGTCGATCTTTTTGGTGCTTGCGCTGCCGGCCTGCCTGGCGGGGATCTGTATTTTGTTGCACCGTATGAATCACGCTAAGCCTCGACTCACAGAGGCAGAACTGGACGCTTTGTCATCCCCCCTGGAACACCGATAAGTGGAGTTATCTGATGGCTAACATTCTCGGCGGTATCGCCGTCTCTCATACCCCGACTATCGGCTTCGCGGTCGATCATCATAAACAGCAGGACCCGGCGTGGGCGCCGATCTTCCAGAGCTTCGAACCGCTGCAGCGCTGGCTGGAGGAGAAAAAACCGGATGCGCTGGTGTACATCTTTAATGATCATGTAACCGCCTTTTTCTTCGATCACTATTCGACTTTTACGCTGGGAATCGACAGTCACTATGACGTTGCCGATGAGGGCGGCGGACCGCGCTGCCTGCCGCCGGTCCAGGGCAACGCGGCGCTCTCAAGGCACATTGGCGCCAGCCTGATGGCCGATGAGTTTGATATGTCGTTCTTTATGGATAAAAAGCTCGACCACGGCCTTTTCTCGCCGCTTTCGGCGCTGTTGCCCTGGGATGAAGCGCAGGGATGGCCGACGGCGGTGATCCCGTTACAGATCGGCGTGCTGCAATTTCCGGTACCGAGCGCGCGTCGTTGTTACAAACTCGGTCAGGCGCTGCGCCGGGCGATTGAAAGCTTCCCGGAAGATCTCAATGTGGCGATTGTCGCGACCGGCGGCCTCTCGCATCAGGTTCATGGCGAGCGCTGCGGATTTAATAATCCCGACTGGGATGCCCAGTTTGTTGACATGCTGGTTAATGATCCGGAAAAGCTCACCGAAATGACCCTTGGCGAATATGCCGAGCTGGGGGGGATGGAGGGGTCCGAAGTGATCATGTGGCTGGTGATGCGCGGCGCGCTATCAGCCAATGTCACCGAAACCTGGCGCGACTATTACCTGCCGTCGATGACCGGTATCGCCACGCTGATCCTTGAGAACAATGCGCGCCTGCCTCCCGTCGATACCCTGACGCGCCATCGCCAGCATATGGCGCAGCAGCTGGCCGGGGTGGAGAAACTACCGGGAACCTATCCTTTTACCCACGAGCGCAGCCTGAATGGCTTGCGGCTTAACCGTTTCCTGCATCGGCTGATTGAGCCTGCCTGGCGCGAACGTTTTCTGCAGTCGCCTCAGTCGCTTTATGCCGAAGCCGGACTGAGTGAGGAGGAACAGCAGTTGCTCAACGCGCGCGACTGGCGGGGATTGATTCAGTATGGCGCCAGTTTCTTCCTGCTGGAGAAAATGGGCGCGGTGGTCGGTGTATCCAACCTGCATATTTACGCCGCGATGCGCGGGCAGACGCTGGAGGCGTTTCAGCAAACGCGCAACCAACAGGTAACCTATTCGGTGGCGGGTAAACGTTAAACGGTCCCGTCCTGAACCTGCTGATAGATAAAACGCAACAGCGCCTGCGTCGCCGGGGAGGGCAGGCTACCGGCGCGAAACGTCAGCCCGATACGCCGGGTGGTATCGGGCAGGGGGACCGGCAACACGCTGAGCAGCCCATTGTCTGTCTCAAAACGCATCTGGCTGGCGGAGACCGCCGCCAGCATGTCGGAGTCCTGCAGCAATCCTCGCACCATTGCCGCATCCCCGGTCTCCACCGTCGGCTGGGGCAGCGGCAGCCCCAGGGTGACAAACGCCTTATCCAGCAAATGGCGCGCCGGCGCGTTGGCGCGCGGCAGCACCCATTGCGCGGTCGCCAGCTGGCTGCGCGGATCCGGATGGCGCAGCAGCGGGTGGTTATTACGCAGTAAAATCAACATATCCTCTTCGAATAACGCTTCGCTACAGAGGTCCGGGAGATCTTCATCCTGGCGCAGGGCGCCGATAATAAAATCGATATTACCTGCCCGCATATCGGCGACCAGCGACTCATACGGGCTTTCATTGGTCATGAGGGTGATGCCCGGGTGCTGGGCCAGAAAGGCGGCGATGGCGGAGGGCAGTAGCCGGGTCCGGCTCAGCGGCAGGGCGCCAATGCGCACGCTACCCTCCAGCACCCCGCGACGGGCGGCGAGATCGCTCCAGATATTTTCCAGCTCGTTGAGCGCTCTGCTGACCGGGGGATAGAGTAGCTCCGCGGCGGGCGTGGGGCGCACCCCTTCTGGCGTCCGGCGAAATAGCGCCGAATCCGCTCCTTTTTCCAGGACCTTCAGCGCGGCACTGACCGCCGGCTGAGTGATCCCCAACTGTTGCGCGACGGTTTGGGTATGGTTGACGTGATAGAGCTGAATAAAAATGGCTAACCGGCGGGTATTGAACAGCCAGCCGGCGTCCGCCAGCGGGCCGCTGCTGCGGGTATGGTGTTTCTGCAACAGCGCCGGGATGGCCTGCAGGTCGTCAATCGCCCGCCGGGCGCGCGGCAGGATGCACTTGCCATACTCGGTGGGCACCATGCCGCTGTAATGGCGTTCGAACAGCGTGACGTTCAACGCGGCTTCAAGGTCGCGGATCGCCCGGGTTATTGCTGACTGCGTGCGGAATAAGTCATCGGCCGCACGCGAGACGCTGCCGCGCAGCGCGACCTGACAGAAAAAGCGCAGCTGCATGATATTTATAATTTTATCGTGCTTTCTCTTCAGCATTGTTCGTCAGGCCTGAAACAGTGAGTGAATCGACAACATAAATAAAAATCATAGCCTTCGCAAGTTAACGAATTACCTCCCTGCGACGGGACATGACAAGCTGAAAAAAACAACAGAGGAAGCCATCATGTCTCATCCGGTTAGCGAAAAAAGTGCCCTTGTCGTCAGCGCCCACTCGGCCGATTTCGTCTGGCGCGCGGGCGGTGCGATAGCGCTGCATGCCCTGCAGGGCTATCAGGTCCACGTGGTCTGTTTATCCTTTGGCGAGCGCGGCGAGTCCGCCAAACTGTGGCGCAAAGGCAACATGACCGAGGAGGCGGTGAAGCAGGTGCGTCGCGAAGAGGCGCAGGCCGCCGCTGAGATCCTGGGCGCCAGCGTCGAATTTTTTGATATCGGCGACTATCCGCTGCGCGCCGATAAAGAGACGCTATTTCGTCTGGCGGATGTGTATCGCCGCATCCAGCCCCACTTTGTCCTGACGCACTCCCTGCACGATCCCTATAACTACGATCATCCCCTGGCCTCCCATCTGGCGCAGGAAGCGCGGATTATCGCCCAGGCAGAAGGCTATCGCCCAGGCGAGAAAATTGTCGCTGCTCCCCCGGTTTACTGTTTCGAACCGCACCAGCCGGAGCAGTGCAACTGGAAACCCGATGTGTTGCTGGACATCACCGCCGTCTGGGAGAAAAAGTATCAGGCCATTCAGTGCATGCAGGGTCAGGAGCATCTGTGGGAGTACTACACCCGCGTGGCGCTGCAGCGCGGGGTGCAGGCCAAGCGCAATATCGGCATCACGGCCGCGCGCGATATCGTTCACGGCGAAGCCTTCCAGAGCATCTTCCCGCGCGTAACGGAGAACCTGGCATGAACCTGTTAAATAAAAAAGGCCTTGTGATCCGCCATCTGCCGCGCCATGACGAGGCGGTTTTGCGCCGCTGTGAGGCGGCCGGGGTAGCGACGCTCCATGAAGCCTGGGATCGTCAGGGGCTGATGGGGCCGGCAATCCGGCCGATTCAGCAGGGCGTCAGCCGGGCGGGCAACGCGGTAACCGTGCTGGTGACGCCAGGCGACAACTGGATGTTTCATGTCGCGGTCGAGCAGTGCCGCGCCGGCGATATTCTGGTGGTGGCCCCGACCTCGCCGTGCGGCGATGGCTTCTTCGGCGATCTGCTGGCGACGTCTCTGCAATCGCGCGGCGTGGTGGGGCTGGTGGGCGATATCGGCATTCGCGATTCGCAAACGTTGCGGGAGATGGGATTCGCCGTCTGGTCCCGTCAGGTTTATGCCCAGGGAACGGTGAAAGAGAGCCTCGGTTCGGTTAACGTCCCGGTGATTTGCGCAGGCCAGCTTGTGCAGCCGGGCGATGTCGTGGTGGCCGACGACGATGGCGTCGTGGTGCTGCCTCACGCGCAGGTCCGTGATGTGCTTGATAAAGCGGAAGCCCGCATGAGCAATGAGCTTGCGAAGCGTGAGCGGATGCGCCATGGCGAGCTGGGGCTGGATATTTACGCGATGCGCCCGCGTCTGGCGGAAAAGGGACTGCGGTATTACGACCGCGCAGACGAGGTGGAGGAATAAATGGCGCAACGCGGAATCCCCAGTCTATGGATGCGCGGCGGCACCTCGAAGGCAGCCTGTTTTCTGGCTGACGATCTGCCTGCCGATCCGGTGCAACGTGATGCGGTGCTGCTGGCGGTGATGGGCTCGCCTGATCCCCGGCAAATTGACGGGATCGGCGGCGCCGATCCGCTGACCAGTAAAGTGGCGATTATCCGCCGCTCCGCACGGCCTGACGCCGATGTGGACTATCTGTTTGCCCAGGTGAACGTGGCGGCGGCCACCGTGGATTACGGCCAAAACTGCGGCAATATTCTCGCCGCCGTTGGCCCTTTCGCCATCGAGCGCGGGCTGGTTCGCCACGATGCGCCGCTCACGCGGGTGCGTATTTTTATGGAGAACACGGGGCAACTGGCGGTGGCAGAGATCCCCTGTGACGCCGACGGGGTCAACTACGTCGGCGAGAGCCGTATCGATGGCGTGCCGGGCAGCGCCAGCCCGATCCTGCTCCATTTTCTTGATGTCGCCGGCTCCAGCTGCGGGGCGCTGCTGCCGACCGGCCGGGTCCGTGACCGTTTTGACGGCGTTGAGGTGACCTGCATCGATAACGGTATGCCGGTGATCCTGCTGCGCGCTTGCGACCTCGGTTGCACCGGCTATGAGACGCGCGAACAACTGGATAATGACGACGCGCTGAAACGTCGCCTGGAGTCGATTCGCCTGCAGGCCGGGCCGCTGATGCAGCTTGGCGACGTCAGCCAGCGCACGGTGCCCAAGATGACCCTGATCGCCGAGCCGCGACACGGCGGCGCCATCAGCAGCCGCACCTTTATCCCCCACCGCTGCCACGCGTCGATCGGCGTGTTTGGCGCGGTGAGTGTGGCCAGCGCCTGTCTGCTCCCCGGATCCGTCGCGCAGGGCATGGCGCAGGTGACGCCTGGCGCTACGCCGCTGCTCAGCGTTGAGCATCCGACAGGCGAATTTAGCGTGACGCTTCAGCTTGACGCTGACGGTGCCCTGGCAGGCTGCGGCCTGTTACGCACGGCGCGACTGCTGTTTGCTGGCGAGGTTTTTATTCCGGCCCGCGTCTGGCCGCGTGAGGAGTGATGATGACAATCGCGTTTATTGGTTTTGGCGAGGCGGGTGGCATTCTGGCGGCGGATCTGGCCCGTGAGCATACGGTGACCATGTGGGATTGCAAGCTCAATGGCCCGGCGCGAGAGGCGATGGGCAAAAAAGCCCGTGACTCGCGCGTTCAGGTGGGGAATTCGCTGGCGCAGGCGCTGGAGGGGGCTACGCTGGTTTTCTCTACTGTGACCGCGGGTGAGGCGCTAAAGGTGGCGCAGCAGGCTGCGGCGCTGCTGCAGCCGGGGCAATACTTCCTCGATCTCAACTCCGTGGCGCCGGAGACAAAACGGCAGGCCGCCGCTCATTTTCTGCCCGGCGCCTACATTGATGTCGCGGTGATGGCGCCGGTACCGCCCGCCCGATTGCAGACACCGTTATTGATCGGTGGGCCGCAGGCGGAGGCGATCGCGCCGCGTCTGCAGGGGCTGGGGCTGAATGCCCGCTATGGCGCCAGTACGGTGGGCCAGGTGTCGGCGATAAAAATGTGCCGCAGCGTGATGATCAAGGGTCTTGAAGCACTCACCACAGAATGCCTGTTCGCAGCCCGTGAATATGGCGTCGAGGAGGAGGTGCTTAGCTCCTTGCATCATAGTTTCCCCTCTCTGGGCTGGACAGGCGCGTTCCCCGACTATCTGATCAGCCGGGTGGCGGAACATGGCATTCGGCGCAGCGAAGAGATGGAAGAGGTGGTGAAAACCCTGCGTGACGTGGGGAGCGCCGGGATAATGAGCGAGGCGATCGCGAAAAGCCAGCGCCAGCTGCCGGAGCAGATGGCCGCCCGTAGCCTGAGCTACAGGCAGCTGACGCCGTTTGACTGGAAAACGCTGGTCGCCAGGCTGAAATAACCGCTATTTGGCCGGACAGACGATTTTGTCGATTGCGGCCTGGTAGCTTTTTTGGTTATTGCGCTCTTTCGCCAGCGTTGCTTCGCGGACCGCGTTCTTGTTACCGTCGGTCGCCAGCACTTTATTGGCAAAATCGTTATCGCTGAGGTGGCTTGCTGGCGCGCATTTTTCCTTCACCGCTTTGAGCACCTGCTGCTTTTGCTGCTCGAACTGCAGGCTTTGCAGCGGTGATTCGGCCCACGCCGACGTGGCGCTCAGGGCGGTGACCAGGCATACCATCCAACATGCTTTCATCAGGCTTCTCCTTCCGTAATCGCTCTCGTCAACTATATGCGCAGGCGCGAAAACACGCAAATAGCGGACAGTTTAACTTGTTGAAAATGCGCTTTTTCTCGCCTGCTCAGGCGGCTCTCACCCGCCGCCGCGAGTCGATGGCGATCAGCACCACCGACGCGAGGATCAGCAGGGTGCCCAGCCAGTCCGGCAGCGTGAAGGTGATCCCCAGCAGCAGGAGCGACAGCAGGGCGCTGCTCAGCGGTTCGGCGCAGCTGAGGATCCCGGCTTTGGCGCCGCCAATCTTCTGCGCGCCGTTGAGATAGAGGCTGAAGGTCAGCGAGGTACCGATCACCACCAGATAGAAAAAAGCTAACAGCAGGCTGCCGTTAACCACAAAGTTGGTGCCCTGGCCGCCGTAAAACGGCAGCAGCATCGCGCCGCCGAACAGCATGCTCCAGCCGACGATCGGCAGCGTCCCGTAGCGGGCAATCAGCGTCGAGGGATAGGTGGTATAAAAGGCGGCGGCAAACGCCGAGGCGATCCCCCAGAACAGCGCCGCCGGCGAAATCGACAGCGTCGTTGGGTTGCCGTGAGTCACCAGCAGAAAGGTGCCCGCCAGCGAGGTGCAGATAGCCCCCAGCACCAGCGGCGTGGGACGCGCTTTGCGGGCGAGGGCGAACCAGGCGACGATGATCGTCGGCGACAGGAATTGCAGCACCGTGGCCGTGGCGGCATTGGATTTTTCAATGGTCATCAGAAAGGTGAACTGCACGGTTAACGCGCCAAACAGCGAGAAAAACAGCAGACTGAGGGCGTCGCGGCGGTTTTGCAGCACGCGAAAAATGCGGTCGCCGTGAACAAAGCCGAGCATCAGCAGGATCAGCCCGGCGAACAGCAGACGCGTCATGGTCAGAAACGGCGACGACATCTGGCTTTCCTGCATAATAAATTGCGCACACACCCCGGAACTGCCCCACAGCACGGCGGCAATCAGTACGTTCAGCATCCCTTTTTTGCTGGAGCCCATCTTTTCCTCAAGCGAAATATGACAAAGGGGAATCATAGCATGCGCCCGCCCGGACGGCGGGGCAGGAAATGGTAGTCGGGCGCGGCGGCGTAACGATGTTGCAGGCCCGGTAAGGCGAAGCCGCCACCGGGCACTACCCGACAGTCGCGTTCTAGCTTAAATCGATATTTTTACTGCCGAACAGCCAGGTGAGGACAAAGCCGCACAGGTAGGAGACCGCCAGTCCGCCGGCGTAGACCGCCATCCCGGCGTAAATTCCGCTGCCGGAGGTCATCAGCGGCAGCGCCACCAGACCGGACGGGCCGAACACCGTGTTCAGGCCGACCGGCAGCCCCAGCCAGGCGATCAGTCCGACGAAGAACCCGCCGCAGGCACCGCCGAGGCAGGCGGTGACAAACGGCTTCATCCGCGGCAGGGTGACGCCGTAGATCAGCGGCTCGCCAATCCCGAGGAAGCCCGGAATAATCGCCCCTTTAATCTGGGTTCGCAGCAGCGAATCGCGCTTCGCCCGCCAGAACAGCGCCAGCGCCGCCCCCACCTGCCCGGCCCCGGCCATCGCCAGGATCGGGAACAGCGAGTTAAAGCCCTGGGCGTCCACCAGCGCAAAATAGACCGGCACAAACCCCTGATGCACACCAAACATCACCGCCAGCAGGAACAGGCCGGCCAGCACCGCCGAGCCAAACGGGTTGCCGTTAAGATGCAGGAACAGCCATGACATGCCGGTAAACAACCAGCCGCCAATCGGCATGATCACCGTAAAGGTCACTGCGCCCATGATCAGCAGGGTCACCGCCGAAGTCAGGATCATATCGAGGTTGGCGGGCATCACTCGCCGCACCTGACGCTCAACCCACGCCCCAAGGATAGCGGCGATCAGTACGCCGATGATATTGCCGCGCGGGTCAATGCCGTGGCCGAAGAAGGTGGAAATGCCGGCGTAGAAGCCGCTGGTTGCCTCCGGGTTGTAGCCCAGCACGAACAGCGAGGCGATAATCGCGCCGTTCACGCCGGAGCCGCCGAAGGCTTTCTGCGCGTTATAGCCAATCAGGATACTCAGGAAGGTAAACATCCCTTTGCTGAAGACCTTCATATAGCCAATCAGCGCCACCAGGCTGGCGTTCGGATGGGCGTTCTCCAGCACGAAGACCTGTTCCGCCAGGGTAGCAAAGCCCAGCAGCAGCCCGACGGCAATAAAGCCGGGGATCAGCGGCGTAAAGATGGTGGCGAATTTAGCGAGAAATTTCTGCACCGCGCTGGTCTGCCTGCCCTTCAGCGCCTGCTTTTTCTCTGCTGCGATGTCGGCCAGCGACGGCGCGGCGGGCGCCTCTTCCAGCAGGCCGTTCATCATTTCCGCGGCGGTCTGCGCCTTGCCGGGGCCGAGCACCACCTGGAACTGCTCATCGCTGACGATCACCCCCATCACGCCGTCAATCTGGCGGATGGCGGCGCTGTTGGCCAGGCTTTCATCGCGCAGGGTCAAGCGCAGGCGCGTCATGCAGTTGCCTGCCTGCGCGACGTTTGCGGCGCCGCCCACGTGGGCGAGGATCCGCGCTATCATCTCTTTCGTTATTTTTGCCATTGCCCGTTACCTGTCTGTCGGCGCTCAGGTGTTGCTGAGCGCCTTGCGGATATAGCCGTTGTTTTTCGCCAGCAGCGACTGCGCCTCTGCGGCGCTTAAGTCCGCCAGCACCATCACGATCGCCGTTTTACAGTGGCGGCCGCAGGCCTCCAGCGCCTTCTGGGCGGTGGCGCGATCGCAGTCGGTGGCCTCCATCACGATAGAGACCTGGCGCTCAATCAGCTTGGCGTTGGTCGCTTCCACATCCACCATCAGGTTGCTGTACACCTTGCCGACGCGGATCATCGCCCCGGTGGAGATCATGTTCAGCACCAGCTTCTGCGCGGTACCGGCTTTCAGACGGGTAGAGCCGGTGACCACTTCCGGGCCGACCACTGGGGTGATCGCCACGTCCGCCAGCTGGGCCATTTCACCATGCGGGTTACAGCTGACGATGGCGACAAAGGCATTCTGACGATGGGCGTATTCCATGGCGCCAATGACGTACGGCGTGCGTCCGCTGGCCGCCAGCCCCACCAGCACATCGCGCTGGCTGAAGTTCAGGTTCTGCAGATCCATCGCCCCCTGCGCTTTGTTGTCTTCCACGTTTTCCACGGCGCTGAGAATCGCTTTATGTCCGCCGGCGATGATCCCCACCACCTGCTCCGGGCGGGTGCCGAAGGTTGGCGGGCATTCGCTGGCATCGAGGATCCCCAGACGCCCTGAGGTACCCGCGCCGATATAAATCAAGCGGCCACCGGCCTGCAGCGCCGTCGCGACCTTATCCACCACCTCGGCAATCTGCGGCAGATAGGGCGTAATCGCCTGGGCTACCTGCTGGTCTTCCTGGTTTATCACCGTCAGCATGTCGAGGGTGGAGAGGGTGTCAATGTTGGCGCTGTTGGCGTTGCGTCGCTCGGTCAGCAGTTTGCTCAGGTCGATACTCATAGAAACCTCGTTATTCTCAGTGGCGCGCAGTATAAGGAATTATTTATTCCTTGCCTGTGAAGAGTATCACGATTAGTACGCGGAGAATAATAGGAGAATGGTAGGTATGGCGGGAAATAGTGCGGTAATAAATCTGGAATATTTTATTACCGCACCTGGCGTTTAGCGCGCGCTGCGCGGCTTGCTGAGGCCCAGCAGCAGCGCCAGCAGATAGCAAATGGCCATCGCGAGGCTCATTTTCAGCATCGTTTCACCACCGAGGCCCGCCAGCGGCGCGGCGATGCCGCCGAAGACAAACATCAGGGTGCCCATCAGTGCGGACGCGGTCCCGGACTGCGCGGCGTCGACGGCGCTCATCGCCTCCGCGCCGGCGACGGTGCTGATGCCGCTCATCAGCGACACGGTAAAGAACAGGCCGACCAGGGCCAGCACCGGCAGCTGCAGCCAGGCAAACAGCAGCATGACCGCCGCACAGCTCACCGCCAGCGTCAGGCCGCCGCGCAGCAGGGCGTCGGCGCTAAAGCGACGCGCCAGACGGGAAAAGGTCATCGCGGCGATGATCAGCCCGATACCGTTCAGACCGAACAGCAGACTGAACTGCATGGCGCTCATGCCGTATTCGCTCTGCATCACGAAGGAAGAGGAGCCGATGTAGGAGAACAGCCCGGCCATCATAAACGCCTGAATCAGGCAGAAGCGCAAAAAGCGGCGATTTTTCAGCACCGGCTGGCCGGGTTGCTGGCGGGCAGTATGCGTTGCTGCGGCCGGGCGCGTTTCCCGCAGGATCGCCAGGCTCATCACCAGCAGCACGCCGCCGATGGCGGCCATTGTCCAGAAGAGAATTCGCCAGTCGAAGGCGGTGATAACGTAGCCGCCCAGCACCGGGGACAGCACCGGCGCAATGCCGTTCACGGTCATCAGCAGGGCGAAAAACTGGGTCAGCAGGGTGCCCTGGTATTTATCGCGGGCAATGGACCGCGACAGCACCGAGCCGCCAGCGCCCGCAAAGCCTTGTAAAAAACGCCAGACAATCAGTATGTTGATATCGCGGGTCAGGGCGCACATCGCCGAAGAAAAGATAAACAGCAGCAGCGACAGCACCAGCGGTTTCAGGCGGCCAATGCGGTCGCTCAGCGGGCCGAAAAACAGCTGACCCAGGCCGAGGCCAATCAGCGCGGCGGTCAGCGACAGCTGGGTCTGGGTGCTGGTGGCCTGCAGCTGCTGAGTAATTTCCGGCAGCGCCGGCAGATAAAAATCCGTGCACAGCGGGCCGATACCCGACAGCAGACCGAGGATCAGCGCCCAGGAGAGGGAAACACGTGCCATAACAATTCCTTGTAGAGGCCGGGCGCGGCCGCCCGGCGGGTAAGTTTAACTGGCGCCGCCGCCCAGCGATTGCCAGAGGGTGATCCGGTTATTGAGGTCGGTTTGCTGCAGGGACAGCAGCGTCGTTTTCGCCGACCACAGCGTGCGCTGGGCGGTGAGCACCGACAGATAATCACCGACCCCGGCCTGATAGCTTTTCATGGCGATATCCAGCGATGCCTGTTCGGCGGCGACGTACTGCCGCTGGGCATCAAGCTCTTCGCTCAGCGTTTCCCGGCGCGCCAGCGCATCGGCAACATCCTTAAACGCGCTCTGAATCGATTTCTCGTAGGTGGCGATCAGCCCCTTTTTCTCCGCTTCCGCATAGCGCAGCTGCGCCAGGTTGCTGCCGCCGGTGAACAGCGGCAGGCTGATGGACGGGGCGAACGACCACACCTGCATCCCGTGGCTGAACAGCGACGACAGCGAGTCGCTGCCGACCCCGGCGCTGGCGGTCAGGGAAATCGACGGGAAGAAGTTCGCCCGCGCCGCGCCGATATCGGCATTGGCGCTCTTCAGATTGTGCTCCGCTTCCTGAATGTCCGGCCGACGCAGCAGCACCGACGATGACACGCCCGCCGGCACCAGCGCAATACTGTTATCCCCCAGGCTCTCGAGGGTGCCGGGCAGCAGGCTCTCCGGCACGGTGTCCCCCGCCAGCAGGTTAATGGCGTTTTTATCCTGCGCCACCAGCGTGCGGTAGCTGGCGACGCTGGCGCGGGCCTGCTGATAGACGCTTTCCGCCGAGCTTAAGTCGCCGGCGGAGGCGGTACCCACCGCCATCTGGCGGGCGACGATGTTGCGCGAGTTTGCTGCGCTGTCCATGGTCTGCTGCGCCAGCGCCAGATTGCTGTTATCCGTCGCCAGCGTCACCCAGGCGGTGGTCAAATCGGCAATCATCGTCAGCCGGGTATTCTGCGCGGTGAATTCGCTGGCAAGCCAGGTTTCGCGCGCCGCGCGCGACAGGCTCTGGTTCTTGCCGAACAAGTCCAGTTCGAAGCTGGAGACCGCGCCGTCGGCCTGCGAGGCGGAGCTCAGGCCGCTGGCTACCGTTTTGCTGCGGGTGTGGCTCAGTTCGGCATCAACGGTGGGAAACAGCGACGCCCGCGTCTCGCCGTACTGGGCGCGCGCGGCCTCGATATCGGCCAGCGCTTTTTGCACATCGCGGTTGCTGTTTAGCGCGATGCTGACCACTTTTTTCAGCCGCGCGTCATTGACCACTTTCTGCCAGTCGCCGACCACCGCCGTCGATTCGCCGTGCGCCCCGGGCAGGGTGGCCGGCACCGGCGCGGCCGGGCGATCATAATGCGGGTCAAGCGAGACGCAGCCCGCGGTCAGGAGCGCGATAAACACTACACTCAAACGAAACATACCTTACTCCTGAGAAGGACGTTGGCGGGTGAAGAGACGCTTCACCAGCACGAAGAACAGCGGTACGAAGAACACCGCCAGCAGGGTGGCCGTCAGGGTGCCGCCGATGATGCCGGTGCCGATCGCCACGCGGCTGTTGGCCCCGGCGCCGGTGGCGATAGCCAGCGGCAGCACCCCGGCGATAAACGCCAGCGAGGTCATGACAATCGGACGCAGACGGGTCTGCGCGGCGCGGATCGCCGCCCGGGAGAGCGAATACCCCTCATCCACGGCGGATTCAGCGAACTCCACGATCAGGATGGCGTTTTTCGACGACAGGCCGATGGTGGTCAGCAGCGCCACCTGGAAGTAGACGTCGTTGCTTAAACCGCGCAGCGTCGCCGCCAGCGCCGCGCCGAGCAGGCCGAGCGGGATAACCATGATCACCGAGAACGGCACCGACCAGCTCTCATACAGCGCCGCCAGGCACAGGAACACCACCAGAATCGAGATGGCGTACAGGCTCATCGCCTGGCCGCTGGCGAGCTTTTCCTGCAGCGAAATGCCGCTCCACGCCCAGGTGGAGCCCGCCGGCAGGCTGTCGGCCAGCTTTTCCATCTTGTCCATTGCCGCGCCGGAGCTGAAGCCGGCGGCGTTTTCGCCCTGGATCTCAAAGGCGGCGGAGCCGTTGTAGCGCACCAGGCTTTCCGGGCCGTATTGCCAGTGGGTGGTGGCGAAGGCGGAGAACGGCGTCATGCTGTTATCGCTGCCGCGAACGAACCATTTGCCGAGGTCCGACGGCACCGCGCGCGCGTCGCTCTCGCCCTGGATATAGACCTTCTTCACCCGGCCGCGATCGATAAAGTCATTCACGTAGGTACCGCCCCAGGCGCTGGAGAGCGTATCGGTCACATCGCTCAGCGACAGCCCCAGCGAGACGGCTTTGTTGTTATCGATATCCACCTGCAGCTGCGGCATCTGCGGCAGATCGTTAGCACGCACCGACTGCAGCTCGCTGCTCTGGTTGGCCGCCGCCAGCAGCTGGCTGCGCAGCTTCATCAGGCTGTCGCGGTCAGTACCGCCGCTGGCCATCAGTTCGAAGGTGAAGCCGTTGCTCTGCCCGAGACCGTCCACCGACGGCGGGGTCATGGCGAAGAGGGTGGCGTCGCGGATCGTCCCCAGCTCTTTGGTGGCCCGCAGGGCGATGGCCTGGGCGGTATTGTCGTCCCCTTTGCGCTGCGACCAGTTTTTCAGCGACACGAAGGCCATCCCGGCGTTCTGGCCGCTGCCGCTAAAGCTGAAGCCGTCGACGGTGAAAATGACGTCGGTATTGGCTTTCTCTTTGGTGAGGAACCAGTCGGTCACCTGGCGGCGCACCTCGGCGGTACGCACCGCCGTCGCCCCGGCGGGCAGGGTGTACTGGACCATGATTTCCCCCTGGTCCTCCACCGGCAGGAAGCTGCCCGGCAGCTTCCACATCGCCAGCGCCATCGCCCCGCAAATCAGCGCGTAAGCGCCCATCATCACCACGCCCCGGCGCAGGCCGCCGAGCACCCGGCGCTGGTAACTCGCCTCCGTGCGTCCCGACAGGCGGTTAAAGGCGCCGAAGAACCCTTTGGTGTGCGGTTTGGAGTGGCTGAGCAGCGCGCCGCACAGCGCCGGGGTGAGGGTTAGCGCCACCACCACCGACAGCATCATTGCCGAGATAATGGTTACCGAGAACTGGCGATAGATCACCCCGGTCGAACCGCCGAAGAAGGCCATCGGCAGGAACACCGCCGACAGCACCAGGGCGATCGCCACCAGCGCGCCGGAGATTTCGCCCATCGATTTTTCGGTGGCTTCGCGAGCGGGGAGCCCTTCGTCGCGCATAATGCGCTCGACGTTTTCCACCACCACGATGGCGTCATCCACCAGCAGGCCAATCGCCAGTACCATGGCGAACAGCGTCAGGGTGTTAATCGAGTAGCCGAACAGCGCCAGCACGCCGAAGGTGCCAAGTAACACCACCGGCACTGCCACCGCCGGAATAAGCGTCGCGCGGAAGTTCTGCAGGAACAGATACATCACGCAGACCACGAGGATAATCGCTTCGAACAGAGTCTGAATCACGTCCTCGACCGAGATTTTGATGAACTCGGTGCTGTCCTTCGGATAGGCGATATCGTAGCCCTGCGGCATCTGACGCTGGAATTCGGCGATTTTGCTTTTCACCAGGGTCGCGGTGTCCAGCGCGTTGGCGCCGGGGGCCATCATCACCGCGATCCCGGCGGCCGGATGGCCGTTCAGATTGGCGGTGGCGGTGTAATCTTCGCTGCCCATCTCCACCCGCGCGACATCGCTCAGGCGCACTACCGAGCCGTCGGCCTGGCTTTTCACGATGATCGCTTTGAACTGATCGGGCGTTTGCAGACGGGATTGCGCCCGCACGGTGGCGGTTAATTGCTGGGCATTGGACGACGGTAGCGCGCCGATTTTACCGGCGGAAACCTGCACATTCTGCGCCTCAATCGCCGACTGGACGTCGGAAGGCATCAGCGAGTAGGAGGCGAGTTTGGTCGGGTCCATCCAGACGCGCATCGCGTATTCGGCGCCGAACACCTGCAGGCTGCCGACGCCCTCCACGCGCGCCAGCGGGTCCTGCATATTGCTGACCAGCCAGTCGGAGATGTCGGAGCTGGTAGCGCGGTTGGTTTTGTCATACACCGCGAGGATCAGCAGGAAGCTGCTCTGCGATTTTTCCACCGTCACGCCGGACTGCTGGACTTCGCTCGGCAGTCGCGATTCCGCCTGCTGGACTTTGTTTTGCACCTGCACCTGGGCGGTGTCCGGGTCGGTCCCCTGCTCAAAGGTGACGGTGATGCTGACCGAGCCATCGGAGCTGCTGGTGGAGCTGAAGTAGAGCAGGTGGTCGAGCCCGGTGAGCTGCTGCTCGATCACCTGGGTGACGCTGTTTTCCAGGGTTTCGGCGGACGCCCCGGTATAGGTGGCGGAGATTTTCACCGCCGGCGGAGCGACGTCCGGATACTGGCCTACCGGCAGGGTGCGGATCGCCAGTACCCCGGCGAGCATAATCAGAATGGCGATCACCCAGGCAAAGACCGGGCGACGCACGAAGAAACGGGAGAACATCAGGCGTTGCCTCCGTTATTGTTGACGGCAACGGCCTTCACTGTCTGTCCGGGGGCCACTTTACCGGTGCCTTCGACAATCAGTTTATCGCCCGCTTTCAGGCCGCTCAGCACCAGCCATTTATCGCCGTAGGTGTCGCCGGTTTCCACGGTACGCTGTTCAACTTTGTTGGCGGCATCGACCACCAGCGCCGTGGCGTCGCCTTTGGCATCGCGGGTGATCCCCTGCTGCGGGGCGAGGATCGCGTCGTTCATAATGCCTTCATCGATGCGCGCGCGGACAAACATCCCCGGCAGCAGGACGTGCTGCGGGTTGGGGAAGATAGCGCGCAGGGTCACCGAGCCGGTGGATTCATCGACGGCGACTTCGGTGAGCGCCAGACGCCCTTTTTCCTGATAGGTGCTGCCATCTTCCAGGGTTAAGGTCACGCTGAGGGTATCGCTGTTGCTGGCCAGGCTTTGTTTGCGTAAACGCAGGAGATCGACGCTGGATCGCGTCAGATCGACATACATGGTGTCTAGCCCGCGGATCGTCGCCAGCGCGGTATCCTGATCGGCGGAGACCAGCGCCCCCGGCGTAACCGACGAGATGCCGATGCGCCCGGCAATCGGCGCGGTGACGGTGGTCCAGTTCAGGTTGATGCGCGCGCTCTCCAGCGCCGCTTTTTTCGATTCCACGCTGGCCTTGTCCTGGGCGCAGGTGGAGGCGGCGTCGTCGGCATCCTGGCGGGAAACGCCGTTATCCCTGACCAGCGACGCGTAGCGCTGGGCCTTCTGGCAATCGGAGACCACCAGCGCCTGGGCCTGTTTCAGCGCGGCCGCCGCTTCGTTCCAGGTCGCGCGATAGCTGGAGGGATCGATCTGGTAAAGGGCCTGCCCGGCCTTCACCATATCGCCTTCGGTAAACAGGCGTTTCTGAATGATGCCGCCCACCTGCGGGCGAACTTCGGCGCTGAGCGAGGCGGTGGTGCGGCCGGTGAGCTGGCTAACTACCGGCACCGGCTGGCTTTGCAGGGTGACCACGCCCACTTCCGGCGTGGGTTGCTGCGGAGCAGATGTCTGCGCATTATCGCATCCGCTAAGGAGAAATAATGCTGTCGCGATGGGAGCTATGATGTATTTCATTATATTTTCTCAAGATATAAGACGTCCGCCCCGTTTATTTAAAAACGAGGGAATAGGTTGGGCGCTGAGGCATTTTCGGATTACCGAAAATGACAAAAAAGGAACACAGATGTTCCTGAACGTGATTGTTATTGTGTCTCCGTTGAAGCCAACCTCTTCGGTCTTCAGGAGGTGAAAAGCGCATCTCCTCTGGTTTTGTGGTGAGAATGATCATTCTCATTTTTCTCCATTATACGATCCGCCGCGATAATGGAAAGGTTTTTTTGCTTACTTTTAGAACACAAAAAATTAAGGCAAATAATCATGGAGAAAATAAGAATATTTTGTGAAAGTGGAGAGGGAAAATAACGATTCGGCATCGCAATACTGGAGATAGTTAATGACACTAATCATTACAAAAAGCATTAATCCCGACGATCAACAAGAATTGCTTGCCGGTCTGCGGCACTATAATCAGCAGTATCTCGATGCGGCACAGTTTGGCGATCTGGGGGTTTACTCCCGCGATGCGCAGGGGGTGATGCAGGGCGGGCTGATTGCCAAACGCAAGGGCAACTGGCTGTGCATTGAGTATCTGTGGGTCAGCGAGACGACGCGCGGGCGCGGGCTGGGGAGCGAGCTGATGCAGGAGGCGGAACAGCAGGCGCAGGCGCTAGGCTGCAGCCATCTGCTGGTGGATACCTTTAGCTTCCAGGCGCTGCCGTTTTATCAGAAGTTAGGCTATCAGCTGCAGATGTCGCTGCCCGACTTCCCCCACGCAGGGATGCAGCGCCACTATTTGTCGAAGGCGCTATAACGGTCCTGGTATCCCCGGGCGGTCAGGTACCGTACCTGTGGTTGTGCCGGATGGCGGCATAAATGCCTTATCCGGCCTACGTTCCGAGCGGCCTGTTGTTGATATACCCACTTGCGCGACTGAAACTGCCGGTGTTGCGGCCTCAAAATCGCTGAGACGTTCCCGGAAGGCCGGGGCAGCCCGCATGGATGCGGGCTGAGGGCCGTGTTTTGCATGGACGCTGCCTCGGCCCGACCCGAAGCCTGCAGGGATAAGTCGAAGGGACCGCGTAGCGGCGATTTTGCTGGCCGGAGCCCGGGGGTACAGGGGGCGGCGGCGACTGGCCGCCCCCTGTGCGCTCCCTGCGCCATAAGAGACATAGCGCAGAAGAAATATCGGGAGCGCAATCTGCCCGGACATAACACGGGAGTGGTAGCCCTGCTAAGCGTAGCGCGAGCAGGGAAAATCCCGGATGGCGGCGCGTGGCGCCTTATCCGGGCTACAAAAGCGTCAAAACCACGCCTTAACCCCCGATGCCGTGGCCCATTAACGCCAGCGCGTGGCTGATGATGGTCTGGCGGTTGACCGCCTGTAAACGCGGATCGCTGTGAATGCGTGAAAATGGCACCAGCACCAGGCTAATCACCGTGGTAAACAGCAGTTCCGGCGCCAGCGCCGGGTTAATTTTCCCCTCCTGCTGCCAGCGACGCACCGTCTCCAGCATCACCTGAAAACGCTCCTCGCCGAAGCGGGCATCCATATGCTGGCGCAGAATCGGCATCTCGCCGATGATCTCCTGCATCCACAGCGGCGCGAACCAGGCGTTTTTCTCCGCCATATGCCCCAGCGTCTCGACCATCATCGTCAGCGCCAACACCGGGTCCTGCGGATGATCGACAAAAATGCGGCTGATGTGATTGCGCAGCGGCATAAAGCGCTCCTCAATCAGCTGGGTCACCAGCGCTTCCCGGGAGCTAAAATAGTAATGCAGCATCGCCGGCGTCACCCCGGCCTCTTTGGCGATGGCGTTCAACGATACGCGGCCCGCCCCGTCGCGGGCAAACAGCGTCAGGGCGATGTCCATCAACTGTTCGCGGTTGGCGGTACCCGGTTTTTTACCGCGCGGCCGACCCGGGCGGCGGGGAGCATCCTGATCCTTTTGTGCTGTCATGATATGGCGATCTCTTGACCCGACTCATTCTTTCACTAAATATTAATTATGCATTTAATTAATTTCAAGCGAGCGTTGTAATGACTACTCAAGTCGCAAACCCACCGGTGCAGTCGATACGCCTCCTGTTCAGCGCATTGCTGCTGGTGATGCTGCTTTCAGCGCTGGATCAGACCATTGTCTCCACCGCGCTGCCGACGATTGTCGGCGAACTGGGCGGGCTGGACAAGCTTTCCTGGGTGGTCACCGCCTATATCCTCAGCTCCACCATCGCGGTGCCGCTGTACGGTAAATTTGGCGATCTGTTCGGCCGCAAAACCGTGCTGCAGGTGGCGATTGGGCTGTTTCTCGTCGGCTCCGCGCTCTGCGGGCTGGCGCAGAATATGACCCAACTGGTGCTGATGCGCGGCCTGCAGGGGCTCGGCGGCGGCGGCCTGATGGTGATCAGCATGGCGGCGGTCGCCGACGTCATCCCGCCCGCCAACCGCGGCCGCTATCAGGGGCTGTTCGGCGGCGTTTTCGGCCTGGCGACGGTGATCGGCCCGCTGATCGGCGGTTTTCTGGTGCAGCACGCCTCCTGGCGCTGGATCTTCTATATCAACCTGCCGCTCGGCCTGTTCGCGCTGTTGGTGATCGGCGCGGTATTCCACAGCAGCAATAAACGCAGCCAGCATCAGATTGACTGGCTGGGAGCCATCTACCTCAGCATGGCGCTGCTGTGCATTATTCTGTTTACCTCGGAGGGGGGGACCGTTCGTCCATGGAGCGATCCGCAGCTATGGTGCATTCTGGCCTTCGGCCTGATCGGTATCGCCGGCTTCATTTATGAAGAACGGCTGGCGTTTGAACCGATTATCCCGTTGGACCTGTTCCGTAACCGCAGCTTTCTGCTGTGTAGCCTGATTGGCTTCGTCATCGGTATGTCGCTGTTCGGGTCGGTCACCTTTCTGCCGCTCTACCTGCAGGTGGTGAAGGAGGCGACGCCAACCGAGGCCGGGCTGCAGCTGATCCCCCTGATGGGCGGCCTGCTGCTGACCTCGATTATCAGCGGGCGGATTATCAGCCGCACTGGTAAATATCGCCTGTTTCCGATCCTTGGTACCTTGCTCGGCGTGGTGGGTATGGTACTGCTGACCCGCATCACCATTCACTCGCCGCTGTGGCAGCTGTATCTGTTTACCGGCGTGCTGGGGGCAGGTCTGGGACTGGTGATGCAGGTACTGGTGCTGGCGGTGCAGAATGCGATGCCGGCGAAGCTGTACGGCGTGGCCACCTCCGGCGTGACCCTGTTCCGCTCGATTGGCGGCTCCATCGGGGTGGCGCTGTTTGGCGCGGTGTTCACGCATGTGCTGCAGAGCAACCTGCAAAAACTGCTGCCGGAAGGGGCGGTGCTGCCGCAGGGAATGAATCCGGTGGCGGTTCAGCACCTGCCCGCGGATATCCGTCTCGACTACCTCGACGCCTTCGGCGCGGCGATCCACGCGGCGTTCCTGATGGCGGCCGGCATTATGGCGGTGGCGTTTGTTCTCTCCTGGCTGTTAAAGGAGGCGCCGCTGAAGACCGCGGCGCATTAAGCGGCGCCAGCGATGCGCAGCAGCGCCTGACGCAGCGCCGGCGCGGCAAAATCGATAAATTTCCTCAGCTTAAGCGGCGTCAGCTCCCGTGCGGTATACAGCAAATGGACCGGCGCGGGTTCCGGCTCGACGCGCTCAAGCAGCAGGCGTAGCTCCCCGTGGCGCAGGCCATCCAGCGCCTGATAATGCAGTAAGCGGGCCACGCCCACCCCCAGCCGCGCGGCATCGGCGGCGCTCTCCGGCGTGGTGACGGATAATACCGGCGGCAGGTTAATCAGCTGGTCCTCCCGCTCGGCGGTGCGAAAGCGCCAGCCGCGATAGGGCATCGGCGATTCAATACGGATGATCGGCAGCGCCGCCAGATCGCGCGGCCGCTGCGGCTCGCCGTATTTCGCCAGCAGCGCCGGATGGGCGCAGGCCACAATCCGCATGGTGCCGAGGCGGGTGGCCACCATGCTGCTGTCCGCCAGGTCGCCAATCCGCACCGCCAGATCGACATGGTCGCCCACCAGGTCGGCATTGCGATCGCTGAGCAGCAAACGGACGCGAATTTGTGGATAACGGGCGATAAATTCACCGATCACCGGGAGAACGTGCTGGCGGCCAAACATCGTCGGCGCGGAGATCACCAGCTCGCCTTTTGGTTCCTGATATTCGCCCGTCGCCTGGCGTTCGGCGTTTTCCACCTCCTCGAGGATCCGCCGGGCGGCGGCGACATAATCGACTCCGGCGTCGGTGAGCGTCAGTTTGCGGGTGGTTCGCGCCAGCAGGCGCACGCCCAGCGCGCTCTCCAGCTCGCCAATATGGCGGCTGACGGTGGTCAACGGCATGTTCAGCGCCCGCGCCGCCGCCGACATACTCCCCAGCTCGGTCACTTTCACCAGCAGCGCCATCGCGTTTAATCGATCCATTATTCTCCCGTTTTTCGGAAAGATGATTGCCACTTTACCCGTATTATCATTCATAACAGTACAGTCCATGATGGCGCCAGACAACAGGAGGCGCTATGGCAGCAACCTTTCTCGATATCGCCGTCACCCCGGACGTGATGGATGTGCAGCATGAAATGGGCAGCGACTCGCTGTGGCAAACGCCGCACAGTCGCCGCCAGGCCGACCGCTTCGGCGACAGCGAAGCGGGGATGATCGCCACCCGCGACAGCTTTTATCTGGCGACGGTGTCGCAGAGCGGCTGGCCCTATATTCAGCATCGCGGCGGCCCGGAGGGGTTTCTGCATCTGCTGGATGACACCACCCTGGCGATGGCGGATTTCGGCGGCAACCGGCAGTACATCACCACCGGCAATCTGCGCGGCAGCGACCGGGCCTGCCTGTTTTTGATGGATTATCCGCGCCGTGCCAGGCTGAAAATCTACGCCACCGTCGAGGTGCTGGCGACAGAGGACCACCCGGATCTGCTGGCGCAGGTGGCGCCGGCAAACTATCGCGCCCGCATCGAACGTCTGTTTCTTTTTCATCTGCAGGCGTTTGACTGGAACTGCCCGCAGCACATTACACCGCGCTACAGCGCGCAGCAGGTGGCGGCATATAGCCAGAACCTGCAGCAGCGTATTCATGACCTGGAGCAGGAGAATCAGCGCCTGCAGCAGCAATTAGCCCGCAGAGGAGAGTAAGCATGACCGAACAACGTCCCCCGTTACCGCCGTTTACCCGCGAGAGCGCTATCCAGAAGGTCCGCGCCGCAGAAGATGGCTGGAACAGCCGCGATGCCGAAAAAGTCGCCCTGGCCTATACCGTGGATAGCGAATGGCGCAACCGCAGCGAATTTGTCCACGGTCGGGGGCAAATTGTTGAGTTCCTGCAGCGAAAATGGCGCAAGGAGCAGCAATACCGGCTGATTAAGGAGTTGTGGGCATGGCAGGAGAATCGCATTGCCGTGCGCTTCGCCTACGAGTGGTGCGACGACAGCGGCAACTGGTTTCGCTCGTATGGCAATGAGAACTGGGAGTTTGATAAGCACGGACTGATGCAGACGCGCTACGCCTGCATCAACGATCTGCCGATTGCCGAGAGCGAGCGCCTGTTCCACTGGCCCCAGGGGCGCCGCCCGGACGATCATCCGGGGCTCAGCGATCTGGGGCTGTAAAACCGGCGTCGCCTCGCGGGTTAATCGGCTTTCGGGAAGTCAACCACCGTGTCGTTAACCCGGTTCACCATGTTGGTGAACAGGATCGCGCTGATGGCGCTGATAATCTCAATCACCTGCTGGTCGCTAAAACCGGCGTTGCGCAGCGCGGCGACGTCGGCTTCCGGCAGCGTCCCGGTGGTGGTCACCAGCGTCTGCGCGAATTTCACCAGCGCATCAAGCTGCGCCTCTTCCGCATACTCCCCACGGCGCAGGGCATGGATCTGCTCGCTGCTGAAGCCGGCTTTTTTCGCCATCAAGGTATGCGCGGCCAGACAGTAGTCACAGCCGGTGGCTTCGCTGACCGACAGGTTAATCGCTTCCAGCTGTTGGGCGCTGAGGCTGCCTTTGTGCAGCATGGCATTGTGCGCCAGCGCCTGCTGCAGCGCCGCCGGCGAGTGACCGCCGATGGTCAGGTAGGCGTTCGGCACTTTGCCCATCGCTTTTTTGATCCCGGCGAAAATATCGGCGGCTTTACCGGTGGCGTCTTGTTCACGGATATCAGCTAAACGGTTCATGGTTAACTCCTGTTGTTATCGAGGGTGTGTGTTGGCAATGGAGTCATCTTAGGCGCTTGCCGCATGCTAGACTGGCGGTCTTCGTCTCACCTTTTTGTCTTATCGTCTCAGGAGAAGCATGGATAGTCTCAGTCATCTGCTGACGCTGCTGGCGCCGCGCTGCGAAGTGAACCTGCACTGCCGTTTCGGCGGCCGCTGGCAGGCCGGGCACGATCAAATGCGCAACGGCGTGGTGCCATGGCACGTGGTGCTGCGCGGCGAGGGGCGGCTCAACGTCGGCAGCCAGACCCATCACCTGCGCGCGGGGGATGTCGTCCTCCTGCCCCACGGTTCGCCGCATGTGATGGAGAGCCTGGTGGAGTGGGGCCAGGTGCTGCCGGTGGCGCACCGGTTTAACGGTACGGTAACGGAAATGCGCGCCGGCCCGGCGGAGGGGGCGCTGGAGATGCTGTGCGGCGAATTTTATTTTGGCCCGCACGTCAGCTGGCTGTTCACTGAAGAATCGACGTTGATCCACCTGCATACCGATACGCGTGAAGACTGTCCGGAGCTGGAGGCGCTGCTTAACGTCCTGGTGCGCGAGAGCCTGGCGCAGCGTCCCGGCGGAAGCGCTATTGTGCGTAGCCTCGGCGATACGCTGCTGGTGCTCCTGCTGCGCATGCTGCTTGGCGAGCAACAGCCGCCCGGCGGTCTGCTGCGCCTGATGAGCGATGAACGTCTGATGCCGGCGGTGCTGGCGGTGATGGCGACCCCGGAGCAGCCGTGGACGCTGGAAACCATGGCCGCCCGTGCCTTTCTGTCGCGGGCCACCTTTGCCCGTCATTTTGCCCGCGTTTATCACCTGACGCCGCAGGCGTGGCTGTCGCAGCTGCGAATGGCGCTGGCCGCCCGGCTGCTGCGCCTGGAGCGGCAGACCAACCTCGAGGTCATTGCCGAACGCTGCGGCTTTCAGTCGCTGGCGTCATTCTCGAAGCGTTTCAAAATGCGCTATGGCGTGACGCCGGGCGAGTGGCGCCGGGGCTAGCGCGTCGCATTCCGCGAAGATGATTTTATTTCCAGTTGCGTGGTTTGCTGTTTATTACCCGACCCGAAAGTCGCTATAGTTTTGCACGGAAAAAAACAATGACAGTCAGGACAGACAGGGTGAAGAGGATGAGATTACGTTTACGGGCCGCCGCCGCAGTGATGCTGGCGGGTCTGGCGCTGGTCGGCTGCGACCAAAAGGGTAATGAAGCGAAGCACATTAAGGTCGGTGTGATTAACGGCGCCGAGCAGGATGTGGCGGAAGTGGCGAAGAAGGTGGCCAAAGAGAAGTACGGTCTGGACGTCGAACTGGTGGGATTCAGCGGCTCGCTGCTGCCTAACGAATCGACCAACGCCGGCGATCTGGACGCCAACGTCTTCCAGCATCGGCCTTTCCTCGAGCAGGACAACAAAGCGCATAACTATCATCTGGTGGCGGTCGGCAATACCTTCGTCTTCCCGATGGCCGGCTATTCGCGCAAGATCAAGTCAGTCGCCGAACTGAAAGACGGCGCGACGATCGCCATCCCCAACGACCCGACCAATCTCGGGCGGGCGCTGCTGCTGCTGCAAAAAGAGAAGTTGATTACCTTAAAAGCCGGGACCGGCCTGCTGCCGACGGCGGTGGATATCACCGACAACCCGCATAACCTGAAGATCATGGAGCTGGAAGGGGCGCAACTGCCGCGCGTACTCGACGATCCCAAAGTCGATGTGGCTATCATCAGCACCACCTACCTGCAGCAAACCGGGCTGTCGCCGGTTCGTGACGGCATCTTTATCGAAGATAAAAACTCGCCCTACGTGAACATCATCGTGACCCGGGAAGACAATAAAGACGCGGAAAACGTGAAGGAGTTTATGCAGTCGTACCAGTCGCCGGAGGTGGCGAAGGCGGCGGAGACTATCTTCAACGGCGGCGCGGTGCCGGGCTGGTAAGCCTACACACAGGGAGAGGCGCGTATGGTACGCCAACGGCAGGCTGACCTGCTGCTGATTGCCGCGACGGTGATTGCCGCCTGCGGCTGGATTTTTTCCCGCGAGGCGATCGCCGGCATGCCGGTATTCGCGTTCCTTGGGCTGCGCTTTTTCTTCGCCGCGCTGCTTCTGCTGCCGTTCTGCCGCGGTTTTCGCCCGCAAAAGCAGCACTGGCCAAAACTCATCATCAGCGGACTCTGGTTTGCCCTCAACCTCTGCCTGTGGATCTATTCGGTCTCCACGACGGCGTCGCTCGGCGAAGGGGCGTTTATCATGAGCCTGTCGATGATGTTCGTCCCGCTAACCGCGTGGGTGATGATGAAGGTGCGCCCGCCTCGCGCCTGGTGGGAGTGCCTGCCGATCGCGGTGGTAGGCCTGGGGCTGCTCAGTCTGCATATGCCGATAGCCTTCCACCCCAGCCAGGGCTGGTTTTTGCTGACGGCGCTGGTGCAGTCGATCTGGTTCTGTTACACCAGCCGCTGCGCGCGTGAAGTACCGCTGATCCCCCTGACCACCGTGCAGCTGGCGATCACCGGTATCGTCGGGTTGACCATCTCCGCTGCCGTTGAACGCTGGGACCAGCCGATGACCCTGCCGACTCTCGGCTGGCTGGTGGCCAGCATTGTCATCGCCACCAGCCTGCGCTTCGGTCTGCAGATGAAGGGGCAGAAGTACGCGGCGGTGGCCAGCGCCGCGATCATCATGGTGCTCGAACCGCTGCTGACGGTCATTGCCGCCGCGCTGTGGTACGGCGAACAGCTGCCGCTACAGAAGATTATCGGCGGCGTGCTGATCCTGGTGGCCCAGCTGTGGTTCCGCTGGCGGATGCTTAAGCCGTAAGCGGGCCGCTTCGCCGCTGCGCCATCAGCTGCAGCAGCGGCACCAGCGACAGCCCGTCCGGCATCTCGCCGCGGGCGATCAGCTGGTTTATCTCGTCGAAGGTAAACCAGCCGGTCTCCATCACCTCATCCTGATCTGCATCCATCCCTACCCAGCGTAAACCGGTGGCCAGCCAGGTGATAAACAGCTGATCGCTGCTGCCGTAGGAGGGGTTGAAGCGAATGATCTCCTCGACGCGTTGCGCCTGCCAGCCGGTCTCTTCCCGCAGCTCGCGCAGCGCGGCGACCGCCGGATCTTCCCCTTCATCGACGCCGCCAGAGGGAATGGCCCACACCACCTGATCGATCAGATAGCGGTAGTGGCGAATCAGCAGTACTTTCTCATCCTGGATAGCCACAATCCCCACCGCCGGGCGCGGGTAATGAATGGAATAAAAGTCGCGGCGCTCGCCGGAGGCGACATCAATCCCCACCTTACGCATGCTGAACCACGGCGTCTCGGCGATGACCTGCGGGTCGTGCATATCGGCGGCGGTCAGTTTCTTTTTCATCCTGCCACTCCTGTCAAAAATTGAGCCTTAAGAACAACATAGCCGGAGGCGGATGGCAACTGCCGCAGGTTGGCCCGATTTCATCGATCATTGTCCAAATGCCCCTGTTGAGCCAGGCTAGTACTCAGTACGATGTTCGTCAGATGACCCCACTGAGGAACACCAACATGAACATCACCCACATCCGTAATGCGACCCAGAGGATTGACTACGCCGGGAAAAGATTTCTCATCGACCCGATGCTGGCTGACAAGGGCGCCTGGCCAGGTTTTCCTGGCACTGCGCGCAGCGAGCTGCACAATCCGCTGGTTGAGCTGCCGTTTTCCCGCGATAAAATTATCGACGTTGATGCGGTGATCGTCACCCATACCCATGACGATCACTGTGACGCGGCGGCGATCGCCGCGATCCCGAAAACCCTGCCGGTGTTCGTCCAGCATGAGGCCGACGCCGCGCTGCTGCGCAGCCAGGGATTTCAGGATCTGCGCCTGCTGTCGGCAGACAGCGAATTTGCCGGCGTGCGCCTGCAGAAAACCACCTCCGGCCAACACGGCAGCGACCGTACCTACGCGGTGCCGGCGATGGCTGAGCGCCTGGGAGAAGCCTGCGGCGTGGTGTTTCGCCATCCGCAGGAGAAGACGCTGTGGCTGATGGGGGATACCATCTGGCGTGATGAAATTGAAGCCGACCTGCTGAAGCTGCGCCCGGACGTGGTGGTCCTCAACGCCGGCTACGCCCACGTCATCGGCTTTGGCCCGATAATCATGGGCAAGGAAGATCTTCTTAACGTGCACTTCGCCCTGCCGGAAGCGAAAATCATGGCTATCCACCTCGAGGCGGTCAACCACTGTCTGGTGAGCCGGGAAGAGATGCGCCAGTATGCGCTGGATAATCAGATTGCCGATGTGGTGAGTATCCCGCAGGATGGGGAAACCGTGGTTTATTAACATGCGCAAGGGGAAAGGACGATGAAACTCACCGACGTGGCGATTGTCGCTGTAGAGGGCTTTAGCCCGTTTCACTACGCCGTCCCCTGCATGCTGTTTGGCGATTCGGTCTCTGAAATCAAACGCTTTCATCTGCACATTTGCGCCGAGCGGCCGGGGCTGCTGCGCGCCCGCGATGGTTTTGCGCTGTACGCCACCGGCGATTTCGCCGCGCTGGAACAGGCGGATATCGTGGTGGTGCCTTACTGGGGCGAGGTCGATCGGCGTCCGCCGCAGGCGCTGCTTGATAGCCTGGTGCGGGCGCGGGATAACGGCGCGGAGATTGTCGGCCTGTGTCTCGGCGCGTTTGTCCTCGGCTACGCCGGGCTGCTGGACGGCAGGCGAGCGGCGACCCACTGGGAGTTCGAGCAGGATTTCCAGCGCCTGTTTCCGCAGGTGCAGCTGGATATCAATGCCCTGTATGTCGATGACCAGCGGGTGATCACCTCGGCGGGCACCGCGGCGGCGCTGGACTGTTGCCTGTACCTCATCCGCCAGCGTTTCGGCAGCCTCGCGGCCAACCAGATCGCCCGGCGGATGATTGTTTCGCCGCACCGCGAAGGCGGCCAGGCGCAGTTTATCGCCCAGCCGGTGCCGAAAAACACCCGCGATGCGCGGATTAACTGCCTGCTGGATTATCTCCAGCAGCATATTGCCGAGCCGCACAGTCTCGATTCGCTGGCCCGGGTGGTGGCGATGAGCCGCCGTACCCTGACCCGCCACTTCGCCCGGGCGACCGGGATGAGCATTACCGACTGGCTGACCGCCGAACGTCTGCGCCGCAGCCAGACTCTGCTTGAGGCGGGCGATCTGCCGGTCGAGCAGGTGGCGGAGGCGGTGGGCTATCTTTCAGCGGTCACCTGGCGCCAGCAGTTTAAGGCGCGCTTTGGCGTCAGCCCGACGGAGTGGCGGCGCACCTTTCGTCGCGGCGCTTAGCCGGCGAGGGTCGCACTGTCGATCACGAAGCGGTATTTCACGTCACCCTTGACCATTCTTTCCCAGGCTTCGTTGATCTCATCGCCGCGGATCAGCTCGATATCGGCGACGATGCCGTGTTCGGCGCAGAAGTCGAGCATCTCCTGAGTTTCCGGAATACCGCCGATCATCGAGCCGGCAATCGACCGGCGGCGGAAGATCAGATTGAACACTTCCGGCGACGGATGCGGCGTGGCCGGAGCGCCTACGAGGGTCATGGTGCCATCGCGTTTCAGCAGCGTGGTGAAGGCATCGAGATTGTGCGGCGCCGCCACGGTGTTGAGGATAAAATCGAAGCTTTTGACGTGGGCCGCCATTTCGTCGTCGTTGCGCGACACCACCACGTCATCGGCGCCCAGCGCTCTGGCCGCATTACGCTTGGATTCGGAGGTGGTAAAGGCCACCACGTGGGCCCCCATGGCGTGGGCCAACTTGATCCCCATATGCCCGAGGCCGCCGATGCCGACCACGCCGACTTTTTTACCCGGCCCGACGTGCCAGTGGCGCAGCGGCGAGTATGTCGTGATCCCGGCGCACAGCAGCGGCGCGACGGCGGCCAGCTGCGCTTCGGGATGGGTTATCCGCAGCACGTAGCGTTCATTAACCACAATCTGCTGGGAATAGCCGCCCAGCGTGTGGCCCGGTGCGTCCTGGGTCGGGCCGTTATAGGTCAGCACCATGTGGTCGCAGTAGTTCTCCAGCCCCTCGGCGCACTCTTCACACTGTTGACAGCTATCGACCATGCAGCCGACGCCCACCAGATCGCCGACGGCGTAGCGCGAGACGGCATCGCCAACCGCGGTCACCCGGCCCACAATCTCATGGCCCGGTACGCAGGGATACAGCGTCCCGGCCCATTCCGAGCGCGCCTGGTGGAGATCGGAGTGGCAGACGCCGCAATATTCAATGGCGATCTGTACATCCTGCGGCCCCGGGTCGCAGCGGGTGATGGCCATTGATTCCAGCGGCTGGCTGGCGGAGTAGGTACCAATAGCGTTGATCTGCATAGCGAAACCTCTACTTGATGAATTGTTTGCGTGGAACGGAAGATGGACGCGGCTGGTGAGTGGCATCGATAAGCGTAGCCTGGAGTGGGCGAGATGCGAGGGAGAAAACGGTTGAGAAACCCTCAGGCGCGGCGTGAGCCAGCGAAGTAAATAATAAGTTGGCCTTATCTTTATCGTCGCTAAGCCTTATAGGTAATTACGGCAAATAGTATTATTTATTCCTGTAGAATAGAGATAAATAGTTATTACAGATAATGATGCTTACACTCTTTTTATCCCCGTAACGTCTTGTCTTTTATTCGTTATTTCACCTGTTGATACTATGATTCACAACGAATCACTTTTTCAACCTGACCGATGGCATAAAACCATGTCGATACCTGCAGCCAGCCTCTCTACCGACCAGGCGTTACCGTCATTTTATTACGGAAGACAGACAAAGCCGCTATTCGCGGTGGAGTCCTTGGTATCTGCGTTCCGGCCCGCCAGCTCACCCTTTGCGCTGCCGCGATCGACCTATTATCGTTTTCCGCCGACCCAGGCTGAATCCGGATTAATTCTGCTCGAAGAGGGAATTGCCTCGCTATGCCATGCGGAAAACAACATGGTGATATCAACGATATTTTCCCCTTCGCTATTGGGATTAATCGATGGTTACGGCGTCTTTAACGGTATTCCGGAAAAACACCACTGCTCTCTGTTTGCTGAGACAGATTTGCGCGGACACTGGATAGGGCATCAGGCCGCGGTCGAGATCCTCAATGAGAAGAACCTGTGGCAGGATATGGCCCATGTTCTGGCGCAGCGGCTGATGGTGTTGAGCATGCGTTCGCAGGAGATGATGGGGGTGGATTCTTATCTGATGGTGCGAACCCTGCTAACAGAGCTGGCGGACTACCCGGAGGCATATCGTCGCCAAATCAACGTCCTGAGCTTTATTCAGCGCCGTACCAACTTGTCGCGTAGCCGCATTATGTCGATTCTGTCGGAGCTGCGCAAAGGCGACTATATTACGATCCATCGCGGCGTACTGAGGAGCATCGCCCACCCACTTCCCGCCCACTTTTAAGCCCGTGAGACGGAGGGGCGTGATTTTCCACCCCTCGTCAGCCGGCTGGCTAAGGCTCAATCGCCGTCAGGTAGTCCAGCCGCAGCGGCTCAGCCAGCAGGGACTCCATCTGCGTAATAAACGCCTGAAAATAGGGCATCGCGATATGGGCATCGAGGGCATCCTGCCCTTGCCACGCCTCGCGCATATAGAAGGTGTCCGGCGCGTCGCGCAGCTGAAACAGGGCGTAGTCGAGATTGCCCGGCTCCTGTCTTGTCGGCAGGAGCAGCGCCTGCAGGGCCTGGCGCAGGGCATCCGTCTGGCCCGGTTTTGCTTTGAGCACGGCGATAAGCGATATCATCTTAAAACCCCTCCAGCACGATCTTGCCGACGGCGCGCCCGGTTTCCAGCTGGCGATGCGCTTTCTGCAGATTGGCGGCGGTGATGGCGCCGTAGTGTTCGCCGAGGGTGGTTTTGATCGTGTGGCTGTCGATCAGCGCCGCCACGCGGGTGAGCAACTGATGCTGGGCGATCATATCATCCGTCTCAAACATTGAACGGGTGAACATAAATTCCCAGTGCAGGGACAGGCTTTTCGCTTTCAGCGGCACCACGTCCAGGGTTTCCGGATCGTCAATTAGCGCCAGCTTGCCCTGCGGGGCGAGAGCTTCAATTAGCGCTTTGAAGTGCTGCCCGGTGTTGGTCAGGCTGGCGACATGGGTCACCGACGTGATGCCAATGCGCGCCAGCTCGTCGGCGAGCGGCTTGCTGTGATCGATCACATGGTGCGCGCCCGCCTCCCGGACCCATTGCTGGCTTTCCGGACGCGAGGCGGTGCCAATCACCGTCATGCCGGTCAGTTTACTGGCCAGTTGCGTCAGGATCGACCCCACACCCCCCGCCGCGCCGACGATCAGCAGCGTGTCGCCGGCATTGCCGCCTTCCTCAACGCCGAGACGGTGAAACAGCAACTCCCAGGCGGTGATAGCCGTCAACGGCAGCGCGGCGGCGGAGGCGTTATCGAGGGAGCGTGGTTTATGCGCCACCAGGCGCTCGTCCACCAGCTGATATTCGCTGTTGCTGCCCGACCGGCCCAGCGCTCCGGCGTACCAGACCTCATCGCCCGGAGCGAACAGCGTGACCTCCTCACCGACGGACTGCACCACGCCAACGGCATCCCAGCCCAGGACCCGCGGCGTGTCGCCCTGGAATCCCGCGCGCACTTTGGTGTCCACCGGGTTGACTGAGATGGCTTTCACGGCGACCAGCAGGTCATGCCCCTGGGCGGTGGGGACCGGCAGGTCGATCTCCGTTAAAAACGGGATGTTGTTGCCGTCAGCGGCGGCTTGAGTAATGGCGATAGCTTTCATAACTGCTCCGGTCTGTGGTTCGGGTGAATGAAAAGATGACGCGATAGTAGACCGCTGCCGGGAGGGGAAAAATGGGCTAACGGCAATAACAGTTATATGCAGAAAGTGAAAATCAGCCCACCTGATAGAAATCGAGCATCACCCCCTCCTGGGTCCGGCCACCGGCGCAGATAAACAGCGAGGTGGTTAGCCAGCTGAGCGCCGATGTATCCACCTCGAAGGTGGGCACGGTGCGAAAATAGATGGCTTCTGGCGCAATATCGTTAAAAAAGCGCATATCGTCGGCGAAAAGCTGGTCATGGTACTGGGCCGGTACCCGGCGGATACCGTTGTTTTCCACATAGACCGTCCCGTCTTCCACTTGCAGGGCATAACGGGCGGACAGGCGGCAGGTGCCGTCGGGCTCGATAATCTGGCTATCGACGCCGCCGGGCAGCACGTGGCCGCGAAGTTGACCCGAGACGCTGCCGCCGACAATCGGGATCAGCTGGCGCTTACCGGTCTGCGGGCTACGGGAGACAATTATCGGTTTATCAACCTGGATGGTAATGGAAAAACAGTGTCTGAGTTCGGGGGTCATCATGGCTCTCCTGTTTCGATTAGCAACGGCACGCGGCCACCGCGCCAGTGTAACGGGTTTGCAAGAGACAAAATAACGCAGGGTTTGGATGAAAATGATTGGCTGGGATGATGAGTTTGGGGGGCTCAAGTTGGTATGGCGTGGCTTTGGGGGAGCAGAGGCAAACTGGCGGAAGATCACAGGAGTTGAACCTGCCCGGGACCGCTGGCGGCCCCAACTGGATTTGAAGTCCAGCCACCTCACCGGAGATGACGATCTTCCGCGCCTCGATTGCTACATGGAGGCGGGGCGCATTATAGCTACTTTCAGCCGTTTACCACATACCTGAATGCACTTTTTTACTGTGAAAACTGGACTTTACAGAACAGTCCTGGACAAATCCTCACAAAATCCGTGAGTTACACTTTTTCACTCCCTGATTCCCTACCACGATCACAGAAAACAAGAAACGTAATCTGATAACGAGATATCGCAATTCATCTTACCGCGACAAAGGGTTACAAAAATCGTAACCGGTACCAACCCTCGGTGCCGCTAAGGGAATAGTGCGCATATGAAAGATCATATTTTGTCCGTCAAAGAGAAAATTGGTTATGGCATGGGTGATGCCGCCAGCCACATTATTTTTGATAACGTCATGTTGTACATGATGTTTTTCTACACAGATATTTTCGGTATCCCTGCCGGCTTTGTTGGCACCATGTTCCTGCTGGCGCGCGCGCTGGACGCGATTTCCGACCCGTGCATGGGCCTGCTTGCCGACCGTACCCGCAGCCGCTGGGGTAAGTTCCGTCCGTGGATCCTCTTCGGCGCTATCCCGTTCGGCCTCGTCTGCGTGCTGGCCTACAGCTCGCCGGATTTAAGCCACAACGGCAAGCTGATCTACGCCGCCGTGACCTACACGCTGCTGACCCTGCTCTACACCGTGGTGAATATCCCCTACTGCGCGCTCGGCGGCGTGATCACCGATAACCCGACGCAGCGCATCTCGCTGCAGTCCTGGCGCTTCGTGCTGGCGACGGCGGGCGGCATGCTCTCCACCGTGCTGATGATGCCGCTGGTCAACTTTATCGGCGGCGAAGACAAAGCGCTCGGCTTCCAGGGGGGTATCGCGGTGCTGTCGGTGATTGCCTTCCTGATGCTGGCTTTCTGCTTCTTTACCACCAAAGAGCGTGTCGAAGCGCCGCCGAGCAGTACCTCGATGCGCGAAGATCTGCGCGATATCTGGCGCAATGACCAGTGGCGGGTGGTCGGCGTGCTCACCATCCTCAATATTCTCGCGGTCTGCGTTCGCGGCGGTGCGATGATGTACTACACCACCTGGATCATGGGCTCGGCGGCGCTGTTCACCGTCTTCCTCACCACCTACTGCGTGGGCAACCTGATTGGCTCTGCACTGGCGAAACCGCTGACCGACTGGAAATGCAAAGTCAGCGTCTTCTGGTGGACCAACGCCCTCCTGGCGGTGCTCAGCGTGGCGATGTTCTTCGTACCGATGGACGCCGAAATCACCATGTTTGTCTTTATCTTCGTCATTGGCGTACTGCACCAGCTGGTGACGCCAATCCAGTGGGTGATGATGTCCGACACCGTCGATTACGGCGAATGGTGTAACGGCAAACGCCTGACCGGCATCAGCTTCGCCGGCACCCTGTTTGTGCTCAAGCTGGGCCTGGCGCTGGGCGGCGCGCTGATCGGCTGGATGCTGGCCGGCGGCGGCTATGACGCCGCCGCTAAAACCCAGAACAGCGCCACCCTCACGATTATTATCGCCTTGTTCACCCTCGTTCCGGCGGTGTGCTACCTGTTGAGCGCGGTGATCGCCAAACGCTACTACACGCTAAAAACGCCGTTCCTGAAAAAAATGATGGCCGAGCTGGCCGAGGGCGCGCGTCGCAACGAACAAGACTTCACCGCAGCCCCGATCGACAAAGAATGGCAAAACTAAGAGGACGTTTTAATGAAAATCAGTGATGGAAACTGGCTCATTCAACCAGGGCTCAACCTGATCCAACCCGTACAGGTTTACGAGGTTGAGCAGCAGGGGAATGAAATGGTGGTTTATGCCGCGCCGCGCGATGTCCGCGAACGCGCCTGGCAGCTGGATACGCCATTGTTCACCCTGCGCTTTTTCTCGCCTCAGGAAGGGATAATCGGCGTGCGCATGGAGCACTTCCAGGGCGCGCTGGATAACGGTCCGCACTATCCGCTGAACGTGCAGAAAGACGTCCATGTCGAAATAGAAAATACGGCCGAGTTCGCCGAGCTGAAAAGCGGCAGCCTCAGCGTGCGGGTGACTAAAGGTGAATTCTGGGCGCTGGATTTTCTGCGCGACGGCGTGCGTATCACCGGTAGCCAGCTGAAAAACAACGGCTACGTGCAGGATAGCAAGACCCAGCGCAACTACATGTTCGAGCGCCTCGACCTCGGCGTCGGCGAAACCGTCTATGGCCTCGGCGAGCGCTTTACCGCGCTGGTGCGCAACGGCCAGACGGTAGAAACCTGGAACGAAGACGGCGGCACCAGCACCGAGCAATCTTACAAAAATATCCCGTTCTACCTGACCAACCGCGGCTACGGCGTGCTGGTGAATCATCCGCAGCGCGTCTCTTTCGAGGTGGGTTCGGAGAAAGTCTCTAAAGTCCAGTTCAGCGTTGAGGGCGAATACCTCGAGTACTTCGTGATCGACGGCCCGACGCCGAAAGCGGTGCTTAACCGCTATACCCAGTTCACCGGCCGCCCGGCGCTGCCGCCGGCATGGTCGTTCGGTCTGTGGCTGACGACCTCGTTCACCACCAACTATGACGAAGCGACGGTGAATAGCTTTATCGACGGCATGGCCGAGCGCCATCTGCCGCTGCACGTCTTCCACTTCGACTGCTTCTGGATGAAGGCCTTCCAGTGGTGCGATTTTGAATGGGATCCGCAGACCTTCCCGGACCCGGAGGGGATGATCAAGCGCCTGAAGGCGAAAGGGCTGAAGGTCTGCGTGTGGATCAACCCGTACATCGGCCAGCGTTCGCCGGTGTTCAAGGAGCTGAAAGAGAAGGGCTACCTGCTGAAGCGCCCGGACGGTTCGCTGTGGCAGTGGGATAAGTGGCAGCCGGGGCTGGCGATTTATGACTTCACCAACCCGGAAGCCTGCCAGTGGTACGCCGACAAACTAAAAGGCCTGGTGGCGATGGGGGTCGACTGCTTCAAGACCGACTTCGGCGAGCGTATCCCGACCGACGTGCAGTGGTTTGACGGTTCCGACTCGCAGAAAATGCACAACCACTACGCATTCATCTATAACGAGCTGGTGTGGAAGGTGCTGAAAGAGACCGTCGGCGAGCAGGAGGCGGTGCTGTTCGCCCGCTCCGCCTCGGTGGGCGCGCAGCAGTTCCCGGTGCACTGGGGCGGCGACTGCTACGCCAACTACGAATCGATGGCGGAAAGCCTGCGCGGCGGGCTGTCGATCGGCATGTCCGGCTTCGGCTTCTGGAGTCACGATATCGGCGGTTTCGAAAACACCGCACCGGCCCACGTTTATAAGCGCTGGTGCGCCTTTGGCCTGCTCTCCAGCCACAGCCGCCTGCACGGCAGCAAATCCTATCGTGTGCCGTGGGCCTACGACGAAGAGTCCTGTGACGTGGTGCGCCACTTCACGCAGTTGAAATGCCGCATGATGCCGTATCTCTATCGCCAGGCGGCGCTGGCCAACGAGTTCGGCACGCCGATGCTGCGCGCGATGATGCTCGAGTTCCCGGACGATCCGGCCTGCGACTATCTCGACCGCCAGTATATGCTGGGCGATTCGGTCCTGGTGGCGCCGGTGTTCTCCGAGGCTGGCGACGTGCAGTTTTATCTGCCGGAAGGGCACTGGACGCACCTGTGGCATAACGATGAATTGCCGGGTAGCCGCTGGCATAAGCAGCGTCACGATGCGCTGAGCCTGCCGGTCTACGTTCGCGACAACACCCTGCTGGCGCTGGGCAACAACGACCAGAAACCCGATTACGCCTGGCATGAAGGCACCGCCTTCCAGCTGTTCCAGCTTGGCGATGGCAAGGAAACGGTCTGTCAGGTTCCGGCGGCCGACGGTTCCGCGATCTTCACCCTGAAGGCGAAGCGCCAGGGCAACACTATCACCGTCAGCGGTGAAGGCGAAGCCCGCGGCTGGACGCTGTGTCTGCGCAATATCCCGCAGGTCGCGGGCGTGCAGGGCGGTACGCAGACCGGTAGCGAAATGGGCGTGGTGGTGAGCGCCGAGGGCAATACGCTGACGATTACGTTGTAAATAGGTTAACAGCAGCAGCCCTCTTCGCCAGGCGGAGAGGGTTTTTTTATTCCATTTTTGTACAAAAAGTAACGTTCATTTCATAGTGGTGACTCAGGCCGCAGACGCTGTCGCCGAACGGTGTTAGCGTATTCTGCCGCTGAGAGGAGCCCGCCATGGACTTAGAAAATATCTTTCGTGACGTGAAGCTAAGCAAAACGGAAATGACCGTGCTGCGCTTTATTCAGAACGACCCGGAGCAGTGTATCCGCCAGGGCGTCCGCGCGGTGGCAGAGCAGTGCTATAGCAACCCCTCTTCGCTGGTCCGGCTGGCGAAGAAACTGAAGTTCAGCGGCTGGCTGGAGCTGGTCTATTTCATCAAGTTCAATATCACCATGCCGAAGCTCGATGTCACCAACGATATCGACTACATGAGCGTTCAGCCGGAAGAAGCGCTGACGCCGCTGCTGGCAAGCCTTAAACAGCAGCGTATCCTGATCCACGGCAGCGGCTTTTCGCAGCTGATTGCCCAGTATATTTACAACAAGTTCCTCGTCACCGGCGTGAATGCCAGCCTGGCGCTGTGGCCCGATTACGAAATCCTCGAACAGAAAAACGCCGCCTGCTTCGACTCCATCTGGATCGTTTCTAAATCCGGGCGCAGCAGCTCGGCGCTTAACTGGGTGAAGGCCCTGGAGGGGAAGGAGATTAATCTGGTCTGCTTTACCGGCGACTATCAAAGCCCGCTGGCGCAGGCTGCGGATACGGCGTTTATTATTCACGATCCGCAGAAGTTCGACGATGATATTTACTGGAGCAACCCGTTTTTCGGCTACTGCATATTGGGCTTTGAGCGGTTGTTAAAAATGTGGTTTACAAGCGCACCTTGCACGATGTAGCCCTGCTAAGCGCAGCGCGAGCGGGGGAGCATTCCCGGATGGCGGCTGACGCCTTATCCGGGCTACCGGGTGATGTGGCTATTTTGTCGGGTGGCGGCTTACGCCTGACCCGACCTTGCCTG
>NZ_JBMAXV010000033.1:0-58122 GCF_048589245.1 Klebsiella sp. 10982
AAGCTTTGTCTGGCGCACATCAGCCGGGTAATGTTCAGCTGCGGAGCCATGGTTTCGACCAAAAACAGCGGGTGGGTAGCCAGGTCGCCCAGCACATAGCTGGGGCCGACGAAGCGGGGATCGACCCGCCAGCGGGTGCTGGCGTTTTCCAGCTCCACCGGCTGGGCGTGAAAACCGTGGGCAAACTGCATATTGACGATGCGAATATCCCCCAGCAGCCCGTCGGCGATCATCTGCCGGGCCTGCAGGATCAGCTGGTGGCCGGCATAGCCGTAGGTCACACCGATGATCTTGTGCTGCCGCTGGCTGAGGGCCACCAGCTCGTCTGCCTCTTCGCTACTAAAGCACAGCGGCTTTTCGCACACCACGTGCAGGCCAGCCTCCAGCGCTGCCCGGCAAATGGCATAATGGGTATTGTTCGGGGTGGCAATCGACAATGCCTGAATGCCGTCAGGCCGGGCGGCTTCGCCGCGGAACAGGCTCTGGTAGTCGGCGTAACAGCGGTCGGGATCCACCCCCAACTGTTGGCCAAACTGGCGTCCGCGCTCGGCATCAATATCAAACGCGCCAGCCAGCAGCGCAAATGTGTTGTCACGCAGGGCCGCTGAGCGGTGAATATAGCCGATCTGGCTGCTGCCGCCGCCGCCTACCATGCCCCAGCGCAGGGTGCGGTCGAGAGGTTTTAAACCGTTAATCATCTCGTGTCTCCTGTCAGAATCCAACGCCGCGCAGATAGCGCAGGCTCTCCGTGACCGCCTGCAGACTGCCTGCGGCATGGCGCGGGTCACGCTCTTGTTCAATGGTTATCCAGCCCTGATAGCCCCGGTGGGCAAGAAAGTCTTTAATGACCGGGTAATCAATGGCGCCGCTGCCGAGCGGGCACATTACCCCTTCGGCACAGGCAGTGAAGAAGTCGATGCCCTCATGGAGAGCGCGCTGATAAACCTGCGGGTCGACATCCTTAAAGTGCAGATAGTCCAGGCGGTCGTAATAGCGATCCAGCCAGTTGAGCGGATCCATCCCGGCGTAATAGAGATGCCCGGTGTCCAGACACAAGCCGGCGACGTCGTGCGGGATATCGTTGGCCAGCCGCTCGATCTCATCCGCGAATTCAATGCTGCCCCCCGCGTGCGGATGGATAACCGCGCGCACACCGTACTCCTGCCACGCCAGAGTACTGAGGGCGGTAATGTGCTTCATCATGCGCTGCCAGTCGCTATCATCGAGGCGCGGAGCCAGCGCGCCGCGCCCGGCGAAACGTGCCCGCTCAGGGTTGCCGAAATCGATAATCACCAGATACGGCGGCTGGAAAGGGCGGCCCGGGATCGGTTCGGCGGAGGGAGCCTGCGACAGGTTACGGCAGATTTGATGGGTCAGCGCCACCAGCGTGGGGAAATGAGCCTCGCTCACCAGATCGTCAAAGATCGTCCCGGCGACCAGCGACAACTGATGCTGCTCCAGGGCCGCGCGCAGGCTGGCCGGATCGGTGGGGAGATAGCCCCACGGGCCCAGTTCAATGCTGCGATAGCCGGCCTGCGCCGCCTCCTTCAGCACGGTGCGCCAGGCGGGCAGGTCAGGGTTTTTCGGGTCATCGACGCCCCAGCTGCAGGGGGCATTGGCGATAGGATGTGTCATGTCGGCTTCCTTTTTCTCACAAGGGATGCCGCTGAGTATTGAATGAAAATTTCATTATCAACAACGATGGAATGTTGATTTTATGATAATCGTCATGGTTTTGTTTGATGGCTTTTTTGATAGTTTTTTATCAAAACAAGCAGGCGCGTGGCCCGGACGCCAACAGGCCCCCTCGGCCACGGGGCGGGGATTCACATATTTTCTTTGGTGATGATATCGAAAGGCTGAGGCAGAGAAATCACTTCACTGCGCGGACGCGCAACGGCCTCGGTCATCGCGTGTAGCGTAGCCGCGGCAAACCCATCCAGCCGGTGGTTGAGAATGATATCAATGGTGCCGTCGATCAGAGCCAGCTCACTGTCGCTGAGCGGGCCGTGACAGACGAGGGTGACTTCCTGCTGACGGTCGCTGTCGCGCAGCGCGTCGACGATGCCTTCGACGCCGCCGCAGGGGGCGTAGATCGCCTGCAGGGTCGGGTATTGACTCAGCATCTGTTCTGTCACGGTCCTGGCGATATCCGCCCGTTCATGGCTGCGAACCGGCTCAAGGATCTGCTGCCCCATGCCTTGTTCTCGCAGGCAGGAACGGAAGCTGATCTCACAGCTTTCCTGACAGCTAAAACGATTATCGCCAATGATAATGCCAATTTCGCCATCCCCGCGGCATAAGCGCTCGATAAACCAGGCGGCGGTGCGCCCGGCTTTTTGATTATCGAGGCCGATATACCCGCTGCGCTGGGGGACTGCCAGATCCGAAAGCAGGGTGAACACGCGAACGCCGCGGGCGGCGGCCCGGGCCACGGCGTGGCGAATCAGCGGATGATCCAGCGCCACCAGGCCTAATACTTCCACCTCGTCGCTGAGCCGGTGAATAGCCTGGGCCATCGCTTCCACCGCATCAATGGCAAAATGCAGTATCACCGGGGTATGGTCCGCGGGCAGCCACGGCGAGGCTTCCCGTGTCAGTGCCCGGGCCAGCGGCAGATAGAAGGAGTGGCTCTCCTGCAGCAGAATAAAACCCATTCTGATGGTGACCGGTGCTTTGCCGGCAGCCAGACGATAGTGGGGCTGCTCGAGGGTGAACCCCAGCCGTTGGGCGGCTTCCCGCACGCGGTATGCTGTGGATTCCTTCACCGCCGCGCGCTTGTTGAGCACCCGGTCGACGGTGGCAATACCGACATTGGCTTCACGAGCGATGTCGGCAAGGGTGATTTTGCTGGCAGTTTTTTTCACCGTGATGGCCATTGAGAATGAGAGGTATGATAGAAACTATCACGATTGTTCTGCCTGCAAAAGGGCAGCCACTGCGGCAGCGATAAAACGCATGCGCAGCCAGCCTGCAATATGACGGGATCACAGTCTGTGATCAAAAGCGACTACCAGTTCTGGCATTGCAGCTATGCTGTTGAAATAAAATTAATAATAAAGGAATTATCGTACCCGGGTGGCTAAAGCGTGTGCAAAGTCACCCTCACGGGTCTCCGCTGGGCGTATAACCGACTATACTTGCCGCGCACGCGCGTAATGAAGGTTATTCGATTTCGTTTTGTTTTCACTTTATGCCAGCGTCAGGGGGAGCACCGGAAATGTGTTGTTCCGGCGTGGGATTGGTCGGTTTGGGGCCTGTATGTTATTCAAAGAGCTGGCTGTTTTTGATGTATTAAGTACCCCGATATGGGTAGTCCATCCTTTTAATGAAAGCGTGGTCTATGCCAATCAGGCTTCCCGGACCTTGAGCGGCGAGATGTCGCTCAATGAGATGCGTAACGGTATCTATTCCACCTGCCCGGAAACACAGCTGCAGCATTATCTTCGCTATCTCGACACCATGACCGAGATATTTGAAGTCTGGACGCTACCCACCGCCAATGGATTGCAGTCGGTATATTGCAAAACCACCCTGATTAATACCGAGGACTGCGGTTGCTTGCTGCTGTTTGAGGCGGTGAAGCTTCTCGCGCAAAATCAGTCTATTCATACCGGCTCTCGCCGCTACCAGCGGCGCAATAATGGCTTTTTTGCCCGATTTTTTATGACCAACACCGCGCCGATGCTGTTAATCGACCCACATAAAGATGGCCGGATTGTGGATGCTAATATTGCGGCGCTGCGTTTTTATCATTATTCCGATGAGGAAATGCGCAACAAACATACCTGGCAAATTAATACCCTTGGCCGGGACGTGATCCCCATTATGAATAATATTGCCAATATGCCCGGCGGGCATAAGCCGCTTAATTTTACTCATATTCTGGCGGACGGCTCACTGCGCCATGTCCAGACCTATGCCGGGCCGGTGGTGCTGTATAATATTCGTCTGATGTTATGCATCATTCACGATATCACCGAAGAAGTGCATCTGAAAAAAGAGCTGGAATTCTCGGCCGCCCACGATCCCCTAACCGGGTTACTTAATCGCCGCGAATTTTATCGCCTGGTCGAGGCGCCCACATTTATTGCGCGGGGATTTTGTCTGCTGTTGATCGATATCGATCATTTCAAGAGCATTAATGATATTCACGGGCATCAAAAAGGGGATGAAGTCTTACTGGTTATCTCCCGCATTCTGGAAACATCGGTCGACCGCGAAGATAAAATTTATCGCTGGGGCGGGGAGGAGTTTCTGCTCTTTTTACCCCATTCGCCGATCGCCCGCGCGCTGATACTGGCGGAGGGGATCCGCCAGGCGGTTAGCGAGTACCAGACCCTGTCGGTGACCGTCAGCATCGGCGTGGCTGAACATCATGAGGGTGAAGCTGTCGATCAGCTGTTTTCCCGCGTCGATAAAGCGCTGTATGTGGCCAAAAATGGTGGGCGCAACCGGGTCTCGCGCCTGCCGTTTGAAAATGTGGAACTGCTGCATAGCCGCGGAGGCGCGGCCTGACCAGCCCGATGCTTTTTCTCCCCGCCGGACGCGCAGGCTGACTCACCGACTATACTGAGTGAACGCCAGCCTGCTGATTTAGGTGGCAATATTGTTAGCCTGTCGCTGAGGTGGCAAACGACATATGGTGCGTCTTTTCGTTCTCCTGTCGGTACTTTCGCTTTCCGCGCCAGCGACGCTGGCGGCGAACGGCCACGCCATCAAACAGCGTGCCGATGCCGTATTGACTCTGATGAGCTATACCGTCGTCCCTGACGTGACCGCCAGCGATCTCAACATTGGTTCCGGCAGCAACAACAAACATAATCTGGCCATCACCCAGTTTGGCGGCGGGGCAACCCTCAGCGAGTCGTTTCCTCTGTACCTTGAAGGTACGATGGGTTACAGCCGTTACGACCCGCGCTTTGTGGTCAGCAATGGCGAGCAGACGCGGAATGTGCCGACCAAATGGAACAGTCTGACCACCACCGGCGGCGTCGGTTGGGATTTTTCGCTGCACCGGGACAGCCTCGGAGGCAACCTGGTGCTGCGGCCGCTCGTCAATGTGATGCTCGGTACCCTGGCCAGCGATGCGCGTATTGGCAGCTGGGCAATTGAGCGAAAAACCAGCGCCGATCTGCAATTTCTCGACGGCGGTCGGTTCAACGCCTGGGGGCTGGGCGGGGCACTGATGCTGGATTACGAACGCTTCTCCGCCACCCAGGATATTGATGCCGAACTGCGTTACTCCTATATGCATCTGCAAAGCTTCAACAGCAGCGCCGAGGTGGTGCAGGGGGAGGCCAGCGCGGAGAATCTTGGCCTGTATCTGCGCCGCCGCGCGCCAATAGCCGACTGGACGCTGCTGGGTAACCCGCTGCGTTATGTGCTGGAGGGGGCGCATACCGAATTTCTCGGCGATCAGCGAGGGGCGCTGGGCTTTACCGGTTTGACCTCGCTGGGAATTGGCCTCGAGCTGGACAGCAGTAAATACCCGGTCTTTATCACCCGCACCCGGCTGGTGGCGCGCTACATGTTCGGCAATAACACCACAGGCTACGGCGTTGGCCTGGCAATGAGTTTTTGATGACCCAAATTCTGGTGCCGGATGGTTCCCTCTCCCTTTGGGAGAGGGCCAGGGTGAGGGTCAATCCTGACACCACACCCGCTCGCCATTCACCCACGTCTCGCTGATATTGCGTTCATCTCCCAGGGTCATCAGCACGAACAGCTGCTCATAAATGTCATGGCAGCGGCCCATGCGCAGGCGCTGTAGCGGAGTGACCGCCGGGTCAATCACCACAAAATCCGCCTCTTTGCCCGGCTGAAAATTGCCAATTTTCTCCTCCAGCCGCAGGGCGCGCGCCCCGCCAAGGGTGGCGTGATAGAAGGCCTCGCTGGCGCGCAGGCGATAGCTTTGCAGTTGTCCTACTTTGTAGGCCTCGCCCAGCGTCCGCAGCATGCTGAAGGTGGTGCCAGCGCCAACGTCGCTGCCAATGCCCATCCGCACCTGGTGCTGCCAGCAGGTGGGCAGGCGAAACAGTCCGCTGCCGAGAAACAGATTCGAGGTCGGACAGAAGGCGACGGCGGAGCCGGTGTCATGCAGGCACTGCCACTCGGCATCATCGAGATGGATCCCATGAGCAAACACGCTGCGTTCGCCGGTGAGCTGATAGTGATGATAGACATCCAGATAGTGCTTATGCTCTGGCCATAGCTGGTTGACCCAGGCGATCTCCTCCCGGTTTTCACTGAGATGTGTATGGAGCCAGGTATCGGGAAACTCAGAGCGCAGACGCTGCACCGCCTCCAGCAACGCTGGTGTCGAGGTAGGGGCAAAACGCGGGGTGATGGCATAGCCCAGCCTGCCGCGCTGATGCCAGCGACGGATCAACTCCCGGGTCTGCTCGTAGCTCTCCCCGGCGGTTTCGCACAGATAATCCGGCACATGGCGATCCATCATCACTTTCCCGGCGATCAGGCGCATATTCAGGCGCAGCGCCTCGCTGAACAGCGCCTCCACCGAGGCCGGGTGCAGGGTACAAAACACCAGCGCGGTGGTGGTGCCATGGCTTATCAGCTGGTTAACAAAAAACTGCGCTATCTCCTCGGCGTAATCTGCATCGGCAAACTGGCTCTCCACCGGGAAGGTGTAGGTGGTGAGCCACTCCAGCAGCTGTTCGCCAAAGGCGCCGATCATCTCCGTCTGCGGATAGTGAATGTGGGCATCGACAAACCCCGGCAGCAGCAGCTTGCCTCGCTGGTCGACATAGCCCTTCAGCGGATGCAGAAAGGCTTCTCCCTCCTGCCATGGCAGCAGCGCGATAATTTTCCCGTCCTGCAGGAACAACAGGCCATCGTCGAGATAGCGGGCCTGGGCGGCCACCTCATCCGGGGTCTCCGCCACGCCGGCGATATCAAAAAATGCACCGCGCACCGCGGTCTGGTAATCCATCATCGAACCTGCCTTCTCTTAACGCTCTGGGAATAGTGATAAACAGCAAGATTGGTGCCAGATTGCCGCGGCCAGACGCCGCGGCAGAAGGGGAAGTTTACTCTTTTTGCGCCACGGCGCCGGCGCGGAAGGCCGGGGTAGCCAGTACTTCACGCTCATCGCGGGCCAGCCAGCGGTAGGTCGTCGCGCCAAGGAACACCCCGATAAACCAGCTAAAGTTCGCCACTTCATGCAGGGACGGAATAAAGCTGATGATCAGCCCCAGGCCCACTGACGGCAGCAGGGCGGCAATGGCTTTAGGGTTAAAGCCGTTGCGGTACCAGTATTTACCCTTTGGCGTATCGTCAAACAGATCGTCCACCGACACCCGGCCGCGTTTGATCAGGTAGAAGTCGGCGATCAAAATGCCAAACAGCGGACCAATAAAGGCGCCCAGTACGTCGAGGGTATAGTGGATCAGCTCCGGCGAGTTAAACAGGTTCCACGGCGTCAGGAGTATCGAGCCCACCGCGGCAATCATCCCGCCGGTACGGAAGCTGATTTTCTGCGGCGCGCAGTTGGAAAAATCGAAGGCCGGCGAGACGAAGTTAGCCACAATATTGATGCCGATGGTGGCGGTGATCATGGTCAGCAGGCCTATGGCCACCGCCAGATCGTTACCCACGCGGCTGACGGTTTCGATCGGGTCAGTGATCATTTTGCCGAACAGCGACTGGGTGCCGGAGACAATCACCACGGTCACCACCGAGAACAGCAGGAAGTTAAACGGCAGACCCCAGCGGTTACCGCGGCGGATCTCGCCCATGTTTTTGCCGTAGCGGGAAAAGTCACCGAAGTTAAGCAGCGGCCCGGAGAAGTAGGAAACCACCAGCGCTGTGGCGGTGATCATCTGCCAGGTCTGCTCGCCGGCGCTCAGGGATTTGCTGGCGAGGGTAAAGGAGATCCCGTCCAGACCGGTCTTGTATACAATCCAGCCGGCCAGCGCCAGCATCACCACATAAACCGCCGGACCGGCGATATCGATAAAGCGTTTGATGGCGTTCATGCCGTGCCAGAACACCATCGCCTGCAGCAGCCACATGGTGGCGAAGCACAGCCAGCCGAGCGTCGACAGCCCGAGAAAGCTGCTGCTGGTCAGCGAGGCAAGAGAGGGCCAGAACTTGAGCAGAACCAGCATCAGGGCGTTAGCCGCCAGATAGGTCTGAATACCGTACCAGGCAAACGCAATCAGCCCGCGGATCACCGCCGGGATATTGGCGCCGAAGACACCAAACGCCTGACGGCAGATGACCGCGTAGGGCACCCCGGCCATCTGGCTCGGCTTCGCCACCAGGTTAGCGCACAGCTGTACAATGCAAATGCCCACCAGCAGGCAGAGCAAAACCTGCCAGCTGGCCAGGCCAAGCGTAAAGAAGCTCGCCGCTACGACGTAGCCGCCCATGCTGTGCACGTCCGACATCCAGAATGAAAAAATATTGTACCAGCTCCAGTTCTGGTCGCGGGTGGGCGCCAGATCCTCATTACATAGCCGCGGACTGTAGCTGGCGGCCGCCTCGTGAGTCTTCTTCTGCTGCGTGTGGGATGAATGTGGCATGAAACCTGCTCCTCTGAATGAAAACCCTTTGAAATGGATTGCTGAGGCTATTGCAGGATCCAGGCCAGAATGATGAATCTTGTATACAAAAAATAAATTTTATGTATACGATCTGCTATCGATAAGTGAAACCGGAGTGGGTTAATGAATAATGAACATCGTCTCCAGGCCGCGCCAGCGCTGCAGGACAAGGACGAAAGCATTTACCAGGCGCTGATGACGGCCATCGTCGAACATCAGTTGCCGCCGGGCAGCAAACTGCCGGAAGAGGCGCTGGCGGAGGTGTTCGCCGTGAGTCGCACCGGCATCAGAAAGGTGCTGCAACGACTCGCCGCTGTGCAACTGGTCACCTTAACGCCCAAACGTGGTGCACACGTCACCAGCCCGAGCGTGGAAGAGTCCCAGGCGATCTTTCGTACCCGGGCGCTGCTTGAGGTCGCTAATCTGCCGGATGTGATCGCGCGCTGCCAGCCGCCGCATCTGGCGGCGCTGGAGAACATTATTCAGCGTGAACAGCAGGCCCATGAGGCGCACGACGGCCCGGCGGCGATCCGCCACTCCGCTGACTTTCATATTCAGCTGCAGGCTATCTCCGGCAACCCGGTGCTCACCGAGATGGTGACCCGCCTCAGCCAGCGCTCCTCTTTAGTGATTGCCGCCTGGGGCGCCCCCTGGCGACAGGGCTGCCGTTGCGACGATCACCAGCAGCTGGTGGGTTTGCTACGGGATAAAGCCCTGCAGCCGCTCAGCGAGGCGCTGATGCACCATTTTGATCATATTGTCGCCAGTCTGTGCTTCGAGCGCGATGGCGTCAGCCTGCCCGATTTTTCCCGGCTGTTCGCCGGCCACCAGGAGCCGTGATGTCTGCCATATGTATACAAGTGATCAACCCCAACACCAGCCTGGCAATGACCGAAACGATAAGCGCCGCCGCGCGTGCGGTCGCCGCGCCGGGTACCGAGATCCTTGCGGTCTGTCCCCGCGCTGGGGTGCCGTCAATTGAGGGCCACTTTGACGAAGCCATCGCGGCGGTCGGCGTGCTGGAGCAGATTAAGGCCGGACGCGAGCAGGGGGTGGATGGGCATGTGATCGCCTGCTTCGGCGACCCGGGGCTGCTGGCGGCGCGGGAGCTGGCCCAGGGGCCGGTGATCGGCATTGCGGAAGCGGCGATGCATATGGCGACGCTGGTCGCCACCCGTTTCTCCATTGTGACTACGCTGCCGCGCACGCTGATCATCGCCCGTCATTTGCTGCACCAGTACGGATTTCATCAACACTGCGCGGCGCTGCACGCCATTGATTTGCCGGTGCTGGCGCTGGAAGACGGCAGCGGCCTGGCGCAGGAGAAAGTGCGTGAGCGCTGCATTCGCGCGCTGAAAGAGGACGGCAGCGGGGCGATTGTCCTTGGCTGCGGCGGGATGGCGACTCTGGCGCAGGAGCTGACCCGCGAGCTGCGGGTGCCGGTGATCGATGGCGTCAGCGCGGCGGTGAAGATGGTGGAATCGCTGGTCGCGCTGGGGCTGGCGACCAGCAAGCACGGAGACTTAGCGTTTCCGGAGAAAAAAGCGTTAAGCGGACAGTTTCAGTCGTTAAATCCATTTTAAAAGGGGCAGGAGATGGGAGAGAACCAGGAACACTATCCTCGCGATCTGCGAGGTTATGCAGGGCAGCCACCGCACGCGCGCTGGCCGGGCGGGGCGCGGATCGCGGTACAGTTCGTCCTCAACTATGAGGAAGGCGCCGAGAATCACGTCCTGCATGGCGATGCGGGGTCGGAACAGTTCCTGTCCGATATTATCGGCGCCGCCAGCTACCCGGCGCGCCATATGTCGATGGATTCACTCTATGAGTACGGCAGCCGGGCAGGGTTCTGGCGCATCCATCGCGAGTTCAGCCAGCGCGGGCTGCCGCTGACCGTTTTCGGGGTGGCGATGGCGCTGGCGCGGCATCCGGAGATTGTGGCGGCGATCAAGGCCGCGGATTACGATGTGGTCAGCCACGGCTGGCGCTGGATCCACTATCAGCACATGGATATTGCCGAGGAGCGCGCGCATCTGCAAAAAGCGGTTCAGGTGTTAACCGACCTGTTCGGCAAAACGCCCACCGGCTGGTATACCGGCCGCGACAGCCCCAACACCCGCCAGCTGGTGGTGGAGCACGGCGGCTTTGACTACGACAGCGATTATTACGGCGATGATTTACCTTTCTGGAGCGAAGTGGCCTGCAGCGACGGCAGCCAGCGACCGCACCTGATCGTGCCTTATACCCTCGACGCCAACGACATGCGCTTTGCCACCGCCCAGGGGTTCAACACCGCGGAACAGTTTTATACCTATCTGAAAGACAGCTTTGACGTGCTGTACGCCGAGGGAGAAACCGCGCCGAAGATGATGTCCGTGGGGATGCACTGCCGGCTGCTGGGGCGCCCGGGGCGTTTCCGCGCGCTGCAGCGTTTTCTTGACTATATCCAGCAGCACGACAAGGTGTGGGTCTGCACCCGGCAGCAGATCGCCGACCACTGGCGCGATGTTCATCCGTATCGCGGGTAGCTTGCTGCCCTTTATCATGGTCCTCTCCGCAGGGAGAGGGTACCGTCCGGTCAGGTCTCTCTCACCGGTTCACCGCGATGTATCGTGATTACTGGATGAGCATGGCGAGGAGCACCAGGCACAAGAGCAGCACATAGATGCGTGCATACCATACATCAGGTACCGCAGGGATAGCCCGGCGGCTAAACACTATCCCGGCCCAGCCGGTCAGGACGAGCAGGCCTAAAATTTTCAGGCTGATAAACCCAATAAACCCGCCCAGCGGAATGCTGTGCCAGCCAATGATGGCATAGGTCACAGCCCCGCATAGCGCCACAGGCAGAGAAAGTGGGTTGGAAGCGCTAACGCACTCCTGCATCTCATACCCGTGTCGCCGTAGCAGGGGCACCGTCATGACGCTGCCACCCACGCCCAGCAATGCGGCAATCATACCGATAACCATACCGCCGCCGGTGACCACTGGCAGGGACAGCCGACGCCGAGCGCTGCCCCTGAAGAAACCTTTGCGCAACAAACAATCGCTGATGGTGGCCAGCATATAGAGAATAAACAGCGCGCGAACGATCTTCTCGCTCAATATCCCCGCCAGACAGGAACCCACCACCGCCCCGATAGCAATAAACCACAACAACGGAAACAACGTCTGTACGGCAAGCTTGCCCGCCCGCCAGTTTCGATAGCTGACCCAGCCGGCGTTAAATATCATCACCGCCGTTGAGGTGGCCACTGCGACATGCATGGCGTTGCCCGTGAGTTCCGGCTGACGGAGCATCAGGTGATAGACAAAGGGGACCACCACAAAGCCGCCCCCGAAGCCGAACAGTACCGTGGTAATGCCGGTCGTAAAGCCTGCCAGCGCAATAATAACGATATCATTCAAGAGAATATCCCCGCCCTGAAAATGAGCGAGCAGCTTATACCGGTCGCGTACGGCTTCCCATTTGCGTAGCGCTCAATTACCTTTGTAAATCGGTCAGAGGGGGGCAGGTGTGCGCAACGTAAAAATTGACGAGGTCGATCGGCTCGATCGCGAAGTGGTGGCGTTAGGCAATGACTATGCGCAAGGGTATATACTGCCACCGCACCAGCATCGTCGTGCACAGCTGCTGTATGGCGCGACCGGACTGATGCATGTCACTACGCAGGACGGAGAATGGGTGGTTCCGCCGCAACACGCGGTCTGGATCCCCCCTGAAACCGTGCACGCCGTCAGATTTGCGGGGGTGACCACGCGTAGCTTATATATAGAGCCAGATGGCGTGGCCACGTTGATTAAACACCGTCGTTGCGAAGTGATCAGCGTCTCGCCGCTGTTGCGCCAGCTACTGCTTGAGGCTGTGGATTTACCGCCGTTGTACGACAGCCCACGCGATCGCATGCTGATCCAGTTGATGTTGCTGGAGCTGGCCGCCATGCCGGTCCGCGAATTTGATATTCCGTTGCCGCAGCATCCGGCGCTGCTGGCGCTTTGTCAGGCTTTTTTGCTTAATCCTTCTATTCATGATCCTGCCGCGCGCTGGGCCAGGGGGCTGTTTATGAGCGAGAGCACCTTTCGCCGCCATTTCCTGAAGCAGCTGGGCCTGTCATTTTCCGCCTGGCGTCAGCGAGCCTGCGTGGTGAGCGCCCTGGCATGGTTGATAGCGGGTAAACCGGTGAATGACGTGGCATTATCCCTTGGATACGACAATGCGTCCTCTTTCGCCACCATGTTTCGCCGCGTAACCGGGCAGCCGCCGTCGTTTTATCATCCAGCCTGATGCTTCGGGGAAGGGGACTGCGGCAGCATGTGTCGGAAATGAATGTCGCTTTTTATGGCGTTGCTTTGCGTTAACGCAGTCATAAGACAGACAATCCCGGAATGCCTGGCTTGCGTTTTCAGGTCCCCCTACATTTAGTGGTGGCTACCTCAAGGCGGTTTATCTATTCTGCCTGTAACCGTGAGAAGACTGGAGTCTCTCTTTGTGAACCATCTTATCGTTGAAAAAATTATCATCATCTTTCTTCTCGTCCTGTGGGGATTCGATACATTCAGGACCAGGAAAAGAAAACGTTCCGAGCCCGCCATTGAAGCAGCTGATGCCAGAGAACGTTATCAATGGCGCTATCTGAGATGGGGGTTCCGGGTCATACAGGTGGTAGCGGCAGTGTATATCGTCGTGCAACTGATACAGGTATTACTGAGATAGAGGCATGGGCAGAGTTGCTTTTCGCGTCGACAAGGGGAAGCGTTCGCTCTGTGCCAGAGCAGACGTTAACGTCGATAACTGCGTCACTTCTGAAGCTGAACATAACCATTATCAGCTACACTTGTTCTGTTTTTCGTCGAGAGCTGAGAACTTGCCTGCATATCAAAGGGGGGGTTTTTAGATGATAACATTTCAAATAACGGCTTATGTGACCCTGCAATGATGCAAGTGATACTGGTTCGACACGCGGAAACAGAATGGAATGTAAAAGGTATTATTCAGGGACACAGTGATAGCGCATTGACGCTTCGTGGGGAGCGTCAAACATCAGCTTTATTGGCAGCGTTTGCAGAGAGTGATTACCGGGTAGAATGTGTTTACGCGTCTCCACTTGGCCGGGCCTGGCAAATGGGACAGCGCCTGGCTGAGCGTTTTTATTGTTCACTGATAGCTGAACCGGCTCTGAAAGAACAGGCTTTTGGTCAGTTTGAAGGCATGACAACCGTAGCGCTGCTGCAAAATAATCCGGACGCCGCAGAAGCATTATTCACCCTGGATGCAGAGTATTGTCCGCCAGGGGGTGAGTCTCTCTCAGATGCTTCGCAGCGAATGATACATTTTTTATCCAGTCTGGAAAAAAAACATCATCATCGAACAATATGTATTGTGTCTCATGGGCAGGTCATTCAGGGCGTGCTTGCGACGTTAAAAAGTGGATCTGTGGATGATTTTCACCGCTATGCACAACCCAATGCGAGTTACGCCGTTTTCGAGCTGATTAATGGAAGCTGTACCGTTCTAAGCTGGGGGATCGCGACACATTTACGCCACCTGGATTAGCCATTACCTTGCTGTCATTCAAATCGATGATGATTGAAGTACAACGTCCGCTTCTTGCCCGCATCGAACGGAGGTAACGTAGCGGAAATATGTTTTCGGGCTCTACCAGGATGCCTTCCATCGAAACGTTTATGACTTTCCTTCTCGCACTGACGCTTCTGGAGATTTCTCCTGGGCCAGACATGATGCTGACCATTGCCAGAGGAGTGGGACAGGGAAGACGTATTGCCCTGCTTACGGTACTGGGTAATGTATTTGTAGCTGGTTTTGTGCAAGTTTCTTTTCTTGTCCTGGGGCTGGTGACCATTGTTCATGCCTGGCCGGTGGCGCTGGATCTGCTTAGGTGGGTCGGTGCGGCTTATCTGATGTGGTTGGGTGTAAAAATGATTGCGACTTCAGGCACAGATACGCGGCTGCGGAAAACAGCAAAAATTTCTGACTGGAATGCCGTTAAGGAAGGTGCTCTGAACAGCCTGACTAACCCAAAATCCCTGCTGTTCATGTTTGCTTTTCTTCCTCAGTTTGTCGATCCTGCCGCCGGTCCTGTCTGGCTACAATTACTTGTCCTGGGCAGTATCCAAAAGCTGGCTGGAATTGTTTCCCTGGGGTCAGTTGCGATGGCATCAGGAACATTTGGAAACTGGCTAGGTAAACACCCAGGCGTTATCAAGTGGCAGGAACGATTCACAGGCGTTGTCATGATAGGCCTCGGTATCCGCATGTTGTTTAGCGGGTCTGGCATAGTATCGAAAACTGCCCGTTAAGTTATACCGAAACCGGTAAACCCGGTATCCGCTTCTCGCTCAGACTGGCGTTCGTTCGCTCTGTGCGAGAAGCGGATGATGCTAACTGTCAGATATAAGTATTACTGGGAATTACATCAGTCTGGCTACGGATATCTATTATTGAGTATTGAACTGAAATCGTATGCACTAGATTTAAAATCATTTGCGGGAGGGATATAGGCATTGAGCTTTTTACTGATACTTGATACTTTCAAAGCACAAGCCGCGACCCAACACCATATTATAAAAGCCACAACAAAGACGAACAGAGACTTTAAAATCTCTATGCCATCGCTCTGTGAAGAACCTCTGTATATCTCAGCGCCAATAAATACTAGCAACCATATTAATACAAAAGGTATTAACCACTTATGGAATTTATGAGGGTATATATTCCCGTCAGCAATTGTGTACATGCCCTGATAACGCAAGACTGCCTTCAAAGATGGAATCAATGACTGCGCATGCTCAGAGTAGAAACATATGATTTTGTAAGATAAATCACGGTCTCTATGCAGTCCGAACGACTGTAGACGAAACTGTTGTTCCGCCTTAGCTAACGGATCGGACGTTGGTACAGAAGCGGTCCTGAGCCATTCGATTGCTTTTATCTGCTCTGAGGGTGAGCGTGAAAAAAAGTCTCTGCGATGAAACTGAATATACTTTTTTGTCATCGCTCCGATAATAGCAAGAACTACTGCAGATACCACCGGGATACTGAATAGGTCCTTTATTACTGCTATCAAAGTTTTTCTCCTGCCGGTCTACTTTCTAAATGAGATATTATCGCATTTTTTTAAAGCTAAAAAACTGGACCTCATCCTTTTCAGGGCGTAGTGCACCTTGACCGCTGGCTGCGATCGCGACGAACAATAACCACCATAAATCGTTTCTGGAAGCAGGTTGCTCATGGTTTTTTCATGAAAGGTTGATCGTATTGAGCCACTGCTAAGACCAAACAGCGATCAGCACTTGTCCCACCGCCTGTGTCAGGCGCGGATTTACCTTGCTCCCAAATTAAATACAACACCTAATTAATAATAAAGAGCAAGTATGATAACCTCGATCTGAAAGAGAACAGGACGTTCAATTTGCATGCCTGAGGCTGTTTTGTTCTCCAGGGTGGATGATGAACTTATGGTGAGCTGAAAATCATTGATTTGGGCAGAGGTCTCAACCTCTTGTTACCAGTATTTTATTTTGCCTCTGCAAATCATTTTTTCACCCGTGGCTTACGGTACGCATATGCCGGTGAAAGGCTTTGTCCAGCAATGGAACAAGGCAGTTAATGCAGCTATGAATATAGCTTCAAAAACAGCCGGTTATCGGTTGGTTTATTAAAGCGACAGGACCAATATCAGGACTCATTCAAGTGGTCTCAGCAAATGCATATATAAGGAATAATAATGCACGAGAATAATATCACGTTACTGTGTGATGAAGCAGAACGATTATTGCGGCTTAATATTAGTTTACTACAGAAAATGATTGATGAGCCGAATGTCCTTCTCGAAAACAAACTAAACAACGACGAACAACTCTTTAATAAAAGCAAAGCCATAAAAAGAATTGAAGAATTACAGGGTGAACAAACCAAAATTACCCGTAAAGAGATGGTGCTGGCCGTCGTAGGGACCATGAAAGCCGGCAAATCAACAACCATCAACGCAATTGTGGGCAAAGAGATCCTGCCAAACCGCAATCGCCCAATGACCTCAATCCCGACTCTCATTCGTCATGTACCGGGCAAACATATCCCGGACCTGCAATTAAATAATATCGAACCTGTTCAGCAACTGCTGATCGCCCTCAAGAAGACGATAACGACCGACGAAGGCAAAAAGCTTGTACTTGAACTAGATAAGGATCCGGAGAAAGGGAAATTACTGCGGATTGTCATGGATGGTAGCTGGTTAAAAAATAACTATGCAGGAGAAGCTGAAATTTTCACCTGCCTGGCTTCGCTAAATGACCTGGTACGTCTGGCTACTGAGCTGCATGTAGAATTTCCGTTTGAAGCCTATGAAGAGGTGCATGAACTGCCGGTTATTGAAGTCGAGTTCAGCCACCTGACGGGGATGGATGATAGCCAGGGCACACTGACCCTGTTGGATACCCCAGGGCCAAATGAAGCCGGGCAACCCCATCTCCAGACAATGATGCGCGATCAGTTACAAAAAGCTTCTGCGGTTCTGGCCGTGCTGGATTACACCCAGTTAAATTCCGTAGCCGATCGTCAGGTACGCACAGAACTTAATGATATTGCGAATGTGGCTGCCGGCCGTTTGTTTGTCCTGGTCAATAAATTCGACCAGCAAGATTGTAATAGTGATACCGCCGAGACGGTCAAACAGAGCGTGCCCGCAATGCTTGAGCAGGGTGTTCTGAATAGCGATCGAGTGTACCCTGGCTCGGCTCGCCACGCGTACCTGGCCAACCGCGCCCGCAACGAGATAAGTCAGGCCGAGATGCTGTCTGATCGGGAAGGGTGGGTGAAAGATTTTGCAAAACTGGCCTTCGGCATAACCTGGGAAGCAGAGGATCTCGCGAGTCTGGATGATGTCAGGAGAAACGCCGATAAAATCTGGCGCCGTTCATTGTTTGATAAGCTCATTACCGAAGTTATCCAGGGCGCACATGCTAAAGCAGCATCGCTGGCCGTCGATTCTGCCGCAGCAAAGCTGGTTCAGAACGCGGAAAATGCTAATGAATATCTCTCGGTGCGCCATCAGGGGTTGTTGACCAGTATTCAGACCTTACAACATCAGATCAACGGGTTGCTTAGCGATATCGATAATATCGCCGCCTGCCAGAAAGATGTCGACGGCGAGGTGCAACGGGCCATGAAAGACATCACTCGTGCAACGGATGCGTTGCTGGAACAGGCCGAATCAACGCTGAGCAAAAAACTGGATGAATACTTCAAAAATGGGAAGCGCCAGGAGAAAGACGCACTTGCGATCGATCCGTCGCAGGAATTACAGAGCCGCAATTTCCTTGGCATGTTTGTGAAGACGCTGACCGGTACGGCGCAGCCGCGAGTGCGCGATTTCAATCCGCAAAACCCGGAAATGACATTTAACTCGCGTTTTGACGCCGAAAAATTCGTCCAGCAGATCGAAGATTCTGTCACCAGTTTGCTGGCGGAGACCGAAGTAAAAATTAAACCGACGCTGACCGAGATCGTTGCAGGCATAGAAAACAGCTTCCATGGCACTGCGCTTCAGGCCGTTGAAAGAATTGCCCATCAAATCAACACGCGTCTGGAAGACGATGGCTTTACTGTCAATATTCACTTCCCTAAAGTGAGTCAGCTGCAAACCAACCTGTCTATCAGAACCCGCATGACCAGTTTACTGGAGGAAAAAACCTTCAGTGAAACCAGGCGTCGCCGTTCCGATGGGGCATGGGGAACGGTATGTAAGTGGTTCAACACCGATGACTGGGGCTGGGAAGATTACAGCGTCACTGTTACTCGCAGCGTGGTGGATATTCGCAAGATTAAAACGGCTGTGAATAAACAGACCAAAGAGCATTTTGCCGAGTTAAACGAGGCCATCAACGCGAGGATCAACAAGCCTATTCTGAACGAAATTGAGTCATTCTTCGCGACCTTTAAAAATAAAGTGGAGCAGTTGCGTAATACGCTTATCCAGAGCACCGAGGACCATAAAAACAGTCAGAATGCGCAGGAACAACTGACGCTGCGCCTGCGCGAACTGAATAAACTCACACCGGAGATGATCCGCGACAGCAAAGCGTTGAAAGAAGAACTGGAGCCGATGCTGTGATGAACCCAATTCAGGAAGCATTTCCCGATCATCAGCCATGCCAAATTCTGACGTGCCTACCGGAAAAGTTTATTGTTGATTTCGCCAACGGTATCGATCTCACGCAAGATCACCTTCGGGTGCAGAAAAACCGCAGCTTTATCACGCGGATGAAAGAAGGGCTTAGCGGTCAGTCTTCCGCCCGGCAGCACGCGATTAATAGTGCACTTGCGGTTGGCGTTGAGGCCTCACTGACGTGGCTCACCGAACTCACCTCCTCGTTGGCTACCACCAACTATGCCTTGACGCAGGTGAATGACAGAGTGACGTCTCTGGTCACGGATACCGCACTGCTCGCCCACTATTCTGCCGACACCCGTGAGCAACTGACTGCACTGTCTCTGCAGCTGAGCCAAAAGCTGAACCACCTCGAGCAGCAGCTTCATCGCGTCGATATGCTCCAGCGGGGCCAATTGCATCTTGAGCAGATATTTTCCAACTGGAGCGCCGGACGGTACTCAGCCCTGCCGTTGGCCGGACGCTGTTATGTCGCCCTTGAGGAATTACGCTGGGGAGCATTCGGCGATGTGATACGTCATGGTGATACGTATCAGGCAAAGCAGATGATCGACATTCTCACAAACAAAGCTTTAGCCCAGCTTGCCGCCGATCACAACAGCCTGGCGAGCGTACGCCACGACACGCACAGCTGGCTGTCGTGGCGTGCAGGCCAAACAAAGCAAAATGACTGGCCTGAGACACTCAACTGGATGGCTGACTGGTGTACTGAAGATGCTCATCCTGTTATCTGGGCTACGACCCATATACAGGACAATTTACCGTTGCGTATGCCGCGTCTGTGTTCAGCAGAACGCATTGCTGGCAGCATGGTTGAGGAAATATTCAGTCAGGAGGCCGTATGAGCCAAACGATGACAGTGGGTCTGGCGCTTTCCGGCGGTGGGGCGATTGGAGCCTATGAAGTAGGGATCGTCAAAGCGCTTGCGGAGTCTGGAATCGACGTCCATATGGTTTCCGGCGCCAGCATTGGCGCGCTGAACGGCGCGATTATCGCCTCTTCTTCAGGGCTTTCGCAGGCGGCGGAACGGATGGCGGAAATCTGGACCCATCTGGGCAATGACACCGTTTTGTCGGTCAACAAATCAGCCTATTTTTCACTGCTGTTGCAGTTTGGCATCGGAATGGGGCTCTCCCCGATACTCAGTAAGACGGGAAGCATGCTCAGTACGATCCTCAATCGCGCTGCGCTGTTAACCGGCATGAAAGGAATTGAGAATCAGCCTTTGCTCTCGGATCAACCCTTGATTAACCTGATGGATCGCTATCTGGACATGAACGCCCTTGCCAGCGGCTTACCCCTTTTCGTCTCGTTGTATCCCACGGAGGGCGGATTGCAGGATATTCTCCGTTGTATAGCTGCCGAGCTGGGCTTAGGCTCAACGCGCGATTCCGAATTTTACCATGTGCAAAATTTACCCCAGGAGCAGCAAAAAGAGGCGCTACTGGCATCAGCGGCCTTGCCGTTGCTGTTCAACCCCCGTGAAGTCAACAACACCAGTTATAGCGATGGCGGTATGGGCGGTTGGGCAAGTTTGCAGGGGAATACGCCGGTTACACCACTGGTGGAGGCTGGTTGTAACATGGTGATCGTCACCCATTTAAGCGATGGTTCTCTATGGGATCGTCGGGCATTTCCTGATACCACGGTATTAGAGATCCGACCGCAGCGTTCATTACGCCGCAACGAAGGGGCGCTGGGTGGTGTAAAAGATCTGCTGGGCTTTACGGCGATGCATATTGATTCATGGATTGAACAGGGCTATCACGACTGCATGAGCACTCTGGCGCGCATCTGTAAACCACTACAGGCCAGACGCACGCTACAAGCGTCCGGTACTGCGCTTGAAAGCAGTCTGGCAGAGAACAGCAAGGCGGATTCGGTCTTGAAAAACGCAATGTCCCGACTGAAATAGGCGCATGATGCTCAATGGAACGAGCTGGCCCCCCCCGCCGGCCAGTGCCCGCGGGGGTGCGAACGATTATTCCCAACGTTTCAGCAGCAGGCTGGCGTTAACGCCGCCAAAGCCAAAACCGTTCGACAGCGCATAGCGCATCTTCTGTGGGCGGGCCTCCAGCGCCACCAGGTTCATGCCTTCCGCCTCTTCATCGGGGTGGTGCAGGTTCAGCGTCGGCGGCACTACCTGGTCACGCAGCGCCTGAATGGTGAAGATGGCCTCGATCCCGCCGGCTGCGCCTAGCAGATGGCCGGTGGCTGATTTCGTCGAGGTAATGGCGACGGGATGGGCGCCAAACAGATTTTTAATCGCCGCCAGCTCACCTTTATCACCGACCTGCGTTGAGGTGGCGTGGGCGTTGATATGGTCAATCTCTGCGGCGGTCACCCCGGCCTGGCGAAGGGCGGTTTCCATGGCCCGACGCGCGCCGTTACCGTCTTCAGGGCCCGCGGTCAGGTGATAAGCATCTGCGCTGGTGCCGTAGCCGACCAGCTCGGCTAGCGGCGTGGCACCGCGCGCCAGCGCGTGCTCCAGCGACTCGATCACGATAAGCCCCGCGCCTTCTCCCATCACAAAACCATCGCGGTCACGGTCAAAGGGGCGGGATGCGCTTTCCGGCTGGTCGCTGTAGGCGCTGGACAGCGCCCTTGCGGCGGCAAACCCGGCCAGACTAACGCGATGAATTGCCGCTTCCGCGCCGCCGCAGAGGGCGATATCCGCCTCGCCACTGCGGATCATCCGCGCCGCATCGCCGATGGCCTGGGCGCCTGCCGCGCAGGCGGTGACCGGCGCGCCGATGGGCCCCCGGAAACCGTGGGCGATAGAGACATGCCCGGCGGCCAGGTTGGCCAGAAAAGAGGGGATGGTGAACGGCGAGAGGCGACGCGGCCCGCGTTCATCGGTGGTATGTACCGCATTGGCGATCTCGCTGAACCCGCCGATCCCGGTGGCGATCACCGTGGCGGTGCGTTCCTGTTCGGCCGCGGATGCCGGCGCCCAACCGGCCTGGGTCAGCGCTTCGCGAGCGGCGACCAGCGCAAACTCAATAAAGCGATCCATCTTTTTGCGCTCTTTCGCCGGGATGGTCGCCAGCGGGTCGAAGCCGTGCAGTGGATCGCTGTCAATAGACGGCACCTGGCCGGCCACTTTGCAGGGAATATCCGCAACCAGCTGCTCGCTGAGTCGGGTAATCCCTGACTTTCCTGCCAGCAGCGACTGCCAGACGTGCTGTACGCCGCAGCCCAGCGGGCTGACAATCCCCATCCCGGTGACGACAATGCGTTTAACGGAAACGCCCATAGTTAACTCTCCTGTAGTATCAGTGTGCTGGCGGCTTTTTCATCAAGGGAACCAGCAGCGCGGCAAGCAAAAAACCCATCATGATGAGGTAGAACGCATCGGAAAATGCCTGGGTTCGCGCCTCCCGCAGCGTCAGTGCGGAAAGATTTTTCAGCGCCGCCGTCTGCGCGGCATCCGGCGAGATCCCCTGGACGGTGAAGTTTGCCGCGCTGCGCTGAACAAAATCGCTCATCGCCAGGTTGGCGTTATTCAGATGGTCCGCCAGGCGGCTGTAGTGCAAATTGGTTCTGTCGTTAAGCACCGTGCCGCACAGAGCGATGCCGATGGCACCCCCGAGGTTGCGCATCAGATTAAACAGCCCGGAGGCCAGCTTCAGACGCGCGGGCGGCAGACTGCCCAGCGTCAGGGTCACGGTAGGCGCAACGGCAAACTGCTGCGCCAGTCCGCGAAAGGCCTGCGGGAGCAGCAGCTGTTCCGCTCCCCAGTCGTGGGTGATAGGGACAAAGCTGTACATCGAGACCGCAAAGCCGATCAGCCCGGCCATCAACAGCCAGCGCAGGTCGACGCGGTTGGCGAGCCACGAATAAAACGGAATCGACATCACCTGGAACAGGCCGGTGGAAAATACCGCGAGGCCAATATCCAGCGCGCTGAAACCGCGCACACTCCCCAGATACAGCGGGGTTAAATAGATGGTGGCGAAGATGCCGACGCCGGCCATAAACGAGAAATAGCAGCCGAGGCTGAAGGTTCGATCCTGCAGGGCGCGGAGATCCATCACCGGCTGCGGATGGCGCAGGGTGCGGATAACAAACGCCACCCCGCAGAGCAGGGCGATCCAGGCGGTGGTCGTCAGGGTCGCGTCATCAAACCAGCCCCAGCGCGGACCTTCTTCGAGGGTATATTCCAGGCAGCCGAGGGACAAGGCCAGCAGCAGAATACTGAGATAGTCGGCGCCGCGCAGCAGAGTGGGGTCGGCGCTGTCTACTTTTACCAGCAGCGGCACTGCCACCGCAATGTAAATCCTCGGAACAATGTTGATAAAGAACAGCCAGTGCCAGTTGTAGTTTTCGGTGATCCAGCCGCCCACCGTCGGACCCAGCGTGGGGGCTAGGGAGGCCAGGCCGCCGATCGTCGCCGCGGCAATGACCCGCTGTTTGCCCTGAAAAAAGGCGAAGGCGGTGGTGAACACCAGAGGGATCATCGATCCGCCCGCCAGCCCCTGCAGGGCGCGGAAGGCGATCATACTCTGGATGTTCCACGCCCAGCCGCACAGCAGGCTCATTAGCGTGAAGCCCGCCGCGGAAGCGGCGAACAACCAGCGGGTTGACATGACCCGGGCCAGCCAGCCGGAAAGCGGGATGATAATGATCTCGGCAATCAGATAGCTGGTTTGTACCCAGACGGTTTCATCGTCGCCCGCCGACAGGCCGCCGCCGATATCCCGCAGCGAGGCGGAGACGATCTGGATATCGATAAGGGCGATAAACATCCCCACGCACATGCTGGCGAACGCGAGGATCTTCTTCGCCGTCGGCATCGACAGACCCTGCGGGGCGGACAGCGCCTGAGCGGTGCTCATCGCTGGCTCTTTTCATTGACGGTGACGATCACCGACAGGCCCGGGCGCAGGACGTCAAGCTTTGCCCCGTCACCTTCCAGCGCGATGCGGACCGGCACGCGCTGCACGATTTTAGTGAAATTACCCGTCGCGTTCTCCGCCGGCAGAATGCTGAAGCGTGAGCCGGTCGCCGGCGCCAGGCTGGCGACATGGCCCTTAAAGGTATGGTTCGGCAGCACATCGGCGACGATGGTCACCGGCTGGCCGGCACGCATATGCGCCAGCTGGTTTTCCTTGAAATTAGCGTCAATCCACAGGCCGTGCGCAGGCACCAGGGAGAGCAGCTGCGTACCGCTGCTGACAAACGAGCCGGACCACGCGCGGCGGTTGCCAATCACCCCATCGAACGGCGCGCGAATGTCGGTATAGCTGAGGTTCAGCCTGGCCATCTCGAGGTTAGCCTGAGCCTGCGCCAGGGCGGCCAGGGTTTGTTGCTGGCGAGCATCCAGTATCGCCAGCTGACGTTCGGCCACGGTTTTATCCGCTTTGGCTTTCTCCTGCTCGGCGTGTGCCCGGCGGTAATCGGCGGAGGCGTTATCACGGATCTGTGCGGAAATCGCGCTCGATGCGGCGAGAGCGTTATAGCGTCGGTTGTCGTTCGCCAGTTTTTCGGTGGCCGCCGTGGCGGCCAGTAACGAGGCCGCAGACCCGGCAATGGTCGCCTGCTGCAGCTGGCGGGTGGCCTGGATATCGGCCAGCGCGGCCTGCTGCGCCGCCACTTTTCCGGCGGCTTTCGCGAGGGCGGCGCGATAATCGCGGTCGTCAATACGGATCAACAGATCGCCTTTTTTCACTGCCATATTGTCCTGCACCGCCAGCTGCTGGATATAGCCAGAGACTTTGCTGGAGATGGCGCTAATGTCGCCGCCAACATACGCATCATCGGTGGTCTGCATAAAGCGCCCGCTATGCCACCAGTATGCGCCGTAGCTCGCTGCCGCGAGGGCGGCGACGCCAAGCGCCGTCAGGGTGAGGAGGCTTTTCTTACTGGTCGGATTCATTGCTGGCATCTCTGTAAGGTTCCGGCTGGAATTTTTGCCCGCTGTCGCCTTCGCGTTTGCGCAGCAGATATTCATGACGATATTTCATCAGCGGCGAGGCGGCGGGTCCCGGCACCATGGCGTATTTACCCGGGATAATCTCTTCCCCGGTCGCTTTATCCACCATGACTGGATCCACGCGGCGCTGGGTGGCGGTTTCCACCAGCTGCATCTGACGCCCTTCGGGGGCGAAGTGGCGATTACCCCATTCTGCCAGCGCCAGCAGCACCATGCGGAAATCGCGGCCGCGTTCCGTGAGGTGGTATTCGTAGCGCGGCGGGGTGCTGCTGTAGCACACCTTCTCCAGCAGTCCGTCATCCACCAGCTCCTTCAGACGGCGTGACAGAATATTAGGCGCGACGTTGCTGCTTTTCTGAAACTCGTCAAAGCGGGTAAAGCCCGCGAAGGCGTCGCGCAGGATCATGATGCTCCAGCTGTCGCCGATGCGGCCAAGGCTGCGGGCGATGGGGCAGGGAGCGTGGCAAAGCGGTTCGTTTTTCATGAGTAGAACTGGATGAGTCGGTGGCGTCGTGAGCAAATTGACATAGTCACTATCAAAATGCAAGTTACTCTTCGCCGCGCTCTGGACGTGAGCCGATCCCATTTCTCAAGGCCGTTTCTTTCTGCGAATGAGTATCCGCCGTCTTTAACCGCCAATGACGTTTTTTTACCGGGATAAGAGATAAAAATCGCTGATGGTGGATGAAACATTTTAATAATGACAGAAATCGATGTGGTGGCTGATGACCTTTATTGGGGGATGCGATATAAAGTATTGCGAAATGCAAATTAACATTCTCATAACTTATAAAGGTTAAATAAATGAAGCAGGTGGGTATTGTCGGCTGGCGAGGAATGGTAGGCTCTGTATTACTGCAAAGAATGATTGAAGAAAATGATTTTGACGATATTACGGCGCATTTTTTTAGTACCTCCAGTGCGGGTGGCGCGGGTCCTGTTATTAAGGGTAAAAGCGACATTCTTAAAGATGCCAGTTCCCTCAGTGCCCTCGCCGAAATGGATATCATCATTACCTGTCAGGGCGGAGATTATACCAAAGCCATTTATCCTGCTTTAATTAACCATGGCTGGCAAGGTTACTGGATTGACGCGGCGTCGGCGCTGCGGATGGATGAAAAAGCGTGCATTATTCTCGACCCGGTCAACCGCGATAATATTGATCGTGCTGTGCAAGCAGGAATTAAACTGTTTGTCGGTGGCAACTGCTCCATTACGCTGAGCCTGATGGGTCTGGCAGGATTAATAAAAGCCGAGCTGATCGAATGGATGAGCGTGATGACCTATCAGTCTGCCTCCGGGGCGGGCGCCAAACAGGTGCGGGAATTAATCGCGCAAAGCGCTTATATCAGTCAGCATTTATCTGCGGATGAACTGACGTCATCAGGTTCCGTGCTGCCATTGGTGAATAAAGTGAGTGCGCTGATTAACAGCGCGGGCATGCCGGTAGAGCATTTTGGCGTGCCATTAATGGGCAGTATCATTCCGTGGATCGACAGCGATTTAGGCGATGGAAATAGCCGCGAAGAGTGGAAGGGCGAGGCGGAAACCAATAAAATCCTTGGCCTTGCGCCGGGTACCATCCCGGTCAATGGTTTATGCATTCGCGTCGGGGTGATCCGCTGCCACAGCGCGGCGATTACACTGAAACTGAAACGTGAGGTCAGCGAAGCAGAATTTGCTGAGTTAGTCACCCATTCCCATCCGTGGGTAAACTATGTCCGCAATAATAAGCAGGAGAGTGTCAGTCAATTGACCCCGGCGGCTATTAGCGGTTCGCTGCAGGTTGGAATTGGCCGCTATAAGAAAATGGCGCTAAATAATGAACCCGTCTACTCGGTGTTAACGGTGGGCGATCAGCTATTGTGGGGCGCGGCGGAACCCCTGCGCCGCATGTTAAATATCCTGCTGGGCAAAATATAATTACAGTTATCCGGGGTAAGCCCTCGCGCGCTGGCGGTTAAGACAACGGTTTAACGAAGCGCTTGCGGACCTCCTTGTAGCCGTTACTTTCATAAAATTGATGCGCTCTGATTCTTTTTTCACTGCTTGAAAGCTCGATCTGAGCGCATTGTTTATCGCGGGCGAGACGCTCAGCGGCATGGAGAAGCTGGCGGCCTATTCCTGAACCACGTGACGCTTCCTCAATGACCAGCGCGGAAATTAATGCCCATAACCTGTTTTCATGTACTGGTAAAATAAAATTGATAACGATGACGCCACACACGGCGTTTTCTGCTTCAGCCACCAGCACACTTAGCGTACTTTGCGGTGCAGAGATGCGTTGTTCTAAGATCGCCGTCTCCGTCTGATAGCCCAGCTGCAGAAATAGCGTTTGCAGCGAGGGGATATCTTTTGATTCCGCTGTTCTGATTAACACCATGATCATCGACTCCAAACAGAGTATTACCGGACCGGAGACTTTATTCCCCCGGTCCGCTCCAGTGTACGCCACTCAGTCCATCAGACTGACCTGGGCGGCAACAATCCGCCAGCCGTAGGGGAAGCGCACCCACGTTTGTTGCTGGCGGCCCAGGCGGGCGCTGCCCTCGCGGGTGAACTCGGTGCTGCACACGGCCATATCCGCGCCAAAGGTGGTGATGGTGGTCTGGTGCAGGTCGCGGGCCAGACCGGCGGCGGGGCGGGCGGCGCGAAAAGCGCGGATCGCCTCGATACCATACAGATTCTCGCCGGCCCCCAGCCGCACGGTGCGCGGGTCATGCCAGAACAGCGCATCCAGCGCCTCGATGTTATTACTGACCAGCGCCTCTTCATACTGATAAAACGCCGCCGTTACCTCGGCGAGGATCGCCGGGCGGTCTACATTGTCCAGGTTGATCATGCTGCACTCTCCGCCACTCGGGCATCGGTAATGCCCATCGCTTCCAGCGCCCGCGCGGCGCGAAGACAGGCTTGTTCGTTGAACGGCGCGGCAATCAGCTGCAGGCCAATCGGCGTGCCGCTGGCGGTACGCAGGGGCACGGTCACTACCGGCAGCCCGAGGAAGGAGATCGGCTGCGTCAGCATTCCCATGCTGGCGCGCACCGGCAGCGGCTGGCCGTTAATCACCATCTCCTCCGCGCCTATCGGCGTGGCGCTGCATGGGGTGGCCGGGGCGATCAGCACGTCGGCTTGGCTGAACAGGGATTTCATCGCCTGGCGGGCATGACGGCGAAAACGCTGGGCCTGCAGGTACCATGCGGAGGGGATCATCGCGCCGGCCAGCAGCCGCTCGCGGGAGTGAGGTTCAAAGCGCTCGGGCGAGTGGCGAAGATCCGTCAGGTACTGATTGCCGCCTTCGCTGGCGCTGATGATAAAAGCTGCCGAGCGGGCCAGCGCGGCATCCGCGAACTGCAGTTCGCTGTCGGCACCCAGCGCGTGGGCGACCCGATCCACGGCCGCCCGGGCGTCGTCATCGCACCAGGTGGTGAAATAGCCGCCCAGCCGCGCGCAGCGCAGCCCCTCCAGCCCCCGCTCCAGCAGATTGCCGGTGCGCTCGCTGGCTTTATCAGCCTGAAAGTCATCGGCCGGGTCGCGCCCCTGCAGGGCGTCATACACCGCGGCGAGGTCGGCCACCCGGCGGGCAAAAGGACCAATATGATCCAGACTGGCGACAAACGGATGGCTGCCGGAACGGGAGAGGCGGCCGAAAGTGGGTTTCAGGCCAAAGATCCCGCACAGCGACGCGGGGACGCGGATCGAGCCGTTGGTGTCGCTGCCGAGGCTGAAATGGACCAGCCCGGCCGCCACCGCCGCGGCCGAACCGCCGGAAGACCCGCCGGCGATCCGCGACAGATCGTGCGGGTTGCGCGTCGCGCCATAGTGGCTGTTTTCGGTGGTAAAGCCGTAGGCGTAGGCGTCCATGTTGAGCATCCCGCTGAGCAGGGCGCCGGCGCTGTGCAGCTGGCGCACCGCCCAGCTGTCGCTGGCCGCTGGCGGCCGATCGCTCAGCAGTTCCGCCCCGGCGAGGGTGGTATGTCCGGCGACGTCAAACAGATTTTTCACCGCATAGGGAATGCCAGCCAGCGGCGGCAGGGGACGCTTTTCCCGGCGCAGGGCGTCAATGCTGTCGGCCTCCGCCAGCATGCGCTGGGCGGTGACCTCGGTCCAGGCGTTGATCTGCGGATTCACGCGGGCGATAGCGTCCAGCGTCTGGCGGGCGATCTCCCGGGCGCTCAGTTCGCCCTCGTGCAGCGCCCGCTGAAGCTCGGCGATGGTGAAGTGATGAAGTGTCATGCTTTATACACCCCCGCAATCTCCTCGCGCGGCCCGAGGGGATAGTCCATCAGCGGCTGCGCCATGGCGGCGATACGGGCAAACTGGCGCGCCAGCTCCTCACGGCGCGGCGCATCCAGCTCCATATCCAACAGGTGAGTCATCTGCGTCAGATACTCGCTCCAGTCTGGCTGTGTGGTCATAGTCTGCTCCTTAGTATCCGGCGGCGGCGCCGTTGCTGCGTGGATCGGTCGCCCCTTCAAGCAGGCCGTTGGCATGGCGGACAATGGCGCCGGCGTGTCCCATCGCTTCGCTGAAATCGGCCAGCACGTCGACTTCGTGCCCCAGCTCGCGCAGGCGCGCGATACAGGCGGGGGCAAAGCGTCCCTCCAGCTTCAGGGAGTCGGAGGACTGGCCCCAGGTGCGCCCCAGCAGCCAGCGCGGGCGGGAGATGCTCTCCTGCAGCGGCACCCCCTGCAGGATATAGCGGGTAAATAGCGCCGCCTGAGTTTGCGGCTGACCGTCGCCGCCCATTGAGCCATAGACCATCACCCGGCCATCGTTCAGGCGCGCGGCGGCAGGGTTGAGGGTATGGAACGGCTGTTTGCCAGGGGCCAGCGCCAGGAGATGCTGCGGGTCGAGGCTGAAGGCCGCCCCGCGGTTTTGCCAGACGATCCCGGTGTCCGGGATCACCACGCCGCTGCCGAACTCGTGATAGATACTCTGAATAAACGACACCGCCAGCCCGCTGTTATCCACGACGCCCATCCAGACGGTATCGCCCGGGCCTTTGCCGCCGCCCCAGGGCGAAGCGCAGGCGTCGTCGATGCTGTCGGCCAGCGGCTGCAGGGCTTCCGGAGTGAGCAACTGCTGAACATCGACATCCAGATGGCGTGGATCGGTGATATGCGCATCGCGCAGGGCAAATGCCCGCTTGGTGGCTTCAACGATACGGTGCACCGTTTGCGCGTCATCGGCATCGGCCATGTTCAGGCGGTCGGTGATGCCAAGGATCGCCAGCGACACCAGCCCCTGTGTCGGCGGCGCAAGATTCCACAGCGTGCCCTGCTGGTGCTGGAGCGTCAGCGGCGTCGGACGCCGGGCGCGGTGGGCCTGCAGGTCGCCGAGGGTGACCGGCATCCCCAGCGCGGCCATGCCCTGCGCGAGACGCTCGGCCAGCGGCCCGCGATAAAAGCTGTCGAGGCCGTCGCTGGCCAGCAGGCGCAGGGTACCGGCGAGGGCGGGCTGGCGAAAGCGGCTGCCGGGCCGCGGGGCCTCGCCCGCTACCAGCCAGGTTTCGCTGAATCCCGGCTGATGGCGCAGCTCTTCCAGTTTGCTGGCGGTGGCGTGGGCCTGCGAGGCGGTGACCGGAATGCCGTCTTCGGCATAGCCGATCGCATCGGCCAGCAGGCGTGCCACCGGCAGCGCGCGGCCGGTTAAGTCCCGTGAAATACGCAGCGCCTCGTCCCAGCCGCTGACGGTGCCGGCGACGGTCAGCGCGGCCTGCGCTCCCCGGTGGGGAATATGCCGCTGTCCGGCGTAGGCCTCGAGGGTGGCCATTGACCCGGCGGCCCCGCTGGCGTCAATGGCGATGGGCTCTCCCTCCGGCGGTACAATCAGCCAGAAGCCATCCCCGCCGAGACCGTTCATATGGGGATAGACGACGGCGATGGCGGCGGCGGCAGCCACCATCGCTTCAATGGCGCTGCCGCCCTCGCGCAGGATCGCCAGCGCGCTCTGGCTGGCGAGGTGGTGGGGAGCGACCGCCATGCCGTGGGTCGAAACGTTGCTACTGTGCATAAATTATCCTTTCTGAACGAATCACCCGCAGAACATTGCAAAAGCTGTTCCACCTCTGAACGTTTCGTTTCATTGATAAAAACAATGACCGTCATTTTCCCACTGGCACGCTATGTGTAAGGCATAGCAGATACAGTATGATGAGGGATAGCTGATGAAACAAAAGTTACAGGGGCGCTATGCAACAACTCGATGAACGACTGAAAGGGCAATACGCCTCGCTGTCGCCGCAGGAGCAGCGGGTGGCGGATTTCATCTTCGACCATTTTGATGACCTGATAAGTTACAACAGCGCCGAGCTGGCGCAGCTGAGCGGCGTGTCGAAAGCCACCGTCAGCCGCCTGTTTAAGCGCCTCGGTTATGACAAATATAAGGACATGCGCGATGAACTGCGCACCCTGCGCCAGAGCGGGATGCCGCTCACTGACCAGCGCGACGCGGTGCAGGGTAACACGCTGCTGGCGCGCCATTATAAGCAGGAGATGGCGAACCTTACCCAATGGGTCAACGCCCTCGACGCGGGGCAGTTCGCCGAGGCGCTGACGGCGATGGTGGCCGCGCGCCGCATTGTGGTGATAGGCATGCGTAACGCCTATCCGGCGGCGCTGCACCTGCGCCAGCAGCTGCTGCAGGCCCGCGGCCAGGTGCTGGTGCTGCCCCAGCCGGGCCAGAGCCTTAGCGAAGAGCTGGTCGATCTGACCGCTGATGATCTGGTGGTGATGATGGCGTTTCGCCGCCGGCCGCGAATAGTCCGCCCGCTGCTGCAGCAGCTGCAGCGCGATGGGGTACCGGTCCTGTTACTGTGCGAGCCGCAGGCCCACAGCCTGTTTCCGCTCTCCCGCTGGCAGCTTTGCGCGCCACTGGACAGCGTCTCGGCTTACGACAGCTATGCCTCGGTCAACAGCCTGATCAATCTGCTGGCTAATGCCTTTCTCCATGAAACGCTCGACAGCGGGCGTCCGCGGATCCACGACATCGCCACGCTTTATCAGCAGATGGATGAGCTGGAACAACGCTGATGGGGCGCCAGCGTGGTGCTATGCATTATTTTGGTGCGTAAAATTCCACGTTTGGCGCTCTCTTTATCGATCCTCTGCGCGCTGAATGCCCGTCTTATCTCGCTTTTAACCTTATCCCCCTCTAAAACCACGCATCGTCCGTGTCTGGCACATTAGTTGCAGAAACAGGTTCAAAGAATCTTTTGTTTCATGCTAACGTAACGGGTAAACACCATGAAAAAACTGTTGATCGCGCTGGCCGGGGCCGCTTGTCTCCTTTCGTCTGTTTCTGCCGCGCGGGCGGACCAGCTCCAGGATATTGAAAAACGCGGCGTCATTCGCATTGCCGTACCGCAGGATTTTCCGCCGTTCGGCTCGGTGGGCACCGACCTGCAGCCGCAGGGGTATGACATCGATATGGCGCGCTACCTGGCGAAATCGATGAAGCTCAAGCTGCAGCTGGTCCCGGTGACCAGCGCCAACCGCGTGCCGTATCTGCAGACCGATAAGGTGGACCTGGTGATCTCCAGCCTCGGCAAGAACGCCGAGCGCGAGAAAGTGATCGACTTCAGCCGCGCCTATGCGCCGTTCTTCCTCGGCGTGTTTGGCCCGAAAGGGGCGGAGCTGAAGGACGCGGCCGCGCTGAGTGGTAAAAGCATCGGTGTAACCCGCGGGGCGGTGGAAGATATGGTGCTGACCAGCGTGGCGCCGCAGGCAGCGCAGATTAAGCGCTACGAGGATAATAACACCACGCTGTCGGCTTACCTGTCCGGTCAGGTGCAGTATGTCGCGACCGGCAATCTGGTGGTGGCGGCCATCTCCCGGCAGAACGCCGACAAAGCGCCGGTGCCGAGCTTTATGCTGAAGGACTCGCCATGCTTTATCGGTCTGAAAAAGAACGAACCGGCGCTGAAGGCGAAAGTGGATACCCTGATCGAGGAGGGCATTAAGGACGGCACCCTCAACGGTCTGTCCGAGAAGTGGCTGAAAGCGCCGCTGCCTGCCAGCCTCGGCGCGTAAGGTCTGTTAATGACGGAGCAACTTCATTTCTCTGAGCTCTGGCCGCACTGGCCGGAGCTGCTGGCCGGCCTGTGGGTGACGGTGCAGTTGACGGTGCTGGCGACGATCGGCGGCCTGGCGATCGGCATCCTCGGGGCGGCGATCCGCAGCGGGCGCCCGGGCGTCCTCAGCCGGGTATGGGGCGGATATGTGGAAATTATCCGTAACACGCCGTTTGTGGTGCAGCTCTTCTTTATCGTCTTTGGTTTACCGAACCTGGGACTGAAGATGACCGCCGGTGAAGCGGCGCTGCTGGCGATGGTGGTTAACCTCGGCGCCTACAGCACCGAGATCGTCCGCGCCGGCATTCAGGTGACGCCGAAGGGCCAGTGGGAAGCCGGTCGCGTGCTCGGGCTTAGCCGGACGCAAACCTTCGTTCGCGTCGTATTGCCCCCGGCGCTGCAGCGGATTTACCCGGCGCTGGTCAGCCAGTGCATCATCGTGATGCTCGGCTCGTCAGTGGTGTCGCAGGTCTCCTATGAGGAGCTGACCTTCGCCGCCAACCTGATTCAGTCGCGGACTTTTTTGAGCTTTGAGGTCTATCTGGTGACCACCGGGATCTACTTAGCGTTATCGATAGCGATGCGCCAGCTGCTGATGGCGGCGGGGCGTAAATGGCTGGGGGTGCAGGCCTGATGACCACTTTTACTGACTGGGACATTATCCGCAACCTGCTGCTGGCCGGTCGCTGGACGGTGCTGCTGTCGCTGGTCGCGTTCACCGGCGGGGCGCTGGTGACCTTACCGTTACTGCTGCTGCGCCTCACCGGCGGACGCCAGGTGAAACGGCTGATCCGCGGCTACATCGAGCTGTTTCAGGGGACGCCGCTGCTGATGCAGCTGTTTCTGGCATTCTTTGGCGTGGCGCTGTTCGGCGTCGACGTCTCGGCGTGGACCGCCGCCTCGGTCGCTCTGACGCTCTATACCAGCGCCTTTCTGCTGGATATCTGGTTCGGCAGCATTCGCGCGCTGCCGAAAGGCCAGTGGGAGGCCTCGCGCTGTCTCGGGCTGAGCTTCGGCCAGACCCTGTACCGGGTGGTGGCGCCGCAGGCGCTGCGCATTGCCATCGCGCCGACCGTCGGGTTTGCTGTACAGGTGATCAAAGGGACGGCGCTGGCATCGATTATTGGCTTTGTGGAGCTGACCAAGGCGGGGACGATGCTGACCAACGTCACCTACCAGCCGTTTAAAGTGTTTGCCCTGGTGGCGCTGGGCTATTTCATTCTGTGCTATCCGCTGTCCCGCTATAGCCGCTATCTGGAGAACAAATTCAATGCCTCTCATCACCATTAATCAGATGCAGAAGTACTACGGCGACAACCATGTGCTGAAGGGCGTCGATCTGGATATCGACATGGGGGAAGTGATCTCGATCATCGGCCGCAGCGGCTCGGGTAAAAGCACGCTGTTGCGCTGCATCAATGGTCTGGAGGGCTACCAGGAGGGGAGCATCAAACTCGGGGGCATGACCATCACCGACCGCGATTCCCAGGCCCGGGAGATCAGCCGCTCCATCGGCATGGTGTTCCAGAACTTTAACCTGTTCCCGCACATGACGGCGCTGGAGAACGTCATGCTGGCCCCGCGGCGGGTGCTGAAGAAGTCCCAGGCCGAATGCCGGGAGCTGGCGCAGCGGATGCTGGAGAAGGTCGGTCTTGGCGATCGTCTGGATTACTATCCGGCCAACCTCTCCGGCGGCCAGCAGCAGCGCGTGGCCATTGCCCGGGCGCTGGCCATGTCGCCGAAAGTTTTACTCTGTGACGAAATCACCTCGGCACTCGACCCGGAACTGGTGGGGGAAGTGCTGAAGGTGCTGGAGCAACTGGCGGCGGAAGGTATGACGCTGATCCTCGTCACCCATGAAATGAATTTTGCCCGCGAAGTGGGCGACCGCGTGGTGTTTATGCATCAGGGGCGCGTCTGGGAGCAGGGCGACAGCAAAACGCTGTTCGCCAGCCCGCAGACCAGCGAACTGAAACAGTTTATCTCCTCGGTGCGCGGTCTTAACTAACGTAAGGAATGGCAGATGGATATCACTCAGTTTTCGCAAATTAACCCGCCGCAGCGCCTGCTGATGGGGCCGGGGCCGATCAATGCCGACCCGCGCGTGCTGCGCGCCATGGCGAGCCAGCTGGTTGGCCAGTACGATCCGGCGATGACCCACTATATGAATGAAGTCATGGCGCTTTACCGCGGCGTGTTTCGCACCGAAAACCGCTGGACGATGCTGGTCGACGGCACTTCGCGCGCCGGGATCGAAGCGATTCTGGTGTCGGCTATCCGTCCGGGTGACAAAGTACTGGTGCCGGTGTTCGGCCGGTTTGGTCATCTGCTGTGCGAGATCGCGCGTCGCTGCCGGGCAGAGGTGCACACCATCGAGGTGCCGTGGGGCGAGGTCTTTACGCCGGATCAGGTTGAGGACGCGATCAAGCGCGTGCGCCCGCGCCTGCTGCTCACCGTGCAGGGCGATACTTCCACCACCATGCTGCAGCCGCTGGCAGAGCTGGGGGAGATTTGCCGTCGTCACGATGTGCTGTTCTATACCGACGCCACCGCGTCGCTCGGCGGCAACCCGCTGGAAACCGATGCCTGGCAGCTGGATGCCGTGTCCGCCGGGATGCAGAAGTGCCTGGGCGGTCCTTCCGGCACCTCGCCCATCACCCTCAGCCCGCGGATGGAAGAGGTCATCCGCCGCCGCCGCTGCATTGAGCAGGGGATCCGCACCGATGCGCATCACGACGGGGTCGACGAGATGATCTACTCCAACTATTTCGATCTCGGCATGGTGATGGATTACTGGGGGCCGGAGCGCCTCAACCACCATACCGAAGCGACCTCGGCGCTGTTCGCCGCCCGGGAATGTGCGCGACTGATCCTCCAGGAGGGACTCGACAACGGCATCGCCCGCCACAAACTGCACGGCGATGCGCTGCTGAAGGGCGTCCAGGCGATGGGGCTCGAGACCTTTGGCGACCTGCGGCACAAAATGAATAACGTGCTGGGGGTGGTGATCCCCAACGGGGTCAACGGCGATCAGGTACGCAAGCTGATGCTGGACGATTTCGGCATTGAAATTGGCACCTCGTTTGGCCCGCTGCACGGTAAAGTCTGGCGCATTGGCACCATGGGCTATAACGCGCGTAAAGACTGCGTGATGCAAACGCTCAGCGCGCTGGAAGCGGTCCTGAACTACCTCAGGTTCTCTACCACTCAGGGCGCGGCGATGCAGGCGGCCTGGGATCACTACCGCACCGAGGCCACCCTATGAGTGACACAGTCCGCCAGCAGGCGGAGAGAGAAGCGGCGGCCAGCCGGGTGATGGCCCGCGCCGATCGGCTGGCCACCCTCAGCGAAACCGCTGATGCCCTGACCCGGGTCTATCTGTCACCCGAGCATCTGCAGGCCAACCAGCTGGTGGGCCAGTGGATGCAGGCTGCCGGCATGATGGTGTGGCAGGACAGCGTCGGCAATATCTGCGGACGCTATGAAGGGCAACAGGAGGGGGCGCCGGCGGTGCTGCTGGGTTCTCATCTTGATACCGTGCGCAACGCCGGGCGCTACGACGGCATGCTCGGCGTGCTGGCGGCGATTGAGGTGGTCCAGCGTCTGCACCAGCAGGGGCGACGGCTGGCAAAGGCAATCGAGATCGTCGGCTTTGGCGATGAAGAGGGTACCCGCTTTGGCATCACCCTGCTCGGCAGCCGCGGCGTCACCGGCACCTGGCCTGAAAGCTGGCTGTCACAGTGCGATGCTGATGGAGTGAGCGTCGCCCAGGCGCTGGTGAATGCCGGACTCGATCCGGCGCGGATCGGCCACGCCGCCCGTCACCCGCGGGATATCGCCGCCTATCTGGAGCTGCATATCGAGCAGGGGCCGTGCCTGGAGCAGGCGGGGCTGGCGCTCGGTGTGGTGGAGGCAATTAACGGCGCCCGACGGCTGAACTGCCGCTTTACCGGCGAAGCTGGCCATGCCGGCACGGTGCCGATGCAACATCGTAAGGACGCCCTCGCCGCGGCGGCGGAATGGATGGTGCAGGTGGAGAACCTGACCCGGCAGCGCGGCGGTAACCTGGTGGCGACGGTCGGCACCCTGCGCTGTGCGCCGGGCGCGGTAAACGTGATACCGGGCGAGGTGCAGCTGACGCTGGATATTCGCGGCCCGCAGGATGCGCCGCTGACGGCGCTGCTGGATGAGCTACTGGCGCAGGCGCAGGCCATTGCCGGGCGTCGCCAGCTGCGTTTCGCCGCCGAGGAGTATTATCGCATCGCCGCCACCGCCTGCGACAGTCATCTGCAGGCGGTGCTGGGCGAGGCGGTAGCGGCGGTGCAGGGGCGTTCGCTGACGCTGCCGAGCGGCGCAGGGCATGACGCCATCGCCATCGCCGAGCGCTGGCCATCGGCCATGCTGTTTGTGCGCTGCCTGGGGGGCGTCAGCCATCACCCGGCGGAGTCGGTCACCGCCGCCGACGTCGGGCTGGCTATCGACGCGTTCTCCCGGGCGGTAGAGAAGGTGGCCGACGCCTGATCGCGCCGGCTGGCGGCTTCACACCGCCAGCTGGTTGACCACTTCGGCGACGGAGGCGATGGTACGGATGTTGCCGATCCCCGCGCCCACCGAGATATACCCCTCATCGGTATTTCCCTCCAGCATGCCCAGCCGCATCCCGCGCAGGCCGCCCATCGCCTGGGCCAGCTCGGCGTTTGAGGCGCCGGCACGATCCATGGCCACCAGTTTGTCGCTCAGTTTGCCGGGCAGGGCGCGATAGTAGTCCGGCAGGGTGCGGAACAGGCGCAGATCCAGACCGTTGGCGGCCACAATTTTCGCTTTCACCGAGTCGGGAACCCGGCTTTCGATGGTGCTGATAAATACCGAGCCGGCGAAGACCCCTTCCGCACCGAGGGCGTGGACGGCGCGCGCGCCCCGGGCGTCGGTGATCCCTCCGGCGGCCATCACCGGAACCCGCTGTACCGCGTCAACGATCAGCGGGACGATGGTGAAGGTTCCGAGGGCAGTGGCCGGCAGCGTACCACCTTCGTCAAAGCCGGTGGCGACGATAATGTCCGCTCCGGCCTGCTCCGCACGGCGGCTGTTCTCCGGCGTTGGGTTGATATCGCGATAGATGATGGTGATCCCGGCGGCTTTCAGCTCATCAAACAGCGCCGGTTTTAATGAACCATCGCCGTAGCCGGTGTAGACCACCACCTTAACCCCTTCCTCTTTGATCACCGGCAGGATCGCCGGCGTCCAGATGTCGTTTTCCGCCGTCGGGATCAGGTTGACGCCAAAGGGTTTCTCGGTCAGCTGTTTGGTTTTGCGGATCTCTTCGCGCATTTTCTCTGCGGTGGCCTCCGGAGTGGAAACGGCGGTTGCCGCCGTCAGCCCGGCGTTTGGACCCAGCACGCCAAGCCCACCGGCGTTGCCGACAGCCGCCACCAGACGCGCATCGGTCAGCCAGGAGAGCGGCCCCTGGACCACCGGTTTTTCAATACCCAGAATGCGGGCGACGCGGTTAGATTGCATGATATTTTTCCTTGTATGTTAATAAGTTATAAATTTCTTCGCCCCAGCGATGCGGCAATGAGGGCAGTGTAGGCGTCTTTATTGTTTTAAAAAATGAGCAAAAACTTTCATCACTATTATTAAATTAGTAATAATGTGCACTGATGAAGAGGTGGGAGGCGGGCCATCATGCAAATGAATCTGTTTGAAAATATTAAAATTTTTATTGAAATCGTCGATGCCGGCAGCTTTGCCCAGGCGGCGGAAAATTTGCAGATCCACCGACCGGCGGTGACCAAAGCGCTGCAGCAACTGGAGCAGGAGAGCGGGGTCCGGCTGCTGCAGCGCACCACCCGGCGTCTGTATCTCACGCCGGAGGGGGAAGAGTTTTATCGCCGCAGCAAACCATTGCTCTCCCAGGCCGACGATCTGCTGGAGTCGTTCGCGCCGGACCGGCCGATCCGCGGTCAGCTGCGCGTTGATATGCCGATCGCCTTTGCCCGGCTGCTGGTGATCCCGCATCTGCCGGAGTTTTATCAGACCCATCCGGAGGTGGAGATTGTCCTCAGCAGCTCCGACGTACGCCGGGATATGCTGCGCGATGGTCTGGATTGCCTGCTGCGGGTGGGGGATCTTGAGGATGGCGACTATGTGGCGCGTTCGCTGGGGGAGGTGGCGTTAACCACCTGCGCCAGTCCGGGCTATCTGGCGCGCTATGGAGCGCCCGCGACGCTGGAGGACCTGCAGTCGCATCTGGCGGTGAACTGGGTGAACAGCAGCAGCCGGCAGATTATGCCCTGGCGATTCCAGACCGCGGAGGGCATCAGGCAGATCGCCATCCCCGGTAAACTGGTGCTGGACAACTCTGAAGTCTTTACTGCCGCCGGGCTGGCGGGGCTGGGGATGCTGCAGGGGATGCGTTTCTTTTTGCAACCTTATATCGACAGCGGGCAACTGGTGGAAATTTTGCCGGACTTTCCGGCGCCACGTCGACCGTTGTCGCTGCTCTATCCGCACCGGCATCTGTCGCATAAGGTGCGGGTCTTTGCCGACTGGTTGCAGGGGCTGGTGGCGACGCTGGATCGATCGGTGTCGGCTTGACTCTGCCGACTGAGCGATTATATATAAAATGTGAATGCTATTAAGCAATGAATCACAAAGCTGGATAACGACTTAACCTGTAAGGGAATGCTGATGAAACTCTGGAATAAAACACTGCTTGCTTCCGCCCTGTGCCTGACCCTGTTTGGCTGCGATGATGCGTCGAAGGTCGATAACAAACTGGATAAAGCCAAAGATAATGCGGAGCAGATGAAGGATGCGGCGGCGGATAAAGCGCAGGCGATTAAGCAGGATGCGGATAAGCAAATTGATACGCTGAAAAGCCAGGCTGACGCCGAGGCCGATCGCCTGAAGGATCAGGCCAGCGCTATCAAGGCGGAGGCGGACAAGAAAGCGGACGCCATCGCCCAGCAGGCGAAAGCCCAGGCCGATGCCGTGAAGCAGAACGCAAAGCAGGAAAGTGACCGCATAGTTAAAGAGGCGGGTCAGATCAAAGACAACGCCATCGGCGACGCCAATCAGCTCTCGGCGGAGGCGGCGAGTAAAACCAAGGCTATCCAGGACAGTATCGCGGCGGACAAACAGAACACCACGCCACCGCCCGCCCAGCAGTAACTCGCGGTGTTTGCCGGGCTGTCGCCCGGCATAACAGCGGCTCTGTGCCCACGGTACTTGCCTGGCGGCGCTGCGCTTGCACAGGCCTACGGAGGGTGCCAGTTGGTTGCCAAATCACCTGATATTCCAGGCCGGATAAGGCGTCGCCGCCGCCCGGCACGTGGGTCGAAAGCACATCATGCCCAGGGGTATCTTACGATACCCCTTTTTTATGCTCGCCGCGGGGTCAGCGGTTCGGGACCAGGGTGCCTTTCAGGCCGTGCGGCTCCGATCGCAGGTACTGCGACGGCACGCGCACCTGGGCGCCAAGGCTGGCCGCAGCGTGCCACGGCCAGTGCGGATCGTAGAGTACCGCGCGGGCGAGGGCGATCAGGTCGGCATCGCCTTCTTCCAGCGCCATTTCCGCCTGCTGCGCGTCGGTGATCAGCCCCACGCCAATCACCGGGATAGCTACCTGCTCGCGAATATCGCGGGCGAAAGGCAGCTGATACCCCGGCCCAACGGCGATCGCTTGCTGGGGCGACAAACCGCCGCTGGAGACGTGAATATAGTCGCTGCCCAGCGCTTCCAGCTGCTGGCTAAACTGAATGGACTGTTCGCAGTCCCAGCCGCCTTCGACCCAGTCGGTCGCCGACAACCTGACCCCCACCGCCATGGCGCTGCCTACCGCGTCGCGGATCGCTTTAAAGACTTCCAGCGGATAGCGCATCCGGTTTTCCAGCGAACCGCCGTACTCGTCGCGGCGCTGATTACTGAGCGGGGAGAGAAACTGGTGCAGCAGATAGCCGTGGGCGGCGTGCAGTTCAATCAGCTCAAAGCCCAGCCGCTGGGCGCGCAGCGCGCTGGCAACGAAAGCCGCTTTGATGCGCGTCAGGTCGGCATGGCTCAGTTCAGCGGGGGCGCGATCGCCATCGTGAAACGCCACGGCGGACGGGGCGACGGTTTGCCAGCCACCTGCGTTGAGCGCCAGCTGATGCCCTCCCTGCCACGGGGCCGCGCAGGAGGCTTTGCGTCCGGCGTGCCCCAGCTGGATCCCGAGGCGGACAGGCGACCAGGCCCGGATATCCTCTACCACCGCGCGCAGAGCGTTTTCGGTTTCATCATCCCACAGCCCCAGATCCCCCGGGGAAATACGCCCCGCAGGCTCTACCGCCGTGGCTTCCAGAATTAACAGGCCTGCGCCGGAGAAGGCCAGCTGTCCGAGATGGATCCGATGCCAGGAGGTGGCTTTTCCCTCATCGGCAGAGTACTGACACATCGGGGCAATAACGATGCGATTATCCAGCGTCAGCTGACCAATACGCGTCGCGCTAAAAAGATGACTCATGTGTACCTCGTAAATGTTAGGCGTGGTCTTGCAGAGGGGCAGACAGTCACTGTTTATAGCATGCCTGCCTGCGACCCCCGTATTCGGTTATTGCGCTTAAGCGCTCCGTCATTCAATAAACCAGAGGCGACGCCGACGGCCGGTTGCCTGTTGCGACACGGCGCGGGCCATTGCGCTGCCAATCTCGGCGCTGGCCGTCAGCCCCTGCACAAACGGGCGATCGTGCATCAGCCAGGGAAGAGCGCCGAAGGCGACCCGACTGCGCAGCGTCTCAGGGGCCTGCAGGGTGTAGTCATCACCGACATCCGGTATGTCGTCGCCGCAGGCCAGCAGCTGCTGGCGCAGTGAAGGGAAGGGCAGATCCCGGGTTTTTAGCGCTTTTTGTCCGCGGGCATCGATAAAGACATCAAATTCGCTGCGCTGCTGGTGATGAACAATGACGGTTCGGCTGGCCTCACGCTGCAAATCATAATCCTCGCCGAGCGCCACAATACGCAGAATACCCGCCTGATGCAGGGCCAGCAGCCGGCGAATGGATTCCGGCGGAATGGCGGCGTAGTTATCGATAAACACCCGGGCGAGGCCCTGGCGGAAGCGACGGCTGTCCTCGTCGTTGAGCTGCGGCACCACGGTTTCGATCGCTTCATGCAGACGAAGTATGGTGTAGCGCCAGGGCACAGTATGGTGGTCGCGTTTATTACGCTCCACCTCCTGCAGATTGCGCTGCGCCCACTGGAATGGATCGTGGCTGTGCCGGTCGGCAAACCAGACGTCGGCGATGGTGTCAGGCGTTAGCTGACGGAGCCCCGTCGCCGCGCACCAGTCCGGCGCGGTATATTCCAGCTCCTTGACGATCAGCCCGAACACGCGATCCAGCAGACCGTCGCTGCCCTGAGCAACGGCCGCTTCGAGGGCGGCGGGAGTGGCAATCTCCAGCGGCTCCCACGGGATCGGGCAGTAAAAATCGGCTTCCGGGAGCACGCCGTTGCGCGACATCAGGGTTATCTCCAGCGCCTCGCTGCCGGGATGGAGGACAAAATGGGTCGTTTTGTCGTTTTCGGTATGGAAAACACCGTGGCGGGCTACCACCGCAACGGCGGCATCAATCGCGCTTAATGACGTCCCGAGGATCCCCACCCGGCAGGGGGCGATCCGGGCCTCCATCAGGCCGGTCCACGGGCTGGGGAAGTACTGTCGGCTGGCGCGCTCTTCTTCTGGCCACAGATGGCCGGTGGCAATCGCCACCAGGTCGACCATCACCGGCTCTGCGGCGCTATCGGTATAGATAGCGATCCCGGCGGGCTGGACGGCAATATCCGTGACTTCACAGGATTCACAGACCCGAATCACAAAGCCGGCGTCCCGGGCCCGCTCAACGAGATACAGAAAGCGGTCGCGATAGTACTCGCCGAGGATCACCCGCGGCAGAAACTGGCGCTCATGCAGCGTGTGCCGCTCCAGGCCGCGCGCCGTCAGCCAGCCGTCGCTGTGCTGCTGCAGCCATTGCAGATAGGTCAGGTCGATGGGGGGGATCTCAATGCTGGCAATGTTGGCCAGCATCTGTGCCGCGGTATTATCGTCACTGTAGGGCATACCCACCCCGGCCTGCGCCTCTTTTTCAAACAGCGTGATGGCCAGCAGCTCACCACGCTTCACCAGTTCATACAAGGTGTAAATCCCCGTCGGCCCGGCGCCGACGATGGCAATACTCTTCATGATTCTCTCCCTTCCTGTGGGCGGATACGGCATGTACGGCGATTCACTTAACTCTGCCTGTCCTTAATTCTGGTCGAAAATTGCCGAACCGGTGGAGCGTTGCACGCAATTTGAAACAAATTAGCAGGCTAATAAACTTGCCGACTGCCGATAAAGAGGTGTAATTAACAAAAGAGCAACTTTCTATACAAACAATTTACAAAGCGGTGACACCAGCGTGCTCTGCCGGACGCCGCGCAAGCTCCCGGCAATGCCGTCGGGATAGGGATGACAAGATGCATGGCTGGACTTCACGACAGCGCAACGCGGCGATTGCCAGTTTTTTAAGCTGGACGCTCGATGCTTTCGATTTCTTTCTGTTGGTCTTTTTACTGAGCGATATCGCCCACTCGTTTCACGTCGACCTTGAAGAGGTCACCCTGGCGATTCTCCTGACCCTGGCCGTTCGGCCGGTGGGCGCGCTGATTTTCGGCAGGGCGGCGGAAAAATATGGCCGCAAACCGATCCTGATGCTGAATATCGTCTTCTTCTCAGCCTTTGAGTTGCTCTCTGCCGCCGCGCCATCATTAATGCTGTTTTTCCTGCTGCGGGTGCTGTATGGCGTGGCGATGGGCGGGATCTGGGGCGTGGCCTCGTCGCTGGCGATGGAGACGATCCCCGATCGCTCGCGCGGGCTGATGTCCGGCCTGTTTCAGGCGGGATACCCCTTCGGCTATCTGCTGGCGGCAGTGGCTTATGGGCTGCTGTTTGAGCAGCTCGGCTGGCGCGGGATGTTTGTGATTGGAGCAGCTCCGGTTCTGCTGCTGCCATTTATCTATTTCTGCGTCGAGGAGTCACCGGTTTGGCTGGCGGCCCGGCAGAATAAAGCGAGTACGGCCCTGCTGCCGGTGCTGCGCAGTCACTGGAAGCTGTGCCTGTATCTGGTGGTGCTGATGGCGGCCTTTAACTTTTTCTCTCACGGGACGCAGGATCTGTACCCGGTCTTTTTGAAAGTTCAGCATGGTTTTGAGCCTAAAACGGTCAGCATCATCGCGGTCTGCTACAACATCGCCTCGATCATCGGCGGGGTGTTTTTCGGTTCGCTGTCGGAGAAGATTGGCCGGCGCAAAGCGATTATGATTGCCGCTCTGCTGGCGCTGCCGGTTATCCCGCTGTGGGCCTTCGCCAGCGGCTCGCTGGCGCTGGGGGCTGGGGCATTTCTGATGCAATTTATGGTGCAAGGCGCCTGGGGGGTGATCCCGACCTGGCTCAACGAACTGGTGCCGGCCAACACCCGGGCGGTACTGCCTGGCTTCGTCTATCAACTGGGCAATCTGCTGGCTTCGGTGAACGCCACGCTGCAGGCCTCCATTGCTCAACATCACGGGCATAACTATGGTCTGGCAATGGCCCTGGTGGCCGGGACGGTGGCGATCGTCATTACCGTACTGACCTTCTTCGGCCGTGAGGGACGGGTGATCCACCCTGCAGGGGAGGTGCATCCCCAGCCGCTCTCCACCAGTCGTTAACCTCTGTGACCGGGTGTCGACAGGCGCCCGGCCGCTGCCAGGCGTTTTTCCAGGGAGCAAATGACGATCCCCAGCATGATAAACAGGGCGCTGAACAGATGCCAGGCATGCGGCTGGGTATGCAGGAAGAGGATGCTCAACACCCCGCCGGAGAGCGGGATGATATGGGTGTAAATTTCTCCCCGGGTGGCGCCAATCGCGGCGATACCTTTGTTCCAGAACAGATAGGCCAGCCACGACGGGAAAATCACCAGATACGCCAGGCCGCTGAGGAAAAACGGCTCGCGCCAGGCGGCCCAGTCCTGCGCCGGGTGGCGCATCAGCCAGAAGATGACGATGGGCAGCAGGATCAGCGCGCCGAGCAGCGAGCTGACGGCGACAAAGCCATTCGCCGGGATCCGGCGGTCCTTCAGACGTAATAGCGAGCAGTAGAGCGCCCAGCTCAGCGCCGATCCCATCGCCCACAGATCGCCGATGGCAAAGCTATGCAGCGAGGCGGCGTGCAGTGGGTTTCCCTGGAATAACAGGATCATTACGCCGAGGGTGCTGAAGATGACCCCCAGCCAGTTACGCACCGATACCGGGTCGCGGAAAATCAGCCGGTTAATCAACAGCACCATGCTCGGCGTGGCAGACATATAGATGGCGGCGTTAAGGGCAGAGGTGGTTTGCAGGCCAATATAGAGCGTAAGCGGGAAGCTGACCTGGCCACAGAGGGTGAGCACCAGCACCGCCGGGGCGTTTTCCCGCAGCAGGTGGCGGCTGGCGGCGATCTGCCGGTGATAGAGCAGGCCCAGCAGCAGCGCCGTTAACGCCCATCGCGCTTCGGTCATCAGGATCGGATCCACGCCCTGCACCAGCACGTGCCCGACAACATAATTCCCGCCCCAAAACAGAGCTGCCAGCGTCAGTAACAGATAGGGCATGCTTATTCCTTGCGTCGCTTATCACTATACCGGATGGTAACTTTATCAATTTTATAATATCAATATTTTTTTAGTGGTTTTTGTGTAATATGTTATAAGTCTTTTATTTACAATAACATATAAGATGTTATTGAATTTTCATTGCCGCTTTTTAAACGGTACTATACCGTATAGTCGCCATGTATTTCACAGGGATAAATCATGCGTAATACTGATAATGGGGTGATTGGAAGCGACCAGACCGCGGTGATGGCCAGGCTGGCGCTGGATGAATTAATCGACCAGCTTGTTCACAGCAACGCGCTGTCGCTGAAGCTGACGGCTAACCCACTGGTGTCCGACAGGGCCTGGCATCTAACCGAGAATACCTGTATTCGCGCCTTCTCCGCTGACGACCCGCAGGCTAAAAAGCGGGCGCACCACGCGCTGTTCATTCTCTACCAGTCCTGGCTTGCCGACCCGCTCTCGCCAGCGGCAGCCAATCAGTTTCATCCGCTGCTTTCCGGGATCAGAAATTACATTGAGTCTGAGTGGCTGCGCGCGGAAAGCAAACGTTTCCACTGCCAGAGACCGATGCTGAACGCCGGCAATATCGTCGACGAACTGCGCGCCTTATGCCAGCAACACCCGGCGTCTCATCATCCGCTGTTCGATTTCCTTGCCACCAAGGCCTCTGTGGCGCAAATCGACTATTTCTTCAAAAGCGACAGCGCGCTGAATCTGCTGTTCTTCGATCTCGTGGCGATGGGGCTGGTCGGTTCGCTGCCGGAAACTCGCGCCGAGATTGCGCAAAATCTGTGGGATGAGATAGGCCAGGGCAGCACTGAGATCACCCACGTCAATTTGTACAAGGATTTACTGAAGCGGCGGAATATCGCTTTGCCGGACAATCATTTTGCCCATTTGTACGAGTGGCAGGGGCTGGCCGGGTATAACGCCTTTATGCTGGGCGGCGTTAACCGTCAGCATTATTACAAATCACTGGGCGTGATGGCCATGACCGAGCTGCTCGACCCGCCGCAGTATGAAAAACTGGTAACGGGCTGTCGGCGGATTGGGCTTTCCGATCGCGACGTGCATTACTATGCCGAACATATCACCGTCGATATCGGCCATGCGGACGGCTGGCTGAACAATGTGATTGTGCCGATTGGCAAAAAACATCCGGCGGCGATGGAGGAGGTCTACTTTGGCGCCGCGCTGCGCCTGCAAACCTGTAACGATTACTATGATGGTCTGCTGGCGGCGCTGCAATCACTGGACGGCAGCGTTGCGGCTCAGAGCGTGCCGCCTTCTGAGTAGATAAGCGCTTTGGCCGCGCTCCAGGCGGCCATCCCCGGCGGGATCTCCCGACATTCCACGGACTCGGCCTGCTGGGCGGCGATAGCGCCATCGATGAGCATCACCATCATCATGGCGACCCGCTCGGCAGGCTCTGGTTTTAACACCAGCAGGAGAATATCGCGGAAGAACTGCCAGAGGAGCGACTTGAAGCGGGAACACTGCTCCCGGATCGCCGGCGATGACGCGCCATATTCAAACAGCGCGCGGGTAAACATGCAGCCGTGGAACGTTTCGCAGGTAAACCAGCGATGGTAATAGTCGAACACGGCAAACAGCTTCTCCCGCGCGCTGGCTTTATCCGCCGTGATCTGCGCCAGATCCTGCATAAATTTGCTCTCTTTCTGCCTGAGAATAGCCAGAATGAGCGCCTCTTTATCGGCGTAATAGCGGTAGAAAGTCATTTTGGAGATGCCGGCATGTTCAGCAATCCGCTCGATGCTGGGCGACTGATATCCTTCGCGATTAAACAGCGCGCTGGCGTGGCGGAGAATGTCCGCTTGTTTTGGCTTCATGCGTTTTCCTGTCGAATGGTTCGCTGTCACGACCGTTGGTAACACGGCTGTCATGTGACAGCGGTGCATTATGCCGGATCTTGCCGCCAGACGGGTAAAAAGTAAATCAGCCGCGGTTTATGCGGTGTCGGTTCCCTCAATAAAACAAGATTGCGTAGACATGCACAAGTCATGTCCTTATGTCTCCGAACCAGCGTATTATTTGGACCTTTATACACATAAGCTTTGAATGATGTGCTTTCTGATAGCCATTATTTCTGAAGTCTGAAACGTTTACAGCACGACAGGCATCGAATGAGGGTATTACAGACATCATTACCAGGATGATCCGATAACTATGATGAATCTTATTAAAAGGTTGCTGCGAAGAATATTCAGATCGTTAATTTCATATTATGGCCCTGCTGTATTGACCATTCTCTTCGCCGTGGCGCAAGGGCTCTTTTTTCCAAAGACGCCTCTCTGGCTTGTTCCCCTGTTTTTCGTATTTGTTATTGTAATGTTTTATCGATTTGTGAAATTTTAATATCGAAATTTAACTTTATATTAAATTGACAAGGAAGTGCGATGGCTGGGTTGAGGCTAGCAGGTTAAGATAGTCCTGCGATTGCCAGTCTCATTAAGAAGAAGAGAAGAGATGATGTTACCCCTGACCACGCCCCGGCTACTGCTGCGCCGGTTCAGAACGGAAGATCTGCCGTCTTTCAGCCATTATCGCAACTTACCGGAAGTAGCCCGCTATCAGAGCTGGACCCACTACGATATGGCACAGGCGACAGCCTTCTATGAACAACAGCGTTCGCTGGCCTTTGCTGAGGATGAGAGCTGGTTCCAGCTTGCCGTAGAGATCCAGGCCAACGGTGCGCTGGCGGGAGATGTGGGGATCCACTTTTTCGATCAAGGCAGACAGGCTGAGCTGGGGATGACCTTTTCCCCGGCGTATCAGCATCAGGGGTATGCCCGGGAAGCGATGCGGGCGGTGATGGCCTTACTCTTTGAACAGTTAGCCCATCACCGGCTGATGGCGGTGGTTGATACCCGCAATACCGGGGCGATCAAACTCCTGGAAGGGCTGGGCTTTCGTCGCGAGGCGCATTACCGGCAGAATATCTTTTTTAAAGGCGAGTGGGGCGATGAGTACCTGTACGCGCTGCTGCGCAGTGAATATCAGTGAAGTGACGGGCGAGCCGTCACTTCTGTCAGGATTGCAGTTAGCTGTGCTGGCGGATAAAGCGCGCGCGCCACGGTTTTAGCACCCACAGCGCGAGGGCGGCGGTGACAAAATCGAGGCCAATAGCGCAGCTGAAGACCACATGCCAGCCGTGGGTGTAGTGATAAAGCAGTGCCGCCAGCGGGCCGCCGAAGATTGACCCGATGCCCTGCGAAATATACAACCAGCCATAGTTGGTGGCGGCATGCTCGCTGCCGAACGTATCGGTGAGTGTCGACGGGAAGAGGGAGAAGATCTCACCCCAGCCAAAGAACACCACCCCGGAGAGCAGGACAAACAGCAGCGGATCTTCCCGGCACGCCAGCCAGAGCATCATCGCCACGCCTTCCAGCGCAAAGGCGATAAACATGGTTTGCTCGCGGCCGAAGCGGTCGGAAATAAAACCAAACAGCGGTCGGGTTAAGCCGTTGGTAAAGCGGTCTATCGTTAACGCCAGCGGCAGCGCCGCCATGCCAAACACCACCGCCTGGCTAATGCCGAAATCCTCGGCGAACACCGCCATCTGCGAAGTGACCATCAGCCCGGAAGTCGACATCATCGCCATCATGGCGAACATCAGCCAGAACAGCGGCTGGCGCAGCATTTCCCGGGAAGTAAACGATCTGCTGCTCTGCGCCACCGTCTGACTGACGGGCCGGGAGACAGCGGGCGGCGGCAGCTTCAGCCCCTGACTGGCGAGGAAGCCGACGAGGGCGAAAAGGATCCCGAAAGTCGTCATCGTGTGTTCGAGGCCGTTAGTGGTCAGCGACAGGGAGATGGGGAAGGTGGTTATGATGGCCCCCATCCCGTAGCCCGCCGCCACCGCGCCGGCGGCAAACCCCCGCTGCTGTGGGAACCATTTGACCATCAGGCCGACAACGCCGATGTAGACGATCCCGGTCCCGAGGCCGCCCATGCAGCCATAAACCAGCCAGAGCGTTGCCAGGCCATTCACCTGCGCGGAAAGCACCCAGCTCATTCCCGCCATCACCGTGCCAATAGCGATCAGCCGCCGTGGGCCAAACTTTTCCACTAACCGCCCCTGAAAAGGGGAAAAGAAGGTCTGCAGGATGATCAGCAGGGAGAAGGTGACCTGCAATTCTGGCAAACCCACGCCAAGCCTGGCGGCCAGAGGTTTTGTCAGCAGCGTCCAGACATATTGCGGACTGGAAATGGCGGCCATACAGACCAAGCCCAGCACCAGCTGGCGCCATTTGCCATATCTCGGGGTAACCAACGGTTCGCTGAGTGTCGTCATGTTGTTCTCCGTTTTCAGTTAGCAGGCTTCCGTGAAGCGCATCAGAACGAGAAGTACTGCGACCGCAGACTGGCGAGCTGTTGTGGCCATACGGCATACGTTCTTGTCCACATCGCGGTATACAAGCGAAATAGCATTAAACGTGCCATATGAAATAGTCTTTTGTATTCAGAACGTTAATGTACTAAGGGCATGTCTGACGAGGTTCGGCATGGTGAATGTGCGGCACCAGGGCGGTGCACATGGGTTATCGCGGTGCGCTTCGTGTACAAACTGGCGTAAGACATAGCGTGTATCCTGGACTGGCGCGAGACAGACTTCTGCGCAAAACCGTCCAGGCGGGTCGAGGCTATGGAAATCACCGCCTGGGGCGGCTGGCAGGGTAAACGGCAAACAAGGATGGTGGTTTACCCGCTTAGTACCGAATAAACGCTACTGTCCCGACTGATTTTGTGCTTTGTGACCAGGGTATTTATCGTATGGACTCTGGCAGGGAGAAATGCTTCCTGTAGAAATACTAACTACCACACTAGATATGGGAAGCCGCCCGCTGGCACCTTATCGCTCCTCAGCACGCTACAGACTGCAGTTACGTCGCGGTACTGGCCCGAACTTTGAGTACTGACGGGATTTCAATGTACTTTTCACACGGCTTATCGTTAAGCAGGTCGAGCAGGGCTTTACCCGCTTTCACCCCAATGTCATGCCAGGGAAACTCAACGGTTGTCAGGGCAGGGGAACAGACTGTCGATAACACCCCGCCGCCTAAACTCGCAATGGATACGGTATTGGGCACTTTTATACCGGCACTGTGGCAGGCCATCATGCATCCGCAGGCCATTTCATCCGAGGTGCAAATTAACGCATCGAGATCGCCCCAGGTAATCATCATATCCTTGAATATATTGACGCCTGTGGCGATGGTGGAAGGCAAATGCGTGGTCACCACCCGATGCGGAGAACGGTTCAGGGAAAGCATCGCCGTATTCCAGCCGCTGAGCAGCTGGCGAAACATCGTGTTGTTGGCCGGTGTACAGAGCAATGCGATGTTTTTTAATGAGGCATCAGCCAGGTGGGTCACGATCTGTTTTACGGCTTTACCGTAATCCACGCCGATGCACATGCCCACGGGGTGGGTATTTAACGCGCCAATTTCCAGAATAGGGACATCCACATTGGCCAGCAGCTGGGTGCAGCTCTCAATGGTGTCGATATTGAACTGAATAATGGCTGCCGGGTTATAAGCGAGCATTTTTTCAAACGTCTTTTGTTCACTTTGCCCGTCATGGCCGGATTCCATAAACATCATGGTATACCCGCGTTCGGTCAGTATCTTTTGCAGCGCTTCAGAGACCGGCAAAAAACCCGGCGAAGAGAAGGTGGGGACGACGGCGAGAATGAGATCGGAATGGACCGACGCCAGATTGCGAGCCTGAAGATTGGGAACATAGCCGAGTTGACTGACGGCCGCGTCAATGCGATCGCGAAGCTCAGGGTTCACTTTTTCAGGCATTCTCAGCGCACGCGAGACGGTCATGGCGCTCACGCCGACAAACTCAGCCACTTCGGTCAGGGTTATCTTACCAGTACCCTTACGACGTTTTTCTTTCGGGCTACCGTCCGCGTCTAAACTCTTCACCAAAATCACCAACCGTTTGAAAAATAAAATATATCGAAAGTATATCTGCGAGTTGCATTATAACTTACCACAGCGAAGGGGAAAGCACATTATAACCAGTGTTAGCGGTAACGCACTTTTTAACATTTTTGCTTGTTAGCGCTAACTTTGGGAGGTGCATCACAGTTGCATTTTATTTAGCTGTTTATAGTGCAGCACATGGACCCCCTCGGGAGAGCATATGATCAGCGACTGGTTAACACCGGATAAAATTAATGTCATTAACACTATTGATACCTGGGAAAATGCCATTCGACTTGCAGCCGAACCCTTGCTGGCGCAAGAGTATATTACGGCGATTTTAAAAAGCCATGAAGAAATAGGGCCTTATTATGTCCTGGCCCCTGGTTTAGCGATGCCACATGCTCGCCCTGAACAGGGTGTGTTAAGAAATTGACTATCGCTTCTTCATATTACAGAAGGGGTGGCATTCGGTTCGACAGAGAACGATCCGGTGTACGTGGTTATCATACTTTGTGCACGCTCCGGGGATGAACATATCACGATGATCGGCGAGCTGGCAGAAATCTTTAGCGACCAGAAAAAGTTAACCCGATTATTAAATGCCGCTAACATCAAAGCCATTCAGGCTGTCATTGACTGAGAGGAAGAGGGAATGAAAAAAGTACTCATTGTGTGCGGCAATGGTTTAGGCAGTAGTTTTATCGTTGAAATGAATGTCAAAAAAATCCTTGCCGAACTGAATAAAGAAGCGGAAGTCGCCCATACCGATCTGACGTCGGCGAAAAGCGAAACTGCCGATCTTATTCTCAGTGCCAAAGACATTGCAGAACATCTTAGCAATCACTCTGCCCGGGTGATTGGGTTAAGTAATCTACTTGATAACAATAAAATTAAAGAAATTTTAGCAGAACATATTTAAGCAACGGCTATCTGATTCGTGGAGTTTAACATGCTTCATTTCATTATTTATGATGTGCTAGGGACACCGGCGATTCTGGTTGGTTTATTTTCACTGATCGGTCTGCTGTTGCAAAAAAAAGGAATTTCAGACGTTATTTCAGGCACGCTGAAAACCATTATGGGGTTTGTCATTTTAACCGCGGGCGCTGGTATTATTGCCTATACGTTAACGATTTTTAGTCAGTTATTTGAGCATTCTTTCCATATCCAGGGCGTGGTACCCAACACTGATGCCATGGCGGTTCTGGCACAGAAGAATTACGGCACGGAAACCGCCACCATAATGGTGCTGGGTATGCTGATCAATATCGCGCTGGCACGCCTCACGCCATTAAAGTACATCTTTCTGACCGGGCACCATACGCTGTATATGGCAGCGATGCTGGCGGTCATTTTGTCAGTCGGGGGGTTATCAGGAATTTGGGTTGTGACTATTGGCGCGATTATTCTCGGCGCCATGATGGTGATCTCCCCGGCCATCCTGCAGCCGTTTACCCGCAAAATCACCAATACCGACGATTTGGCCCTCGGCCATTTTGGCTCTACTGGTTATTTGCTTTCCGCGCTGGTGGGCAAAGTCGTCGGTAAGGGAAGCCCCTCGATTGAAGAGATTAAAGTGCCTAAGTCACTCAATTTCCTTCGCGACTCGTCGGTGGCCATCTCTCTTACCATGATGATTCTGTTCATCGTGCTGGTGGTCGTTGCGGGCAAATCTTATGTCGAGGAGACGCTGAGCGCAGGCCAGAACTTTATTATTTTCGCCATTATTCAGTCCCTTACATTTGCTGCGGGGGTCTATATCATCCTCGCCGGGGTGCGGATGGTGATTGCCGAGATCGTCCCGGCGTTTAAAGGGATTGCGGACAAACTGGTCAAAGATGCGAAGCCGGCGCTGGACTGTCCGACGGTCTTTCCCTTTGCTCCGAATGCCGTCATCGTCGGCTTTCTCTCAAGCTTTATGGCTGGGCTGGTCAGTATGTTCCTCTGCCCGCTGTTCGGCTTAAGTGTCATCGTCCCGGGCCTGGTTCCCCACTTTTTCTGCGGGGCCACGGCAGGGGTTTACGGCAACATTACCGGCGGACGTCGCGGGGCGGTGGTAGGGGCATTTGCCCACGGTCTGCTGATTTCGTTCCTGCCAGCCATTCTTTTGCCCATGATGGGGAATATGGGCCTTGGCTCCACGACGTTTGGGGACGCCGACTTTGGCGTTGTCGGGATCGTGCTGGGTCATATCATCGCAATTTTTAACTAACTATTGACTCCCGGAGGTGGTTTATGAGCGCCAAATTTTCACCCTCATTAATGTGCATGGATTTAACACAGTTCAAAGAACAGATCACGGCAATGAATAAAAAAGCGGATTTTTACCATGTTGATATAATGGATGGCAATTACGTCCGCAATATCACTTTATCGCCTTTTTTTATTGAGAATCTGAAAAAAATCACTACTGTCCCCATCGATGTTCATCTGATGGTGAATCACCCGGAAGATATCATTCCCATGTGTCTCGATGCCGGCGCCGATATCATCAGTTTTCATCCCGAGACGGCGAATAACAAAATTTTCCGCCTGCTGAATCAGATTAAGGATGCGGGTAAAAAGTGCGGGGTGGTACTGAACCCGGCGACACCGGCAGAAAGTATTGCCGAATATGCGCATCTGCTGGATAAAGTGACGGTCATGTCGGTTGACCCTGGCTATGCCGGACAAAAGTTTATCCCTGAGTCGCTAAACAAGATAAGAAAGCTCATCACTATGCGCAAAAATAATGGCTATCATTATCTGACCGAAATTGATGGCTCTTGCAATGAAAAAACCTTTGGCCAGATTGCTGCATCCGGGGTGGATGTCTTTATCGTCGGCACATCAGGTCTGTTTTCTCTCCATGAGGATGTCACTCAGGCGTGGGACAGAATGATCGAGATCTTCCAGCGGGAAACCGTCGCAGCCTAACGGGTTATTACTGTATTAATTTTCTTTGAACCACAGCATCTATTTAAATCAGACTTAAAAGATCTGCATCATACCAGCGATGCCTGCTCTGTCATTCAACGACCACTCTATATTAATGCGGGTGAATTATGGATATTTCGACAGTACTTAATGTTAATAACATCAAGTTAAATATGACCGCCAGAACGAAGGAAGAGGTAATAGAAGAACTCACCGACTTACTGATCCAGGACGGCGCCGTCACCAATAAGGAAGACTTTATTCGCGATGTCTGGTTACGTGAGGAGCAAGGCTCCACGGGCTTTGAAAACCATATCGCTATTCCACACGGCAAGTCTTCCGGTGTTTCCCGTACCGCATTAGCCATCGGACGCACGCAACATGCCATTCCCTGGGAGACCATGGATGGCAGCGATGTGCGTTGTGTTATTTTATTTGCGGTTTGCCTGGTGGACCAAAATGCCACTCATATTCGCCTGTTAGCACAAGTGTCCGGGTCTCTGGCAGACGAAGACATTATCGCTAAATTACTGGTTGAATCTGATCCACATAAAATCATTGCGCTTTTCAATTCAGCAACTGAAAGCGCCGATGCTTAATACTAACTTATTAATATCCTTTTATGCTTTATTAGATTAATTAACGGAGAAACGTGATGAATATTGTCGGCGTTACCGCCTGCACGGTGGGGATTGCACATACCTATATTGCGCAAAAGAAAATTGAAACTGCGGCTAAAAAAGCCGGACATAACGTTAAAATAGAGACGCAAGGAACTATCGGCATTGAGAACCCGTTAACCGCTGATGAAATTGCCAGGGCAGATATTGTTCTGCTTGCTGCCGACGTCAAAGTGACGGGCGAAGAAAGATTTGCCGGCAAGAAAGTCGTCAAAGTCGCGACGGAAACGGCAGTGAAATCCCCCAATAAGCTGATTGAAAAACTCAGTGAAATAGTAAATTCATAACTTTTCACGCCGCGCAGCCACTATATATAAAAGAGTGTGACTTATGACGATAAAAGGAATATGGAAAGCAGCAAACCCGAAAGGGCATCTGCTGACCGCTATCTCGTTTCTGATCCCCATTGTCTGTGGTTCTGGGTTTATTATTGCCATCGGGATGGGGCTTGGCGGGACGGTGCAGGATACGTTAGTGCCGGGACATTTCGATGTGTGGCAGGCTATGGCCACTCTGGGCGCTAAAGCGCTTGGACTGTTGCCGGTGGTGATTGCCGTAGGGATTTCTGGCTCGATAGCCGGCAAGCCAGGCATCGCGCCAGGATTTGTCGTCGGGCTGGCGGCGAATACCATTAGCGCAGGCTTTATCGGTGGGATGATTGGTGGCTATATTGCCGGGTATATTGCGCTGGCGATCATTAAAAACGTCAAGGTCCCTGACTGGGCCCGCGGGTTGATGCCGACGCTGATCGTTCCGTTTTTTGCCTCCATTATCAGCTGCCTGATTATGGTCTATATCATCGGTACGCCTATCGGTATCTTCACGGATGCGCTCACATCGTTCCTGAGAAGCATGGGCACGTCGTCGAATTTGGTGTTAGGTGCAGTCATTGGCGCATTGTGTATCGTTGACTTTGGCGGCCCGCTGAATAAGACATGCTTTGCTTTCGTGCTGACCCTGCAGGCGCAGGGGATAAATGAACCCATTACCGCACTTCAGTTAGTTAACACCGCTACGCCTATCGGATTTGGCCTGGCTTTCTTTATTGCCAAACTGCTGCGTAAAAATATCTATAACCGTGAAGAAGTGGAAACCTTAAAATCAGCGGTCCCGATGGGGATTGTGAATATCGTTGAAGGTTCTATCCCGATCGTCATGAATGATATTGTGCGTGGTATTGCCGCAGCGGCTATCGGCGGCGCCTGCGGCGGGGCGGTCACCATGGTCTATGGTGCGGATGCGACGGTGCCTTTTGGTGGAGTACTGATGATCCCCACGATGTCACATCCGATGGCAGGTATCATGGCCTTGCTGGTGAATATCGTTGTTACCGCGACGGTCTATGCCGTCATCAAAAAAGATATCCCTCGCGACGTGATTATTGAGAATGATTACGAAGAAGAGGATATCGCCCTGGATGATATTAAAGTGAGCTAACGTATCCCCGGGTTATTTTAAATTAACATTAAGCGCTTCCTGTAAGCACATCAGCCCATGACTACGCGTTCCTTAGTCGTGGGCTACTCTTTGCATCTGTCATCCCGGAAGAAAAGTGGAGCAGGGAAAATAATCCTGTTGCAAAAATGTGAACATTTCAGTAGCTTTATCTCTTTCGGAGACTGGAAATGCTTGTCGCTGATTCACTTCTTGCTTACACCCTCGCTGCCACACTGTTAACCCTGACCCCAGGTCTCGATACCGCGCTCATCCTCCGTACTGCCGTCGCTGAAGGTGGACGCAAAGCCCTGCATACCGCGTTAGGCATTGATCTCGGATGCTTTATTTGGGGCGCCCTGGTGGCCTTTGGGTTAGGGGCGCTACTGGCGGTTTCTGAGTTTGCTTATACCGTGTTGAAATGGTGTGGAGCAGGGTACCTGTGCTGGCTGGGCATCCAGTTGCTTCTGCGCCCGCGCCAGCAATTTAACATCCATCCGACAGAATCCACTACCACGAGTAACGGGTTCCTGCGCGGGATGCTGGGGAATGTGCTTAACCCCAAAATGGGCGTCTTCTACGTTTCATTTTTGCCCCAGTTTATCCCCGCCGGGCATTCCCCCATCAGCTGGACCTTTCTTCTGGTCGCCATCCATGTATTGATTGGTACGCTGTGGTCATTAACGCTGATTACCGCCACTCGCTATGCCGCGGGTATCCTGAAAAAACCAGCCGTGGTGAAATGGATGGATCGGACTACCGGCTGCCTGTTTCTGATATTTGCCGCAAAGCTGGCCATGAGCCGCCGGTAATCATGCAGGGGCTTTTGCCCCTGTGTCAGTTGAATTCATATTGCTTCGTACCAATGACTGATTTTTATAAAGCCATCTCGCCAGTCGTTATTATTCGCCGGGGCCCATTGCCGGCACAATGATCTCCGCTGCCCTCCGGTTTTCGCCTTCACGAGGACTTTAATCTCGTGCCGCCTTGCCGGAATACAGACTTTCCTGCCGTACAGGGGCAAATAACCTGCACTTTGACGCTTATTGATTATACTTTGATGGTAGCTTGTGCTGCTTCAGGCAGTTGTCGCGATAGTGGGTATCAAAACCAATACCGGCGACATTGGGTCAACGGGGCCGATGAATATCTGTTCATGTAACAGTTGTGGAGGTATGGAAACACCACCATGCTGTTTGGTGATGCAAAAGCGAGCGTAGAGGCGATACTTGCGCAGCTCTGATTAATTGATTAGATGCACTGGATGCATTGCAGAGGGTGATGGAAAAGTACGTCACCCCCTGAAATTTTGCCGCCGCAGAATCAGAGAATTACATTAAGTATCAATACTGTTCGCTCAGCGCAGGAACGTTTTGACACATTGTTAAAAAATATGAAGCTCACCGCTGTATGACAGAATAATGGCCAGGGCAGATGATAATTTTTACTTGTATTTCAGCGACGTGTGCTATTGACCAAAACGTCATCGTTGATTTCTGAACAGAGAAAGGGATACGTGAGTAAAAAACATGATCAATAACCAACTGAAATATAACAATAAATTTCTATTTTTTTGATTTACATTAAAGCAAAACGATAAAAAATTATCGTTTTATTTTAATTTTGTGTATTCTTTGAACTGTACCCTAATGCAGACTTACTGAGGTTTTATGTCCACTGATGCACTGGCGCAACTCAGCCAAAGAATGGTCT
>NZ_JBMAXV010000034.1:0-56344 GCF_048589245.1 Klebsiella sp. 10982
GTTATCTATGATCTATTGTAGATTTGTGATGAGCATAACCTCTGGTCATCGACAGGCCTCCGCCTGTTGGCAACAGCAACCGATGATGAACACTGACGATGAGTAAGAGAGATTGGCTGGACTTCGAGCAACTGGTTGACGACGAAGTTCGTGATGCGATTAAACCGCCATCTATGTATAAAGTGATATTGGTCAATGATGACTACACTCCAATGGAGTTTGTTATTGACGTGTTACAAAAATTCTTTTCTTATGATGTTGAACGTGCAACGCAACTGATGCTCACGGTTCACTATGAAGGTAAGGCGATTTGTGGCGTATTTACCGCGGAAGTGGCGGAGACCAAAGTCGCTATGGTGAATCAGTACGCGAGGGAGAACGAGCATCCATTGCTGTGTACGCTGGAAAAAGCCTGAATACAGGCATGAAAATTGGGGGAGGTGCCTATGCTCAATCAAGAACTGGAACTCAGTTTAAATATGGCTTTCGCCAGAGCGCGCGAGCACCGTCATGAGTTTATGACTGTCGAGCACTTGCTGCTGGCTCTGCTAAGCAACCCCTCGGCCCGTGAGGCCCTGGAAGCGTGTTCTGTGGACCTGGTGGCATTGCGTCAGGAACTTGAAGCCTTCATCGAACAAACCACACCCGTCCTGCCGGCAACGGAAGAAGAGCGCGACACCCAGCCGACGCTGAGCTTTCAGCGTGTGCTGCAGCGCGCTGTCTTCCACGTGCAATCTTCTGGCCGCAGCGAAGTAACCGGCGCTAACGTGCTGGTGGCGATTTTTAGCGAGCAGGAGTCGCAGGCCGCCTACCTGCTGCGTAAACATGAAGTGAGCCGACTTGATGTGGTGAACTTCATTTCTCATGGCACACGCAAAGACGAGCCGAGCCAGTCTTCCGACAACAGCGGAAGCCAGCCTGGTAATGAAGAGCAAGCCGGCGGGGAGGAACGTATGGAAAACTTCACCACCAACCTCAATCAGCTTGCTCGCGTTGGCGGCATTGATCCCCTGATTGGCCGTGAAAAAGAGCTGGAGCGCGCCATTCAGGTTCTGTGCCGTCGGCGTAAAAATAACCCGCTGTTGGTGGGTGAATCCGGCGTCGGCAAAACTGCAATCGCCGAAGGCCTTGCCTGGCGTATTGTGCAGGGTGATGTGCCGGAAGTGATGGCCGACTGCACTATTTACTCGCTCGACATTGGTTCTCTGCTGGCAGGCACCAAATATCGTGGCGATTTTGAAAAACGCTTTAAAGCGTTGCTCAAACAGCTGGAACAGGATACCAACAGCATCCTGTTTATTGATGAAATCCACACCATTATCGGTGCGGGAGCGGCGTCTGGCGGGCAGGTCGATGCGGCTAACCTGATCAAACCGCTGCTTTCCAGCGGCAAGATCCGGGTAATTGGCTCCACCACCTACCAGGAGTTCAGCAACATCTTTGAGAAAGATCGTGCGCTGGCCCGTCGTTTCCAGAAGATCGATATCACCGAACCGTCGGTGGAAGAGACTGTCCAGATCATCAATGGCCTGAAGCCGAAGTACGAAGCGCACCATGACGTGCGTTATACCGCTAAAGCGGTGCGTGCGGCGGTTGAGCTGGCGGTGAAATACATTAACGATCGTCATCTGCCGGATAAGGCAATTGACGTCATTGACGAAGCGGGCGCGCGGGCGCGCTTAATGCCGGTCAGCAAGCGTAAGAAAACGGTCAACGTGGCGGATATCGAATCAGTGGTAGCGCGCATTGCGCGGATCCCTGAGAAGAGCGTCTCCCAGAGCGATCGCGATACGCTGAAAAACCTGGGCGATCGTCTGAAAATGCTGGTCTTTGGTCAGGACAAAGCCATTGAGGCGCTGACCGAAGCCATCAAAATGGCGCGCGCCGGGCTGGGCCATGAGCACAAACCGGTTGGGTCATTCCTGTTCGCCGGGCCTACCGGGGTTGGGAAAACCGAAGTGACCGTGCAGCTGGCGAAGGCGCTGGGTATTGAGCTGCTGCGTTTTGACATGTCCGAATATATGGAACGTCATACCGTCAGCCGTTTAATCGGGGCGCCTCCGGGCTACGTTGGCTTCGATCAGGGCGGGCTGCTGACCGATGCGGTGATTAAACATCCGCACGCGGTGCTGCTGCTCGATGAGATCGAAAAAGCGCATCCGGATGTGTTCAACCTGCTGCTGCAGGTGATGGATAACGGGACGCTGACCGATAACAACGGCCGTAAAGCGGACTTCCGCAACGTGGTGCTGGTGATGACCACCAATGCCGGGGTGCGGGAAACTGAACGTAAATCGATTGGTCTTATCCAGCAGGACAACAGTCCGGATGCGATGGATGAGATCAAGAAGATCTTTACGCCGGAGTTCCGTAACCGCCTCGACAACATTATCTGGTTCGATCATCTGTCTACCACGGTGATCCATCAGGTTGTCGATAAGTTTATCGTCGAGCTGCAGGTTCAGCTGGATCAGAAAGGCGTCTCCCTGGAAGTAAGTCAGGAAGCGCGCGACTGGCTGGCAGAGAAAGGCTACGACCGGGCAATGGGGGCACGGCCAATGGGACGCGTCATTCAGGACAACCTGAAAAAACCGCTGGCGAACGAGCTGCTGTTTGGCTCGCTGGTCGATGGTGGTCAGGTGACGGTTGCCCTGGACAGCGCGAAAAACACGCTGACCTACGACTTCCAGAGCGCACCGAAGCACAAACCGGAAGCCGCCCACTAAGCATCTCTCCCGCATAAAAACCGGCCTCAGGCCGGTTTTTTTTGCTGATGCAGAAATGAAAAGACCGGGAATATCCCGGCCTTCAGCATCTGACGCCTTAGCGGCGAAAACAATCAGCGACTACGGAAGACAATGCGGCCTTTGCTCAGGTCGTACGGGGTCAGCTCAACAGTCACTTTGTCGCCCGTCAGAATGCGGATGTAGTTTTTACGCATTTTACCGGAGATATGCGCGGTTACCACGTGACCGTTTTCCAGTTCTACGCGGAACATAGTGTTAGGCAACGTTTCAAGTACGGTGCCCTGCATTTCAATATTGTCTTCTTTGGCCATCTAGTCCTCTGGGGTATCACTACCGTAGTTTTGAACCGGCAAGATAATGCCGAAGTTCATCATGTAAGTAAAGTTTTACGTATCTACCCTGAATCATTCACCTTGCCGTAAGGCGCATAGTCAGCACACCGGCAACGGAAATATGACGGGTATGAATCGCCGAAGTAGTTTTGGCGCATTGCCCGGGACACACACGGCCATGCCGCGTGACAGGCGCAAACGTAAAGGGGAGTGACAGAACGATGGGCGTTATCTGACTCTTATTATTCCCAAACGGCGGCGGGGCAACAGGCAGAAGCTACTCTACCGCGCAATTATACCATCCTGACGCAAAATGTGCTGAAAACATTTTATTGCACGCCGGGAAATAGCACCCGCGGTACCCAAAATCGTTCAGGCAGACGGTAACCACGTAATACCGAGAGATAGTCCAGATAATCGCGGCGAGGAATATCCATTGCCCCTAATGAAGCGGTATGGTTGTTCAGCACCTGACAGTCAATTAATTTACCGCCGCTCTGCGCAAAAGCCTGGCAGAATACCAGCAGCGCAGTTTTAGAGGCATTTTCCGCCCGGCTGAACATCGACTCGCCGCAAAACAGCGCCCCCTGCGCTACGCCGTACATTCCTCCCACCAGCGTATTCTCCTGCCAGACTTCAATGGAGTGAGCATGGCCCAGCTCATGTAGTTGATGATAGGCGCGAACGATACTGCTGGTTATCCAGGTGCCTTCGTCACGATCGCTGGCGCAGCCTTCAATCACCGCGCCAAAGGCGTGATTGAGTGTGACGCGGTAGGGCGAACGCTGATGAAAGCGTTTCATGCTGCGGCTGAGATGGAACCGCTCCGGCCAGAGTACCGCCCGGGGATCGGGCGACCACCAGAGGATCGGGTCGCCGGGAGAAAACCAGGGGAAAATACCGCGCTGATAGGCCATCAGCAGCCGCGCGGGGCTCAGATCGCCGCCGAGCGCCAGCAGGCCGTTAGGTTCTCGCAGGGCGCCTTCCGGAGAGGGGAAGGCGATAGAGTGCCGGGAGAGCTGAACCAGACGCATTTTAACCTCAATACGCATCAGCAAAAATTAGATAATAGCCTACAGACGCTGTTTAAACTGGAAGTACCGGCCCTGTTTAGCGAGCAGCTCCGCGTGACTACCTTGCTCAATTATCTGGCCGTTGTCCATGACTATTATCTGTTTAAAACGCGCCAGGCCCCGCAGGCGGTGGGTGACCATCAGCACAGTTTTCTCGCGCATCACTTCCGCCAGCAGATGCAGGATCTGGCTTTCGGTGCCCGCATCCAGGCCTTCTGTCGGTTCATCGAGCAACATCAGCGGCGCATCGTGGAGCAATGCACGGGCAATGGCCAGCCGGCGCAGTTCGCCGCCGGAGAGCTGGCGTCCGCCTTCGCCCAACCAGCTGTTCAGTCCGCTATCTTCCAGCAGTTTTTCCAGACCCACTTTCTCGAGCGTCGCGCAGAGCGTTGCGTCATCAGAACCAGGCGCCGCCAGCAACAGGTTGTCGCGCAGGGTGGCGCTGAACAGATGCACCCGCTGCGGCACCACGCTCATCGCCTGACGCAGGCTGGCTTCGCTGATCTGTGACAGCGGCTGGTCGTTGAGCAAGATCTCCCCCTGTGTCGGGTCCCAGGCGCGGGTAAGCAACTGCAACAGCGTCGATTTTCCGCAGCCGGTTCGCCCAAGGATGGCGATATGCTCTCCGGCGGCAATCTGCAGGGAGATATCCTCCAGAGCAGGGGAGGGCTGCTGCGGGTAGCGGAACGTGACCTGTCTGAAGGTTAAGGCCACCTGTGCTGGCACGTTGGCTTCACTCTCAACAAAGGTAACCTCCGGCTGCTGATCGATGATCTGCGAAATCCGCCGCGCGGAGGCGATCACCTGGCCTAAATGCTGGAAAGCGCCAGTGACCGGTGCCAGAGCTTCGAAGGCCGCCAGCGCGCAGAACACGAACAGGGCGATCAGCGCCCCTGGCTGACTGTTGCCGCCGATGCCGGCGGAGGCCAGCCAGAGCATGGCCACTACGGCGATGCCACCGATTAACAGCATTACCGCCTGCGAAAGCGCGGTCAGCTCGGCCTGACGGCGCTGTGCGTCCTGCCAGCTGAGCTCGGTCTTTTCCATTTGTGCGCGGTAGCGGTCGCTGGCGTTAAATACCATCAGCTCCGCCTGACCCTGCAGCCAGGCGGTGAGCTGTTGGCGATACTGGCCGCGCAGCTGCGTCATACTCTCTCCGGCCGGTTTACCCGCGCGATAGAACAGCGGCGGCATGACCAGCAGGGTCACCAGCATGATGCCGCCGAGTGTCAGCGCGAGGGTGACGTCGAGCAGGCTTAATCCGCAGGTCACCACCACAATCACCACCAGGGCGCCGACCAGCGGCGAAATGACCCGCAGGTAGAGATGATCCAGGGTATCGACGTCGGCTACCACGCGGTTGAGCAGTTCACCCTGGCGAAAACGCGCCAGCCCCGCTGGCGAGAGGGGGAGTAGTTTGCTGAAGGTGAAGACGCGCAGGTGCTGCAGCACGCGGAAGGTCGCGTCGTGGCTAACCAGGCGCTCAAAATAGCGCCCGGCGGTACGGATAATCGCCGCGCCGCGAACGCCCGCGGCAGGCAGCATATAGTTAAAACTGTAGATCCCGGCGACGCCCACCACCGCTGAGGCGGAGAGGAACCAGCCGGAGAGCGTCAGCAGGCCGATGCTGGCCAGCAAGGTCACAATGGCCAGCACGACGCCAAGCAGCAGCATCCATTTATGGCGTTTATAGAGTGCCAGATAGGGTAAGAGCGCGCGCATTTAAATCTCCTCCTGACGATGGGCCAGCAGCGCCGAGAAGACCCCGCCAGCGCGGGCCAGCGTGGCGTAGTCGCCCTGTTCGATTATCTGTCCGTTCTGCATCACCCAGACGGCGTCCCAGTCTGCCAGCCCCTCGAGCTGGTGGGTGACCAGCAGCGTGGTTTGTTGGGTGGAGGCGTGGGTCAGGGCCTGCATGACCCGCTGTTCGCTATGGGCGTCGAGGCTGGCGGCGGGCTCATCCAGCAGCAGCAGGCGGCAGGGCACCAATAGCGCGCGGGCGACCGCGATACGCTGCGCCTGGCCAACCGACAGACGACCCGCCTGATCGCCCACGGCGGTATGGATCCCCTGTGGCAGCAGAGAGATGAATTCGCTGACCCAGGCCTTGTCGAGCGCCAGCCGAAGCTGCGCTTCGCTGGCTTCGGGCCATGCCAGCAGCACATTCTCCCGCAGCGTGGCGGCAGGTAGCTGGGGATTCTGCCCCACCCAGCTCAGCAGGCGGCGCCAGCGTTCGGCGTCCAGCTCGCGCAGCTCTGTGCCGTTGATCTTCAGCGAACCCTCATAGGGCAAAAAGCCGAGCAGTGTGTTGAGTAAAGAGCTTTTCCCGGATCCGCTCTGGCCGACCAGCACCACACGAGCGCCGGCCGGCAGTGAAAAGTTAAGCGGCCCGGCCAGGACTTTACCTTCCGGAGATTTGATCACCAGATCGCGCGCTTCCACGCCAATCAAATCGTTATCATTTAAGGTTTTCTCGCCGCGCTCCACCTGGGTCAGCGGGGTTTCCATAAACGTTTTCAGGCTATCCGCGGCGCCTACGGCCTGGGCTTTGGCATGGTAGAAGGTGCCCAGATCACGTAAGGGCTGGAAAAATTCCGGGGCGAGGATCAGCGTCAGAAATCCCGCCATCAGCGTAACGCCCGCGCCATAGTGGCCGAAGTTCAGCTCGCCAAGATAAGAGAAGCCGAAGTAGACCGCTACCAGCGCAATGGACAGGGAGGTGAAAAACTCCAGAACCCCGGAGGAGAGGAAGGCCAGGCGCAGGACTTCCATGGTGCGTTGGCGAAAATCCTGCGAGGCGTCGCGAATATTATCGGTTTCTGCCTGACCGCGATGAAAAATACGTAAGGTTTCCATGCCGCGCAGGCGGTCGAGGAAGTGGCCGCTGAGGCGGGCCAGCGCCTGGAAGTTACGCCGGTTGGCGTCGGCGGCGCCCATTCCGACCAGCGCCATGAAAAGCGGGATCAGCGGGGCGGTGCCGAGAAGGATTAGCGCGGCGGCCCAGTTAATCGGAAAAATCGTGATAACGATCAGCAGCGGCACGCAGGCCGCCAGCGTCATCTGGGGCAGGTAGCGGGCATAATAATCGTGCATGTCGTCGATTTGCTCAAGAATAAGCGTTGCCCAGCTGCCGGCCGGTTTGCCCTGAATCCACGCCGGGCCTGCCTGCTGGAGACGGTCAAGAACCTGGCGGCGAATCTCATAGCGGATATGCTGCCCGGCCTGAAAGCCGACCCGCTCACGCAGCCAGACCACCCAGGCGCGCAGCACAAAGGTGAGTATCAGCAGGGTCAGCGGGAGCAGCAGGGCGGTCGCTGGAATATTCTCCATCACCATTCGGTGCAGGATCCGCGCCAGGAACCAGGCCTGCGCCACGATCAGCAGACCGCTCGCCACGCCAAGCAGGCGGGAAATCATCAACCAGCGACGGGAGATAATACTTTGCTGTTTTAACCAGCGGGTTAACTCTTGTTGACGGGTTTTATTCATTGCGCGCTTTGCAGGTGTCGTTATGGGAATATTAGGCACGGCAATGTTACATCGCGGCAAAAATAAAGGCGACTTTTCGTCGCCTTCTTTACCTTTGTTACTGACTTGTAAAGATTATTTGCAAGCGTCAGCCAGACCGTCGAGGTACCGTTCGGCGTCCAGCGCCGCCATACAGCCGGTGCCCGCAGAGGTGATCGCCTGACGGTAGATATGGTCCATGACATCGCCAGCGGCGAATACACCCGGAATGCTGGTCTGAGTGGCGTTGCCATGGATCCCGGACTGCACTTTGATATAGCCGTTTTCCAGTTCCAGCTGACCTTCAAAGATGGCGGTGTTCGGGCTGTGGCCAATGGCAACGAACAGGCCTGCCACTTCCAGAGACTCGACGTTGTCGCTGTTTTTGGTATCGCGCAGACGCAGGCCGCTGACGCCCATCTGGTCGCCAGTCACTTCTTCGAGGGTACGGTCGGTATGCAGCACGATGTTACCGCTTTCGACTTTGTCCATTAGACGCTTGATGAGGATTTTTTCCGCACGGAAAGAATCGCGGCGGTGGATCAGATGTACCTCAGAGGCGATATTCGACAGATACAGAGCCTCTTCAACTGCGGTGTTGCCGCCGCCGATGACTGCTACTTTCTGGTTGCGATAGAAGAATCCGTCACAGGTGGCGCAAGCGGAAACGCCGCGGCCTTTGAATGCCTCTTCGGAAGGCAGACCCAGGTAACGGGCGGAAGCGCCAGTGGCGATGATCAGGGCGTCACAGGTGTACTCGCCGCTGTCGCCTGTCAGACGGAACGGGCGGTTTTGCAGATCGACGCGGCTGATATGGTCGAAAATGATCTCGGTTTCAAATTTGGTGGCATGCTCGTGCATGCGCTCCATCAGCAGCGGACCGGTGAGATCGTTCGGATCGCCTGGCCAGTTTTCCACTTCCGTCGTGGTGGTCAGCTGACCGCCTTTTTCCATCCCGGTGATCAGCACCGGCTGCAGGTTGGCGCGTGCGGCATAGACCGCCGCGGTGTATCCCGCAGGTCCAGAACCAAGGATAAGCAGTTTACTGTGTTTGGCTGTGCCCATGAGATCCCCATAATAATTGGCATACATTGGGCTGGGATTGTAGGGAATTTGTTGTCGTAAAAAAAGAGCACAGCGATTTTGTTAACGATGTATGCAATAGAAGCGACCGATGAATGGGGGGGTTTACCGGCGAACAATATAACTATTTCTACTGTCGGCGGGACAATTATAAGACGAAAAAATGAGAATCAACCAGGGCGGATGATGAATATCTGGCATCTTGTACTAAAAATCGATGTTTTGCTTTGACAATCCCCTGTGCTTTTGCGAAAACATTCAAGGAAGAAGAAAAGCAGTATTTGGCGTGCGGCGAATTTTCATGCACGCAAATGCCATTTTTATCCGGGTTAACGAAATCTACGCATGGTGTGGACAGACGCCATGCGTGATGTCGGTGACTGCCGTCAGGCAACGGGCTTCTCACGTACCCCTGGGTTACCCAATGTCGTACGCGGGTAATAACAGGATGGGCTCTGGCAGTGAAGGCACAGGGCCGGAACAGGAGTAGGGAAGGAATACAGAGAGACAATAATAATGGTAGATAGCAAGAAGCGCCCTGGCAAAGATCTCGACCGCATTGATCGTAACATCCTGAATGAATTGCAAAAAGATGGGCGAATTTCTAACGTCGAGCTTTCTAAACGGGTGGGACTTTCTCCGACGCCTTGCCTTGAGCGTGTGCGTCGTCTTGAAAGACAGGGTTTTATTCAGGGCTATACGGCGCTGCTCAATCCGCATTATCTGGATGCATCACTTCTGGTATTTGTTGAGATTACTCTGAATCGTGGCGCACCGGATGTGTTTGAGCAATTTAACGCCGCAGTGCAAAAACTTGAAGAAATTCAAGAGTGTCATCTGGTTTCCGGTGATTTCGACTATCTGTTGAAAACCCGCGTGCCGGATATGTCAGCGTATCGTAAATTACTGGGTGAGACCTTGCTGCGCCTGCCGGGCGTTAACGACACCCGTACCTACGTGGTGATGGAAGAAGTCAAGCAAAGTAATCGTCTGGTTATTAAGACGCGCTAACACGGAACAGGTGCAAAATCGACGTAGTTTGATTACACTCCTGTTAATCCATACAGCAACAGTGCCGGGGAGACCCGGCGCTGTTGTCCGTTTTAGCAGCAGGCAGGAAACAGCCTGATACCTGGAGAGCCTTTCTTGAGCCAGGAATACACCGAAGACAAAGAAGTCAAACTAACCAAACTCAGCAGCGGGCGCCGACTCCTTGAGGCGATGCTCATCCTTTGCTCCCTCTTCGCCATCTGGCTGATGGCGGCACTACTGAGCTTTAACCCCTCGGATCCAAGCTGGTCGCAAACGGCATGGCATGAGCCTATTCATAATTTAGGCGGTGCTCCCGGCGCGTGGCTTGCCGATACCCTCTTTTTTATTTTTGGCGTCATGGCCTACACCATCCCGGTGATCATTATCGGGGGATGCTGGTTTGCCTGGCGACACCAGGAAAACGACGAATACATTGATTACTTTGCCGTTTCCCTACGCCTCATTGGCGCGTTAGCTCTGATTCTGACCTCTTGTGGTCTGGCGGCGATTAACGCCGATGATATCTGGTACTTTGCCTCAGGCGGGGTGATCGGCAGTCTGCTGAGCACCACGCTGCAACCGCTGTTGCACAGTAGCGGCGGCACTATCGCCCTGTTGTGCATTTGGGCTGCCGGCCTGACGCTATTCACCGGCTGGTCATGGGTCAGTATTGCGGAAAAACTGGGCGGCGGTATCTTGTCGGTGCTCACCTTTGCCAGCAACCGTACCCGCCGGGACGATACCTGGGTCGATGAAGGCGAATACGAAGACGACGAGGAAGAGTACGACGACGAAGAGGCGGCCAAGCCGCAGGAGTCGCGTCGCACCCGCATCTTACGCAGCGCGCTGGCGCGGCGTAAGCGTCTGGCCGAGAAGTTTACTAATCCCATGGGGCGTAAAACTGACGCTGCGCTTTTCTCCGGCAAACGGATGGACGACGGGGAAGAGGCGGTGCAATACAGCGCCAGCGGGGCGCCTGTCGCCGCCGACGATGTACTGTTTTCCGGGGCCAGCGCCGCGCGACCTGCGGATGATGATGTCCTTTTCTCCGGCGCCAGCGCCGTTCGTCCCGGTGATTTCGACCCTTACGATCCGTTGCTGAATGGCCACAGTATCGCTGAGCCGGTGGGCGCAGCGGCGGCGGCGACTGCCGCGCCGCAGGCGTGGGCGGAATCACCTGCGGGCCATCAGGGCGCAGCGCCGGTTTACCAGCCGGAAGCCAGCTATCCGCCGCAGCCGGCGTACCAGCCAGAGCCCGCGCCTTTCCAGCAGACCGCCTATCAGCCTCCTGCTGGCCAGCCTGCGCCGCAGGCGTACGATCCGCTTACCGGGCAACCTGTAACACAGACGTATCAGCCAGCGCCAAACCAGCAGCCGGCTTACGATCCGTATGCCGGACAACCGGCGCCGCAGGCGTATCAGCCTGAACCCGCGCCGTACCAGCAGCCGGCTTACGATCCGTATGGCGGACAACCGGCGCCGCAGGCGTATCAGCCAGAGCCAGCGCCGTTCCAGCAGCCGGCTTACGATCCGTATGGCGGACAACCGGCGCCGCAGGCGTATCAGCCAGAGCCAGCGCCGTTCCAGCAGCCGGCTTACGATCCGTATGCCGGTCAGCCAGCGCCGCAGACGTATCAGCCAGAGCCTGTGCCAAATCAGCAGCCGGCTTACGATCCGTATGCCGGGCAGACAGCGCCGCAGGCGTATCAGCCAGAGCCCGTGTCAAATCAGCCGCCGGCTTACGATCCGTATGCCGGACAACCAGCGACACAGACATATCAGCCAGAGCCAGGGCCGGTGCCTGCAGCGGAGCCAGAGCCTGAGGTTGTCCAGGAAGAAGTGAAGCGTCCGCCGCTCTATTACTTCGAGGAAGTGGAAGAGAAGCGCGCGCGTGAACGGGAGCTGCTGGCTTCCTGGTATCAGCCTATTCCTGAACCAGAAAGCCCGATCGCCACCAAACCATTGACGTCGCCTGCCGCACCGTCCAAACCGCCGGTGGAGTCAACCGTGGTCTCTGCGGTCGCGGCAGGGGTGCATCAGGCAACGGCCGCCAGCGGCGGCGCGGCAGCGGCAACCTCTGCGACGGCGGCGTCCGCTGCGGCTGCGCCATTATTTAGCCCGGCGTCGAGCGGACCGCGAGTTCAGGTGAAAGAAGGCATTGGGCCAAAACTACCGCGGCCAAACCGCGTTCGTGTCCCGACGCGTCGGGAGCTGGCCTCCTACGGCATCAAGCTACCGTCGCAGCGGGAAGCTGAACAGCGTGCGCGACAGGCGGAGCGTAACCCGCATTACGATGATGAGCTGCTCTCGGATGAGGAAGCGGATGCTATGGAGCAGGATGAACTGGCTCGCCAGTTCGCTGCCACTCAACAGCAACGCTATGGTCATCGCTGGGAAGACGATAGCGCGACGGATGATGATGATGCCGACACCGCGGCGGAAGCGGAGCTGGCGCGCCAGTTTGCCGCTACCCAGCAGCAGCGCTACGCTACCGAGCAGCCGCCCGGAGCCAACCCGTTCTCGCCGGCGGATTACGAATTCTCGCCGATGAAGGCGCTGGTCAATGACGGACCGAGCGAGCCGCTGTTTACGCCGACGCCGGAAGCCCAGCCGCCGCAACCGGCTCCGCACTATCAACAACCGGCCGTTGCTCCGCAGCAGGGTTATCAACCTGCGCAGCATCAGCCTGTACACCATCAGCCAGTGTCGCCGCCGCCGCAGTCATACCAGACTGCGCCGCCTGTGCAGCACCAACAACCGGTTGCCCAGCAGGGGCATCAGCCGGCCGCGCCTGCGCCGCAGGAGAGCCTGATCCACCCGCTGCTGATGCGTAATGGCGATAGCCGTCCGCTGCAAAGACCGACTACGCCATTGCCGTCGCTGGATCTGTTAACCCCACCGCCGAGCGAAGTCGAACCGGTGGATACGTTTGCTCTTGAGCAGATGGCGCGCCTGGTAGAAGCGCGTCTGGCCGATTTCCGTATTAAAGCGGATGTCGTCAACTACTCGCCGGGGCCGGTGATCACCCGTTTCGAGCTTAATCTCGCGCCAGGGGTGAAGGCCGCGCGTATCTCTAACCTGTCGCGCGACCTGGCGCGTTCACTGTCCACGGTTGCCGTGCGCGTGGTGGAAGTTATTCCGGGCAAACCGTATGTCGGCCTGGAATTACCAAACAAAAAGCGCCAGACCGTCTACCTGCGTGAAGTGCTCGACAACGCCAAGTTCCGTGATAACCCATCGCCATTGACCGTGGTGTTGGGTAAAGACATCGCAGGCGATCCGGTGGTAGCCGATCTGGCGAAAATGCCGCATCTGCTGGTGGCTGGTACCACCGGTTCTGGTAAGTCAGTCGGCGTCAACGCCATGATCCTCAGCATGCTCTACAAGGCGCAACCGGAAGATGTGCGTTTCATCATGATCGACCCGAAAATGCTCGAGCTGTCGGTCTACGAAGGTATTCCGCATCTGCTGACCGAAGTGGTCACCGACATGAAAGACGCCGCCAATGCGCTGCGCTGGAGCGTCAACGAGATGGAGCGCCGCTACAAGCTGATGTCGGCGTTGGGCGTGCGTAACCTGGCGGGCTATAACGAGAAAATCGCTGAGGCCGCGCGCATGGGGCGTCCGATCCCGGATCCGTACTGGAAGCCAGGCGATAGTATGGATGCCGTGCATCCGGTGCTGGAAAAACTGCCGTATATCGTGGTGCTGGTGGATGAATTCGCCGACCTGATGATGACCGTCGGTAAGAAGGTGGAAGAGCTGATTGCTCGCCTGGCGCAGAAAGCGCGTGCCGCGGGGATCCACCTGGTGCTGGCGACGCAGCGTCCGTCAGTGGATGTTATTACCGGCCTGATTAAGGCCAACATCCCGACGCGTATCGCCTTTACCGTATCGAGTAAAATTGACTCGCGTACCATTCTCGATCAGGGCGGTGCGGAATCGCTGCTCGGGATGGGGGATATGCTCTACTCCGGGCCGAATTCCACTACGCCGGTACGTGTCCACGGCGCATTTGTGCGCGACCAGGAAGTCCACGCCGTGGTTCAGGACTGGAAAGCCCGCGGCCGTCCGCAGTACGTCGATGGCATTACCTCGGACAGCGAAAGCGAAGGCGGCGGCGGTGGCTTTGATGGCGGCGAAGAGCTGGACCCGCTGTTCGATCAGGCGGTCAGTTTTGTGACCGAGAAGCGTAAAGCGTCGATTTCCGGCGTGCAGCGTCAGTTCCGCATCGGCTATAACCGTGCCGCGCGCATTATCGAACAGATGGAAGCGCAGGGCATCGTCAGCGAGCAGGGCCACAATGGTAACCGCGAAGTGCTGGCGCCACCGCCCTTTGAATGAGTGCAAAGTTGGGTAAATAAGCGCAAAATCAGCCAATTCTTCTGTCCCGCCGCCGTCGGCGGTCCTACATTAGGGACAGAAGAGGCTCCCGCGTCGGGAGTGACGCACATTAAGGAAGAACAATGAAAAAACTCGCAATCACCTGTGCATTACTGTCTGGTATGGTCGTCAGCCAGGTCTGGGCAGATGCGGCCAGTGACTTGAAAAGCCGTCTTGATAAAGTGAGCAGCTTCCATGCCAGCTTCACGCAAAAAGTGACCGACGGCAGCGGTAACGCCGTGCAGGACGGACAGGGCGACCTGTGGGTAAAACGCCCTAATCTGTTTAACTGGCATATGACCCAGCCGGATGAAAGCGTTCTTGTCTCGGACGGCAAAACGCTGTGGTTCTACAACCCGTTCGTGGAGCAGGCTACGGCAACCTGGCTGAAAGACGCCACCAGCAACACGCCGTTTATGCTGATCGCTCGCAATCAGTCCAGCGACTGGCAGCAGTACAATATCAAGCAAAACGGCGATGATTTTGTTCTGACACCGAAAAGCGGCAGCGGTAACCTGAAGCAGTTCACGATCAACGTCGGTCGGGACGGCACCATCCATCAGTTCAGCGCCGTCGAGCAGGACGATCAGCGCAGCAGCTATCAGCTGAAATCGCAGCAGAACGGCGCCGTCGACGCATCTAAGTTCACCTTTACGCCGCCGAAAGGGGTGACGGTGGACGATCAACGTAAGTAGAGGCGAAAGTGAGCAATCTGTCGCTCGATTTTTCCGACAATGCGTTTCAACCTCTGGCCGCTCGCATGCGGCCAGAAAATTTAGCGCAGTATATTGGCCAGCAGCATCTGCTGGCGCCGGGTAAACCCCTGCCGCGGGCCATTGAGGCCGGGCACCTGCATTCGATGATCCTCTGGGGACCGCCGGGTACCGGCAAGACCACCCTCGCGGAAGTGATTGCCCGCTACGCCAGCGCCGATGTCGAACGGATCTCGGCGGTAACCTCCGGCGTGAAAGAGATCCGCGAGGCTATTGAGCGCGCGCGGCAGAATCGCAACGCTGGCCGGCGAACCATCCTGTTTGTTGACGAAGTGCATCGCTTTAATAAAAGTCAACAGGATGCCTTTCTGCCGCATATTGAAGACGGCACCATCACTTTTATCGGTGCGACCACCGAAAACCCCTCCTTTGAGCTTAACTCGGCGCTGCTCTCCCGCGCTCGCGTCTACTTACTGAAATCGCTGACCACCGACGATATCGAGCAGGTGCTTGACCAGGCGATGAACGATAAGTCCCGCGGCTACGGCGACCAGGATATTATTCTGCCGGATGAGACCCGCAAGGCCATCGCCGAACTGGTGAACGGCGACGCGCGTCGGGCGCTGAATACCCTGGAAATGATGGCCGATATGGCCGAGAGCGATGACTCGGGCAAGCGGGTGCTGAAGGCGGAACTGCTGACCGAGATCGCCGGTGAGCGCAGCGCGCGTTTTGATAACAAAGGCGACCGGTTCTACGATTTGATTTCCGCCCTGCATAAGTCGGTGCGCGGCAGCGCGCCGGATGCGGCGCTCTACTGGTACGCGCGGATCATCACCGCCGGGGGCGATCCGCTGTACGTTGCTCGCCGCTGCCTGGCAATTGCCTCGGAAGATGTCGGCAACGCCGACCCGCGGGCGATGCAGGTCGCTATTTCGGCCTGGGATTGCTTTACCCGCGTCGGGCCGGCGGAAGGCGAACGGGCGATTGCTCAGGCCATTGTCTATCTGGCCTGCGCGCCGAAAAGCAACGCCGTCTACACTGCCTTTAAAGCGGCGCTGGCCGACGCGCGGGAGCGTCCTGACTATGACGTTCCGGTGCATCTGCGCAATGCGCCGACGAAGCTGATGAAAGAGATGGGTTACGGGCAGGAGTATCGTTACGCTCATGACGAACCCAACGCCTATGCCGCCGGCGAGCAGTACTTCCCGCAGGAAATGGCGCAAACGCGCTATTATCGCCCGACAAACCGGGGGCTTGAGGGCAAAATTGGCGAAAAGCTCGCCTGGCTCGCTGAACAGGATCAAAATAGCCCGATAAAACGCTACCGCTAATTGAGGCGTTGCGGTAAGGTTATTACTCTATTTCCGTGGCCGTAGTCTGCGGCCATTTTTCTTTATTTAATTCGATAAGCACAGGATAAGCATGCTCGATCCCAATCTGCTGCGTACCGAGCCAGACGCAGTCGCAGAAAAACTGGCACGCCGGGGCTTTAAGCTGGATGTAGATAAACTTCGCGCGCTTGAAGAGCGTCGTAAAGTTCTGCAGGTGCAAACGGAAAACCTGCAGGCGGAGCGTAACTCCCGATCGAAATCCATTGGCCAGGCGAAAGCGCGCGGGGAAGACATCGAGCCATTACGCCTGGAAGTGAATAAACTTGGCGAACAGCTGGATGCCGCGAAATCCGAGCTGGAAACGTTGCTGGCAGAAATTCGCGATATCGCGCTGGCAATCCCGAATATTCCTCATGATGACGTACCGGTTGGCCGTGATGAAAACGACAACGTCGAAGTTAGCCGCTGGGGAACGCCGCGCCAGTTCGATTTCGACGTGCGCGATCACGTCACGCTGGGTGAAATGCACGGGGGACTGGATTTTGCCGCCGCCGTTAAGCTGACCGGCTCGCGCTTTGTGGTGATGAAAGGCCAGCTGGCCCGCCTGCACCGTGCTCTGGCGCAGTTCATGCTGGATCTGCACACTGAACAGCATGGCTATAGCGAAAACTATGTCCCGTACCTGGTAAACCAGGACACCCTGTATGGCACCGGTCAGCTGCCGAAATTCGCCGGCGACCTGTTCCATACTCGTCCGCTGGAAGAAGAAGCTGACAGCAGCAACTACGCGCTGATCCCGACGGCAGAAGTGCCGCTGACCAACCTGGTGCGCGATGAAATCATCGACGAAGACGACCTGCCGATCAAAATGACTGCCCATACACCGTGCTTCCGCTCTGAAGCCGGGTCTTATGGTCGTGACACCCGTGGTCTGATCCGTATGCACCAGTTCGACAAGGTTGAAATGGTGCAGATCGTCCGTCCGGAAGACTCCATGGCGGCGCTGGAAGAGATGACCGGCCACGCTGAGAAAGTGCTGCAGCTGCTGGGCCTGCCGTACCGTAAGGTCGCGCTGTGCACCGGCGATATGGGCTTCAGCGCCTGTAAAACCTACGATCTGGAAGTGTGGGTCCCGGCGCAGAACACCTACCGTGAAATCTCTTCCTGCTCTAACGTCTGGGATTTCCAGGCGCGGCGTATGCAGGCTCGCTGCCGCAGCAAGTCCGACAAGAAGACCCGTCTCGTTCATACCCTGAATGGTTCTGGCCTGGCGGTCGGTCGTACCCTGGTGGCGCTGATGGAAAACTATCAGCAGGCCGATGGCCGTATCGAAATTCCGGAAATTCTGCGCCCGTATATGCGCGGCCTCGAATATATCGGCTAAACGTTTCTCTCTCCCTAAAAGCGCCTGCGGGCGCTTTTTTTACGCCCTTATTGATACCGGGCAATAATCCATTCTACGAATGCAGTGATACTCCCTTTGGATTAAATCAGCATAAAAAACCAATAATATTTCAAAGCATTATATATATGACTATATAGCGCTTATCAGTTTATTGTGAGCAACCAAAGCGAGTATCCATGAAAATTAAAGCCCCCGATGCTTTACTGGCTGCTGAGGTAAGCCGCCGTGGTTTAATGAAAACCACGGCGATTGGCGGCCTGGCGCTGGCCAGCAACGCACTAACGTTACCCTTTACCCGGATGGCGCATGCCGCAGATACGCCTGCCCCGACCAGCGAGAAGGTGGTCTGGAGCGCCTGCACTGTCAACTGCGGTAGCCGCTGCCCGCTGCGTATGCACGTGGTGGATGATGCGATTAAGTACGTAGAAACCGATAATACCGGCGATGACAACTACGATGGCCTGCATCAGGTTCGCGCTTGTCTGCGTGGCCGCTCGATGCGCCGTCGTGTCTATAATCCGGATCGCCTGAAGTACCCGATGAAGCGCGTTGGTAAACGCGGTGAAGGGAAATTCGAGCAAATCAGCTGGGAAGAGGCCTTCGATATCATCGCCAGCACTACGCAGCGGCTGATTAAAGAGTACGGCAATGAATCTATCTATCTGAACTACGGCACCGGTACGCTCGGCGGGACGCTGACTCGTTCCTGGCCGCCGGGCAAAACGCTGATTGCCCGCCTGATGAACTGCTGCGGCGGCTATCTCAACCACTACGGCGATTACTCGTCAGCGCAGATTGCCGAGGGCCTCAATTATACCTACGGCGGCTGGGCCGACGGCAATAGCCCGTCGGATATTGAAAACAGCCAGCTGGTGGTGCTGTTCGGCAATAACCCCGGCGAAACGCGGATGAGCGGCGGCGGGGTGACCTACTACCTTGAGCAGGCGCGGCAGAAATCTAATGCCCGCATGATCATCATCGACCCGCGCTATACCGATACCGGCGCCGGGCGCGAAGATGAGTGGATCCCGATTCGCCCAGGTACCGATGCGGCGCTGGTATCGGGTCTGGCGTGGGTGATGATCACCGAGAATCTGGTCGATCAGCCGTTCCTTGATAAATACTGCGTGGGATACGACGAGAAAACTTTGCCCGCCGATGCGCCAGCCAATGGTCACTACAAAGCTTACATTCTTGGCCAGGGCGCTGATGGTATCGCCAAAACGCCGGAGTGGGCCTCGACGATTACCGGTATTCCGCGCGAACGCATTGTTAAACTGGCGCGCGAAATTGCCACCGCCAAACCGGCCTATATCAGCCAGGGCTGGGGCCCGCAGCGTCACGCCAACGGCGAAATCGCCACCCGGGCTATCTCGATGCTGGCTATCCTGACGGGTAACGTCGGGATCAACGGCGGCAACAGCGGCGCGCGCGAGGGCTCCTACAGCCTGCCGTTTGAGCGCATGCCGACGCTGGAGAATCCGGTTCAGACCAGCATCTCGATGTTTATGTGGACAGATGCGATTGAACGCGGTCCGGAAATGACCGCGTTGCGTGACGGGGTGCGTGGTAAAGATAAGCTCGACGTGCCGATCAAAATGATCTGGAACTATGCGGGCAACTGTCTGATCAACCAACACTCCGAGATCAACCGTACTCACGAGATCCTGCAGGACGACAAGAAGTGCGAGATGATTGTAGTCATCGACTGCCATATGACTTCGTCAGCGAAATACGCCGATATTCTGCTGCCGGACTGCACTGCCTCCGAGCAGATGGATTTCGCGCTGGATGCTTCCTGCGGCAACATGTCCTATGTCATCTTTGCCGATCAGGCCATCAAACCGCGTTTCGAATGCAAAACCATCTATGAGATGACCACCGAGCTGGCTAAGCGCCTCGGCGTGGAAGAGAAGTTTACTGAAGGCCGTACCCAGGAAGGGTGGATGCGCTATCTGTATGAGCAGTCGCGTAAAGCGATGCCCGACCTGCCGGATTTCGACACCTTCCGCCAGCAGGGCATTTATAAGCAGCGCGATCCGCAAGGACACCATGTGGCCTACAAAGCCTTCCGCGAGGATCCGCAGGCCAATCCGCTGACCACGCCGTCGGGCAAGATTGAAATCTATTCGCAGGCGCTGGCGAAAATCGCCGCCACCTGGGAACTGCCGGAAGGGGATGTCATCGATCCGTTGCCGATATACACCCCGGGCTTCGAAAACTATAACGACCCGCTGACGGCGAAATACCCGCTTCAGTTAACCGGCTTCCACTATAAATCGCGCGTTCACTCGACCTACGGCAACGTTGATGTGCTGAAGGCCGCCTGTCGGCAGGAGATGTGGATTAACCCCATCGACGCCCGCAAGCGCGGCATTGCCAACGGCGATCGCATTCGCATCTTCAACGACCGTGGTGAAGTGCATATCGAAGCGAAAGTAACGCCGCGCATGATGCCCGGCGTTGTCGCGCTGGGGGAAGGGGCCTGGTATAACCCGGACGCCTCGCGCGTGGATCAGGCGGGCAGCATTAATGTGCTGACTACCCAGCGTCCGTCGCCGCTGGCGAAGGGGAACCCGTCGCATACCAACCTCGTTCAGGTTGAGAAGCTGTAAGGAGTAACCGATGACAACTCAGTATGGATTTTTTATTGATTCCGCCCGTTGCACCGGTTGCAAGACCTGCGAACTGGCCTGTAAGGACTACAAGAACCTGACCCCGGAGGTCAGTTTCCGCCGCATCTATGAGTATGCCGGCGGTGACTGGCAGGAAGACAACGGTGTCTGGCAGCAGAACGTTTTTGCTTATTACCTCTCCATCGCCTGCAACCACTGCGAAGATCCGGCCTGTACCAAGGTTTGTCCGAGCGGCGCAATGCACAAGCGCGAAGATGGTTTTGTGGTGGTCAACGAAGATGTCTGTATTGGCTGCCGCTACTGCCATATGGCCTGTCCGTATGGCGCGCCGCAGTACAACGCCGACAAAGGCCATATGACCAAGTGCGATGGCTGCCATGAGCGCGTCGCCGAGGGGAAAAAACCGATCTGCGTCGAGTCCTGCCCGCTGCGGGCGCTCGATTTCGGTCCGATTGCCGAGCTGCGCGCAAAGCACGGCCAGCTGGCCGCGGTGGCGCCGCTGCCGTCGGCGCATTTCACCCGGCCGAGCATTGTGATCAAACCTAACGCCAATGCCCGGCCGTGTGGTGATACCACCGGTTACCTGGCGAATCCGAAGGAGGTGTGAGATGGGTAACGGATGGCATGAATGGCCGCTGATGATCTTTACAGTCTTTGGCCAGTGCGTCGTGGGCGGCTTTATCGTCCTGGCGCTGGCGCTGATGACGGGCAAACTTTCCCGTGAGCAGGAGCAGCGCGTCGTGGGGAGCATGTTCGGCCTGTGGGTATTGATGGGGATCGGTTTTGTTGCCTCGACGATGCATCTCGGTTCACCGCTACGGGCCTTTAACTCGCTCAATCGTGTGGGGGCTTCATCGCTGAGTAATGAAATAGCCAGCGGGGCGATCTTCTTCGCTGTCGGCGGAATTGGCTGGCTGCTGGCGGTGTTCAAAAAGTTGCCAGCCAGTTTGCGTAGCCTGTGGCTGGTGGTGACCATGGTGCTGGGCGTGATCTTCGTCTGGATGATGGTGCGGGTCTACAACACCATCGACACGGTGCCGACCTGGTACACCGTCTGGACGCCGCTGAGCTTCTTCCTGACGCTGTTTATCGGCGGTCCACTGTTGGGCTACCTGCTGCTGCGCGTCGCAGGTGTTGACGGTTGGGCGCTGCGCCTTCTGCCGGTGGTGACTTTGCTGGCGCTGCTGGTCAGTATGATTGTGGTGCTGATGCAGGGGAGTGAGCTCTCTACCATCCGCAGCTCAATCCAGCAGGCCTCCAGCCTGGTGCCAGATTACGGCGCGCTTATGGCCTGGCGCGTGGTGCTGTTGGCGCTGGCCCTGGCCTGCTGGTGTGTGCCGCAGCTTCGTGGGCGTAAACCGGCGGTTTCGCTGCTCGGCCTGGCCTTTGTTCTGGTGCTGGCGGGCGAGATGATTGGCCGCGGCGTATTCTATGGTCTGCATATGACCGTGGGGATGGCTGTCGCCAGTTAATCGGCGTCATCATGCCGGCGCAGGCGTGCCGGCATGATGAAAACGTGCTGTCGATAGATGAAATTTTTCGACTGTAATTAACGCCGGGATTTATTAATAAATTAAGAAAAACAACAGCGTATTATCTGTTGCCTCACCTTTCCCCCTTCTGTGGATAAAAAACTTCTATCGTGCCCTGCAAAACCGCGTCAGGCCTGATTTCAGGTGGATTGACAATGTTTTTAGCGGTGGCATGATGCGCTCGCGATCTGAACATTCCTCACGGTTTTTTACCCATGACCATCTATACCCGGCCAGTGCAAATGCTGCTCTGTGGCCTGCTTTTACTGACCCTGGCGATAGCGGTGCTGAATACGCTCGTCCCGCTCTGGCTCGCCCATGAAAATATGCCAACCTGGCAGGTCGGCATGGTGGGGTCATCCTATTTTACCGGCAACCTGGCCGGTACGTTGCTGGCTGGCTGGGTGATTAAACGCCTGGGGTTTAACCGCAGCTATTATCTTGCGTCGTTAATTTTCGCCGTCGGCTGCGTAGGGCTGGGGATCACCGTTGGCTTCTGGACGTGGCTAAGCTGGCGTTTTATCGCTGGTGTAGGTTGTGCAATGATCTGGGTGGTGGTGGAAAGCGCGCTGGTTTGCAGCGGGACTTCCCGCAGCCGTGGTCGCCTGCTGGCGGCATATATGATGGTCTATTATGTCGGAACGGTGCTGGGCCAGCTGATGGTCAGTAAATTACCCACCGATTTAATGAGCGTCCTGCCGTGGGTGACCGGGCTGGCGCTGGCGGCGATCCTGCCGCTGCTGTTTACCCGCATTATGGGGCAGGCTGAGGAGCCACATGAAACGGTACGTATCTGGCCGATGCTGAAGCTGCGCCAGGCGCGCCACGGGGTCAATGGCTGCATTATTTCGGGTATTGTCCTCGGTTCGCTGTATGGCCTGATGCCGCTGTGGCTGAACCATCAGGGCGTCAGCGACGCCGGTATCGGCTTCTGGATGGCGGTGATGGTTAGTGCGGGTATCCTCGGCCAGTGGCCGGTAGGGCGCCTGGCTGACCGCTATGGTCGCCTGCTGGTGCTGCGGGTGCAGGTTTTTGTAGTGATCATCGGCTGTCTGGCGATGCTTAGTCAGGCGGCAATGGCGCCGGCGCTGTTTGTGCTTGGGGCATCCGGTTTCACGCTGTATCCGGTGGCGATGGCCTGGGCCTGTGAGAAAGTGGAGCACCATCAGCTGGTGGCGATGAATCAGGCGCTGCTGATGAGCTATACCATCGGTAGTCTGCTGGGTCCGACTCTGACGGCGATGCTGATGCAGAACTTCTCCGACAACCTGCTGTTTATCATGATCGCCAGCGTGTCGTTTATCTATCTGCTGACGCTGCTGCGCAAAGCCGGACATCATCCGACGCCGGTGGCGCACGCATAACCATTCTGACGTGTAGCGAAGGCTGCACGTCAGCTGTTTCTATCGCATGCTTTCCACTGCAAAGACGGCATTGCGCTTTTCATGAGGATCAATGGCGGGGCTGGAACGATTTCCAGTGTCGCTTCGGGCCGGCGTAAGCGCACCACCGACCCTGATGAGGCTCTTAGTACATCACCTTGTGACCATACTGCTCAAGAATACCTTTCACCCGCTCCATGGTCTCTTTCTTCGGCGGGTGGACGCCGTCCAGCTTGTACTCTTCACCCATCGCCACCCATTTGTGTTTGCCCAGCTCATGGTAGGGCAGCAGCTCGATTTTCTCGACGTTGCCCATATCGCGGGTAAATTCGCCCAGACGATGCGCGGAGTCATCATCGTCTGACCACCCCGGAACCACGACGTAGCGGATCCAGACATTGATATTCTTTTTCGCCAGATACTGGGCAAACTCAAGGGTACGGTGGTTAGAAACGCCGACCAGGTTCTGGTGGATTTCATCGTTCATCTGCTTGAGATCCAACATCACCAGGTCAGTCACTTCCAGCAGCTCGTCGATAACCGGATCGTAGCGACGGACGAAGCCGTTGGTATCCAGACAGGTATGAATCCCTTCTTTTTTACAGGCGCGGAACCAGTCGCGAACAAACTCCGCCTGCAGGATCGCCTCGCCGCCCGACGCAGTAACGCCACCGCCGGAAGCGTTCATAAAGTGACGATAGGTCACCACCTCTTTCATTAACTCTTCAACGGTAATTTCTTTGCCGCCGTGGGTATCCCAGGTGTCACGGTTATGGCAGTACAGGCAGCGCATCAGGCAGCCCTGGAAAAAGGTAATAAAACGGATGCCCGGGCCATCGACGGTGCCACAGGATTCAAAGGAGTGAATGCGACCAATAACTGACATTGCGGTGTTTTCTCCAGATGTGGCCCATCCGGGGCCGTGTTGGTGCACAGCTCAGCGGCTGTGTCGAGTCTGTTTTGACAGGTACCCAAAGTATAGATAACTGGCAAAGCAGGCTGGGGCAGGGAAGCACTTGTTAAAAAGGCCCCACTGGTGTGGGGCCTTTATTGTACGCTTTTTCAGTCAGACTGGGAATTACATGGTCTGAGTGAAGGTACGGGTAATAACGTCCTGCTGCTGTTCTTTAGTCAGGGAGTTAAAACGTACAGCGTAGCCAGATACGCGGATGGTCAGCTGCGGATATTTTTCCGGGTTTTCCATCGCGTCGAGCAGCATTTCGCGGTTCATGACGTTCACGTTCAGGTGCTGACCACCTTCGATGGACGCTTCATGATGGAAGTAACCATCCATCAGGCCCGCCAGGTTGGTCTTACGAACTTCGTCATCTTTACCCAGCGCGTTCGGTACGATAGAGAAGGTATAAGAGATACCATCTTTCGCGTAAGCAAACGGCAGTTTAGCTACGGAGGTCAGAGAGGCAACAGCACCTTTCTGGTCACGGCCGTGCATTGGGTTAGCACCTGGTCCGAACGGCGCGCCAGCGCGACGACCGTCTGGGGTGTTACCGGTTTTCTTACCATACACGACGTTAGAGGTGATGGTCAGAACAGACTGAGTCGGGATAGCGTTACGGTAGGTGTGCAGTTTCTGAATTTTCTTCATGAAACGTTCAACCAGGTCAACGGCCATGTCATCGACGCGAGCATCGTTGTTACCAAACTGTGGGTATTCGCCTTCGATTTCGAAGTCGATAGCCAGACCGTCTTCATCACGAATCGGTTTAACTTTCGCATATTTGATAGCAGACAGGGAGTCAGCCGCAACGGACAGACCAGCGATACCACACGCCATGGTGCGGATAACGTCACGGTCGTGCAGCGCCATCAGAGAGGCTTCGTAGCTGTACTTGTCGTGCATGTAGTGGATGATGTTCAGGGCGGTGACATACTGTTTAGCCAGCCAGTCCATGAAGTGATCCATGCGTTCCATCACTTCGTCGAAGTTCAGGACGTCGCCTTTGATCGGCTCAGATTTCGGACCCACCTGCATTTTCAGTTTTTCATCCACGCCGCCGTTGATAGCGTACAGCATGGTTTTCGCGAGGTTAGCGCGAGCACCGAAGAACTGCATTTGCTTACCAACAACCATCGGGCTGACGCAGCATGCGATAGCGTAGTCGTCGTTGTTGAAGTCCGGACGCATCAGGTCATCGTTCTCATACTGCAGAGAAGAGGTATCGATGGACACTTTCGCGGCGAATTTCTTGAAGCTCAGCGGCAGTTTTTCAGACCACAGGATGGTGATGTTCGGCTCCGGAGACGGCCCCATGGTGTACAGGGTGTTCAGGAAGCGGAAGCTGTTTTTGGTGACCAGAGTACGGCCATCAACGCCCATACCACCGATGGATTCGGTTGCCCAAATCGGGTCGCCGGAGAACAGTTCATCATATTCCGGGGTACGCAGGAAGCGAACCATACGCAGTTTCATGACCAGGTGGTCAACCATTTCCTGCGCGTCTTGCTCGGTGATTTTACCAGCCTGCAGGTCACGTTCGATGTAGATATCCAGGAAGCTGGAGGTACGACCGAAGGACATTGCTGCGCCGTTCTGAGATTTAACGGCAGCCAGGTAACCGAAGTAGGTCCACTGGATTGCTTCCTGAGCGGTAGTCGCCGGGCCGGAGATGTCGTAGCCATATTTAGCTGCCATCTCTTTGATCTGGCCCAGTGCGCGGTGCTGTTCAGCGATTTCTTCGCGCAGACGAATGGTTGCTTCCAGATCTTCGCCGCTTTCCAGTTTCGCCTGCAGAGAGTTGAACTGGGCGAATTTGTCTTTCATCAGGAAGTCGATACCGTACAGCGCAACGCGACGGTAGTCACCGATGATACGACCACGGCCGTAAGCATCCGGCAGACCGGTCAGCACGCCGGATTTACGGCAGCGCAGGATGTCCGGGGTATAGACATCGAAAACACCCTGGTTGTGGGTTTTACGGTATTCAGTGAAGATTTTTTTCAGCATCGGGTCCAGCTCGCGATTGTACGCTTTGCAGGAACCTTCAACCATTTTGATACCACCGAACGGGATGATCGCACGTTTCAGCGGTGCTTCGGTCTGCAGACCAACGATTTTTTCCAGACCTTTCTCGATGTAGCCTGCGTCGTGAGAGGTAATAGTGGAAGCGAGGGCTGTGTCGAAATCAACAGGCGCGTGAGTGCGGTTTTCCTGTTTTACACCTTCCATTACGCTGTCCCACAGCTTGGTGGTCGCTTCAGTCGCGCCAGCCAGGAAGGATTCGTCACCTTCATATGGGGTGTAGTTTTTCTGAATAAAGTCACGGACGTTGACTTCATTCTGCCAGTCACCTTTCGCAAAACCTTCCCAGGCTGTGGCTAACTTTTCATTAAGCTCGGACATGTAACACCTACCTTCTTAAGTGGATTTTTTATTTACTGCCTGAAACAACCCTTAGTGATGGTCGTTGCCACGCAGGTAAATGACCCAGTATGTCAACCCGACCAGCAGACCCCCGCCGATAATGTTCCCGATGGTTACCGGAATCAGGTTATCAGTGATGAAGTTCATAACGGTCAGGTGAGAGAAACTTTCCGGAGTTGAACCGACTGCGGTCCAGAATTCCGGGCTCGCAAAATCGCGGATTACGATACCCATCGGGATCATAAACATGTTGGCGATGCTGTGCTCAAAGCCGCTGGCAACAAACATCGCTACCGGCAGGACCATGATCATCGCTTTATCCATCAGGCTACGACCGGAATAGCTCATCCATACGGCGAGACAAACCATCAGGTTAGCGAGGATACCGAGGCACACTGCCTCCACAAAAGTATGGTGCATTTTGTGGTCAGCGGTTTGCAGGACGTTTAGCCCCCAACCGCCGTTGGCAGTCATATATTCGCCGGATAACCACATCAGCAGCACAAACAACAGCGCGCCTACCAGGTTACCAAAATAGACGTTGAGCCAGTTTTTTGCCAGTTGCCCCCAGGTAATTCGACCGCTGGCTTTCGCCACCACGATCAATACTGTAGAGGTAAAGAGGTCAGCGCCGCAGATAACACACAGAATCAGACCCAGGGAAAAACAGACCCCACCAATAAGCTTGGCAATCCCATAAGGCATCGCGGCAGTGCCGGTGGTCGCGGTGATATAGAATACGAAAGCGATAGAGATGAAAACGCCAGCGGTGATCGCCAGATAAAAGGTCTTCATCGGATGCTTCGTTGCTTTATAGACACCTGCTTCTTCGGCGACTTTCGCCATCGCGGCAGGGAGCAAAAGATCAAAAGGGTTGTCAGCTTTCACACTAACTCTCTCTTTATATAAGTTGGCGGTGAGATACTAACAAAGCATTATAGAAGGGAAATTGATATAGATCATATCACACCGGAACTATAAGCCTTTTTAGTGTGTGGTTTTTGCTTTTACATGCATTAACCATATGAATTATAAGTGAAAAATAAATTTTAAAATTTATAAATTATGTTGAATATTTTCATTTTTGCCCGGATTTTTGCGTTAATTATAATGGAGTATATTAATTGAATTTAACAATTGGTAAATGAAATAAAACCAATATTTACCATTAATTAACTTTGCAACTACAAATTTTAGGAGCCATTTTACCAGGATAAAACAACGGAGCCGCGAAGGGCTCCGTTTTTGGCAACACCAACGGCGTCATTGGAGCTTATTTTGCCCAGAAAGCCGCTTTTGCCCGCTGCAGTTTTTCATAAGCCTTTAGCAGCGACTGATGGGCCGGGAAGGCCTGCAGATCGCTATCGACAGCCTGAAGGCCATAGAATGGCGCTTCGCCGCTCAGCGCCGCGCTGGCGGCTTCGACCGCGTCGGCACCATACATGCGGATGAATGCGTTCAGGTATTGCAGCGGCTGACGCTCCTCTTCCTGGCTCAGCAGCAGCAGAGTTTGCAGGCAGCGATAGTAGTTGGCTCGTTCCGCACTGAAGACCGATGCGTTGAATTCCATGGTCCACTCGGTCCAGATCAGCGCCTGTTCCAGATCGCCGCCGGCCAGCGCCAGCATAGCTTTTAGCTCGCCAACGCGCAGGGTATACCAGCCGTTGTCTTTCCCGGTGGCGAGACCCAATAGTTCGCGAACGCGGATGAAATCATCCAGGCCTTCGTCATCCATTTGTTCGATGAGCGCCAGATAATCTTCTTTTTCCCACTCGCTGCCCGGCAGAGACAGAATGGTTTCGCGCAGATGAGCGCCCATGCTGTTGTTCGCCAGCCACAGATCTTCCGCCGGATAAATATCCGACATCCCCGGGACGATGATACGGCAGGCGTAAACGCCCAGGTGCTCATAGTCGGCGATGTACACTTCTTTATCTTCGGCCTTGAAGATGGCCATCAGAGTAGCGAACTCTTCTTCGGTGGTGCCGGAGAAGCTCCAGTCAACGAACGGATAGTCGGCATCCTGCTTGAACATATCCCAGGAGATCAGGCCGCTGGAGTCGATGAAGTGGGTTTCGAGGTTAGCGTGTTCGGCGACTTCTTCATCGTCGAAGGTCGGCGGCGTAAAGACGTCGAGGTCTTTCAGGCTGCGGCCCTGCAGCAGTTCTGTGACCGTACGCTCCAGCGCCACGCCGAAGTCCGGGTGGGCGCCAAAAGAGGCGAAGCAGGTGCCGTTAGCTGGGTTAAACAGCACGACGCAGATAACCGGATATTTACCACCCAGCGAGCCATCGTAGGCAAAAATTGGGAAACCTTCGGCTTCCAGTTTAGCGATCGACTCTACGACGCCTGGATAGCGCGCCATCACTTCCGCCGGGATCTCCGGCAGGCTGATGCTTTCGGCGATGATGCGGTTTTTAATGTGACGTTCAAAGACCTCAGACAGACCCTGCACTCGCGCTTCGTTACGGGTGTTTCCTGCGGACATGCCGTTGGAAACGTACAGGTTACCGACAATATTCATCGGAATATAAACCGTTTCACCGTCGGACTGGCGGGTAAAGGGCAGGCCGCACACGCCGCGCTCATCGTTCCCGGACTGCAGATCCACCAGCATGCTGGCCGTCAGTTGATCGTCTGGATCGTAGAAGGCGCGCAGGCGGGTATCCAGCAAACCTTCCGGTACTTCGTCATCTTCAGTCAGCGGGAACCACTTTTCGTTCGGGTAATGAACAAACGGGCCGTTAGCGATGGTGTCGCCTAACCAGAAGTCGGCGAAAAAATAGTTGGTGGACAGACGTTCGAAATATTCGCCCAGCGCGGAGGCCAGGGCTGCCTTTTTGGTGGCGCCTTTACCGTTGGTAAAGCACAGCGCGCACGCTTTATCGCGAATGTGAACGGACCACACGTGCGGCACCGGGTTCAGCCACGAGGCCTCTTCGATATCAAATCCGAGGTCGAGCAATTTTTGCTGGAAGCGAGCGATGGAATCTTCCAGGGCGGCATCTTTGCCGGGAATAAACGTTTGGGTCATGGCGATCACTTTTGTCGTACGGAAAGCGCGCAATGATACGGCTTTTATCTGACAGGTGCTATCTCCATCATCTGGCTATGCTTAGAGGCATCTTATGACCCACAGGGAGATGATTGATGAAAGCCTTTGACTGGCAGCGGATGGCGCTCGATAAAGTGCCGGTGGAATTCCTGGCCGAGGTGGCGTTACGCAGCCTCTACACCTTCGTTCTGGTTTTTATATTCCTCAAAATTACCGGACGACGCGGGGTGCGGCAGATGTCGCTGTTTGAGGTGCTGATTATTCTGACCCTCGGCTCGGCGGCGGGTGACGTGGCGTTTTATGATGATGTACCGTTGCTGCCAGTGCTGGTGGTTTTTATCACGCTGGCGCTGCTGTATCGCGGCATTATGTGGTTGATGGGGCACAGCGAAAAGCTGGAGGATCTGCTGGAAGGTAAACCTATCGTGGTGGTGGAGGAGGGGCAACTGGCCTGGGAGAAGCTGCATGCGGAAAACGTGACCGAATTTGAGTTTTTTATGGAGCTGCGGGTCAACAGCGTCGAGCAACTTGGCCAGGTGCGGCTGGCGATCCTTGAAACCAACGGACAGATCAGCGTCTTTTATTATCCCGATGAAGAGGTGAGAGCCGGGTTATCGATCCTTCCTGCGCACTGCACCACCCGCTACACGACCATTCCGCAAGAGGGGATCTATGCCTGCGTGCGCTGCAGCATGGTGATGGCGATGCAGGCGGGTGAAAAGCGAATATGTGCACGCTGTGCAAATGCAGAATGGTCGAAGGCCAGCCGAGCGAAACGGCTCACCTGACAGCAAATATGTCGGTTTTATTACGTCAAGCCGATAGATTCTGTTGTGTGACGGCGGCCGCGTTTTGCTGTCGGCGAGTTTTAGCCATTGCGGACCGTGTCACTGAATGATAAAACCGATAGCCACAGGAATAACTTATGCCCGCGGCGGTTCGCGGGCAAAACAACATAGCAACGTGGTGAGGGGAAATGGCTCAGGTCTATAACTTCAGTTCGGGCCCGGCAATGCTGCCGGCGGAAGTACTCAAACTGGCTCAGCAGGAACTGTGCGACTGGCACGGTCTGGGTACGTCGGTCATGGAGATCAGTCACCGTGGTAAGGAGTTTATCCAGGTGGCAGAAGAGGCAGAACAGGATTTTCGCGCTCTGCTGAACATCCCTTCCAACTATAAAGTGTTGTTCTGCCACGGCGGTGGCCGCGGCCAGTTCTCCGGGATCCCGCTGAACATCCTCGGTGATAAAAACGTCGCGGACTATGTGGACGCCGGCTACTGGGCGGCCAGTGCGGTTAAAGAGGCGAAGAAATACTGTTCACCAAACGTTATCGACGCGAAAATCACCGTCGACGGCAAGCGCGCTGTGACGCCGATGAGCGAATGGCAACTGACCCCGGGGGCAGCCTATCTGCATTACTGCCCGAACGAAACCATTGACGGTATCGCGATTGATGAGACGCCGAATTTCGGCGACGACGTCATCGTAACCGCCGATTTCTCCTCCACCATTCTGTCCCGCGAAATTGACGTTAACCGTTTCGGCGTTATCTACGCCGGCGCACAGAAGAATATCGGCCCGGCGGGGCTGACGCTGGTCATCGTGCGTGAAGATCTGCTGGGCAAAGCCAGTGTGGCCTGCCCGTCAATTCTTGACTACACCGTGTTAAGCGAGAACGACTCGATGTTTAACACGCCGCCGACGTTCGCCTGGTATCTGGCTGGTCTGGTCTTTAAGTGGCTGAAACAGCAGGGCGGCGTTGCCGCGATGGATAAAATCAACCAGCAGAAAGCCGAACTGCTGTATGGCGTTATCGATAACAGCGGCTTCTACCGTAACGATGTGGCGCAGGCCAACCGCTCACGCATGAACGTGCCGTTCCAGCTGGCGGACAGCGCGCTGGACAAACTGTTCCTCGAAGAGTCGTTTGCAGCCGGGCTGCACGCGCTGAAGGGCCACCGCGTGGTGGGCGGCATGCGTGCCTCCATCTACAACGCCATGCCGCTGGACGGCGTGAAGGCGTTAACCGACTTTATGCTGGACTTCGAACGACGCCACGGTTAATCGCCTGTTTATTTCTTCCTCCCCGCGGCCTGTCTGCGGGGTTTTTATTCTGTTTGTTTGAGAGTGAAGTTTGATGGAATCCCTGACGTTACAACCCATCGCACGCGTAGAGGGCACCGTGAACCTGCCAGGTTCGAAAAGCGTCTCCAACCGCGCGCTGCTGCTGGCTGCTCTGGCCCGCGGCACGACGGTGCTGACCAACCTGCTGGACAGCGACGATGTGCGCCATATGCTGAATGCCCTGAGTGCGCTGGGGGTTCAATACACCCTGTCTGCCGACCGCACCCGTTGCGAAGTGACCGGCAACGGCGGCCCGCTGCGCGCTGCTGCGGCGCTGGAACTATTCCTCGGCAACGCCGGTACCGCGATGCGCCCGCTGGCGGCGGCCCTGTGCCTTGGCAGCAACGATATTGTGCTGACCGGCGAACCGCGGATGAAAGAGCGCCCGATCGGTCATCTGGTGGACGCCTTGCGTCAGGGCGGCGCTCAGATCGACTATCTTGAGCAGGAAAATTATCCACCGCTGCGCCTGCGCGGCGGTTTTCAGGGCGGGAACGTCGAGGTTGACGGCAGCGTCTCCAGCCAGTTCCTGACCGCGCTGCTGATGACCGCGCCGCTGGCGCCGCAGGATACTCTCATCGCCATTAAGGGCGATCTGGTATCGAAACCCTACATCGATATTACGCTGCATCTGATGAAAACCTTTGGCGTTGAGGTGGACAATCAGTCTTATCAGCGCTTTGTGGTACGCGGCAATCAACAATATCAGTCGCCGGGAGATTACCTGGTGGAAGGTGATGCCTCATCGGCCTCGTATTTCCTCGCCGCTGGCGCTATTAAGGGCGGTACGGTGAAAGTTACCGGTATTGGCCGCAACAGCGTACAGGGCGATATCCGTTTCGCCGACGTACTGGAAAAAATGGGCGCCACTGTCACCTGGGGCGACGATTTCATCGCCTGTACCCACGGCGAGCTCAAGGCTGTCGATATGGATATGAACCATATCCCGGACGCTGCGATGACCATCGCCACCGCCGCGCTGTTCGCGCAAGGGACCACTACCCTGCGCAATATCTACAACTGGCGGGTCAAGGAGACGGACCGTCTGTTCGCCATGGCGACCGAACTGCGTAAAGTAGGCGCCGAGGTGGAAGAGGGCGAAGATTATATTCGCATCACCCCGCCAGCGGCGCTGAAATATGCGGAAATTGGCACCTATAACGACCACCGGATGGCGATGTGCTTCTCGCTGGTGGCACTGTCTGATACACCGGTGACCATCCTTGATCCTAAATGTACGGCCAAAACGTTCCCTGACTATTTTGAGCAGCTGGCGCGGATCAGTACCCTCGCCTGAGTAAAACTTTGTCATCCCGCGGGCTGATGTCCTGTCAGCCCGCTATAATTGCGCAAAACTTCTGCTTTTCATTTCCTGTAGTCCGTAATTTACAAGCAATGCTCACTTTCCGGCGTATTGATGCGTATAATGCGCGGCGTTTATATTCCATGCGCCTTGCTGAAGGAGAAAAAGATGACGGCGAATATTCCGGTAATCACCATTGATGGGCCTGGCGGTGCGGGTAAAGGTACGTTGTGCAAGGCAATGGCGGAGGCGCTGGGCTGGCATCTGTTAGATTCAGGCGCGATCTATCGCGTTCTGGCGCTGGCGGCGCTGCATCATCATGTTGATGTGGAGTCCGAAGAGGCGCTGGTGCCTCTGGCTGCCCATCTTGATGTGCGCTTTATTTCTACTGACGGTACCCTGGAAGTGGTGCTGGAAGGGGAAGATGTCAGTAGCGAAATTCGCACTCAGGAGGTCGCCAATACCGCCTCGAAAGTGGCCGCTTTCCCGCGCGTTCGCGAAGCGCTGCTGCGCCGCCAGCGCGCCTTCCGCGAACTGCCGGGACTCATCGCCGACGGTCGCGATATGGGAACGGTGGTTTTCCCGGACGCGCCGGTGAAAATTTTCCTTGATGCCTCGGCCGATGAGCGGGCGCATCGCCGCATGCGGCAGTTGCAGGAAAAGGGCTTTGATGTTAACTTTGAACGTCTTTTGTCCGAGATAAAAGAGCGTGACGATCGCGACCGAAATCGCGCCGTGGCGCCGCTTGTCCCGGCTGCCGATGCATTAGTTCTCGATTCAACCGAACTAAACATTGAGCAAGTGATTGAAAAAGCGCTACAATATGCGCGCGAAAAATTGGCTGTTGCGTAAGCCTTAACCGGTAACGCGCCAAAGCCTCCGAATTATAGCAGTACCCCGCGGCAATGGATGGTCAGCGGGTATGTGAAACAACCCCATCCGGCACGGAGCCAGGTGGACGTTAATATTAACCTGAAGATTAAACATGACTGAATCTTTTGCTCAACTGTTTGAAGAATCCTTAAAAGAAATCGAAACCCGCCCGGGTTCCATCGTTCGTGGTGTTGTTGTTGCTATCGACAAAGACGTAGTACTGGTTGACGCCGGTCTGAAATCTGAGTCCGCCATTCCGGCTGAGCAGTTCAAAAACGCCCAGGGCGAGCTGGAAATCCAGGTTGGTGACGAAGTTGACGTTGCTCTGGATGCAGTAGAAGACGGCTTCGGTGAAACTCTGCTGTCCCGTGAGAAAGCTAAACGTCACGAAGCTTGGATCACGCTGGAAAAAGCTTACGAAGACGCTGAAACTGTTACCGGTGTTATCAACGGCAAAGTTAAAGGTGGCTTCACTGTTGAGCTGAACGGTATTCGTGCGTTCCTGCCGGGTTCCCTGGTAGACGTTCGTCCGGTGCGCGACACGCTGCACCTGGAAGGCAAAGAGCTTGAGTTTAAAGTCATCAAGCTGGACCAGAAGCGTAACAACGTTGTTGTTTCTCGTCGTGCCGTTATCGAATCCGAAAACAGCGCAGAGCGCGATCAGCTGCTGGAAAACCTGCAGGAAGGCATGGAAGTCAAAGGTATCGTTAAGAACCTCACTGACTACGGTGCATTCGTTGATCTGGGCGGCGTTGACGGCCTGCTGCACATCACCGATATGGCCTGGAAACGCGTTAAGCATCCGAGCGAAATCGTAAACGTTGGCGACGAAATCACTGTTAAAGTGCTGAAGTTCGACCGCGAGCGTACCCGTGTATCCCTGGGCCTGAAACAGCTGGGCGAAGATCCGTGGGTAGCTATCGCTAAACGTTATCCGGAAGGTACCAAACTGACCGGTCGCGTGACCAACCTGACCGACTACGGCTGCTTCGTTGAAATCGAAGAAGGCGTTGAAGGCCTGGTGCACGTTTCCGAAATGGATTGGACCAACAAAAACATCCACCCGTCCAAAGTTGTTAACGTTGGCGATGTAGTGGAAGTTATGGTTCTGGATATCGACGAAGAGCGTCGTCGTATCTCCCTGGGTCTGAAGCAGTGCAAATCTAACCCATGGCAGCAGTTCGCGGAAACCCACAACAAGGGCGACCGTGTTGAAGGTAAAATCAAGTCTATCACTGACTTCGGTATCTTCATCGGCCTGGACGGCGGCATCGACGGCCTGGTTCACCTGTCTGACATCTCCTGGAACGTTGCAGGCGAAGAAGCAGTTCGTGAATACAAAAAAGGCGACGAAATCGCAGCAGTTGTTCTGCAGGTTGACGCAGAGCGTGAGCGTATCTCCCTGGGCGTTAAACAGCTGGCGGAAGATCCGTTCAACAACTACGTTGCTCTGAACAAGAAAGGCGCTATCGTTGTTGGTAAAGTGACTGCAGTTGACGCTAAAGGCGCAACCGTAGAACTGGCTGACGGCGTAGAAGGTTACCTGCGTGCTTCTGAAGCATCCCGTGACCGCGTTGAAGACGCAACTCTGGTTCTGAGCGTTGGCGACGAAGTTGAAGCGAAATTCACCGGCGTGGATCGTAAGAACCGCGTAGTGAGCCTGTCTGTACGTGCGAAAGACGAAGCGGAAGAAAAAGACGCTATCGCTACCGTGAACAAGCAGGAAGACGCGAACTTCTCCAACAACGCCATGGCTGAAGCGTTCAAAGCAGCGAAAGGCGAGTAATCTCTGTCATTCAGGTAATAACAACCTGAATAGTGACGAGTTTACTTGACAGATTGCAGGATTCGTCCTGTAATCAAGCACAAAGGGCGGCTACGGCCGCCCTTGTTTAAGCTGTTAGCTAATTTTTGCCTTGAAGGAAACCGGAGGAATAATGACCAAGTCAGAATTGATTGAAAGACTTGCCAGCCAGCAATCTCACATTCCGGCGAAAGCGGTGGAAGATGCTGTTAAAGAAATGCTGGAACATATGGCCTCAACGCTTGCTCAAGGTGAGCGCATTGAAATCCGCGGTTTCGGCAGCTTCTCTCTGCACTATCGAGCACCTCGCACCGGACGTAACCCGAAAACTGGTGATAAAGTCGAACTGGAAGGTAAGTACGTTCCGCACTTTAAGCCCGGGAAAGAATTACGTGACCGCGCCAATATTTATGAAGGATAAGTTGCACAACGTGCAACCTGTCTGACGATAAAAAGCACCTTCGGGTGCTTTTTTTGTGCCCATCATTTGCGTCCAGCTTCGCAAAAAGAGCGAGCCGGAGTGCAACCGATACGATTGTCTGGAAAGCGCTACGCACACCTGGATTTTCTGGCAGGACGCCAGCGTTGCCTTGCGTCACACTGCCCGCTCACAGGGAGGTGTTTATGCGTTTTCCATGGCTTGCCGGATGCGCCATCATTGCGATGCTGCCGCTCCTCTGGCTACCCACGTTGCCGGGCCCGGGCATCCTGGCGGGGGCGGGTGTCCTGGCGCTGCTGCTGATCCGCTGGTGTAGGCCGGCTATCCCCTGGGTGACGATGACGCTCCTGCTGATGATCTGGGGAGTATTGAGCGCGTATCAGGCCCTGTGGCCCACGCAGCACCTCACCGGTGCCACCCGGCAGGCGGAAGTGATCCTCAGCGAGACGGATGGCCAGACCCTGCATCGAGGCCAGATTGTGCGCCTGGCGGGTCGCTATCTGTTTCCTCCGGTTGGTGTGACGCTGTACGGAGATCTCACCCCCGGCTCAGCCTGCGCGGGACAACACTGGCTGATGACGCTGCGCCTGCGCCCAGTGCACGGCCAGCTCAATGAAGGGGGCTTCGACAGCCAGCGCTATGCGCTGGCCCAGCACCGGCCGCTGAGCGGAGGGATCGTCGCCGCTTCCGCGCTGGATACCCGCTGCAGTCTGCGCGCCCGCTATCTGGCGTCGCTGACCCGGCGTCTGGAGCCTTATCCCTGGCGTGCGGTGATATTGGGATTAGGGATGGGGGAGCGGCTGGCCCTGCCGACGGAGATAAAAGCCCTGATGCAAAATACGGGCACCTCCCATCTTATGGCCATCTCAGGTCTGCATATCGCCCTGGCAGCATCTCTTATCGTGCTGCTGCTGCGCGGTATGCAGGCTCTTTTCCCGGGCAGCTGGATCGGCTGGCGAATGCCGCTGCTGGCCGGGCTGCTCGGCGCCATCGGCTACGCCTGGTTGACCGGTATGCAGCCGCCGGCACTGCGAACCTGCGTAGGGCTTGCGGTCTGCTGCGCTTTGCGTTTGTCGGGCCAGCGCTGGACGGCGTGGCAGGTGTGGCTCTGTTGTCTGGGAGCGATACTCATTGCCGACCCGCTGGCGGTCCTGTCGCAAAGCCTGTGGCTGTCCGCTTTTGCCGTGGCGGGGCTGATCTTCTGGTTCCAGTGGCTACCGCTTCCTGCCGGGCGCTGGCCGTGGAAGGCCTTAATGGCTCTTGTTCATTTGCAGGCTGGCGTGACGCTGCTGCTGATGCCGTTGCAGCTGTTGCTATTCCACGGCATAAGCCTGACGTCCATGGCGGCTAATTTACTGGCGGTACCGTTAGTCACCCTGCTGGCGGTGCCGCTTATTCTGACCGCGATGCTGGTGCATCTCACGGGGCCGGAGATAGTGGAGTCGCTACTCTGGCTGGCGGCCGATCGCGTGCTGGCGGTATTGTTCTGGGGATTAAGACGTTTACCGGACGGCTGGTTGACGCTTGATGCTCGCTGGCTGTGGATCAGTAGCCTGCCGTGGCTGTTGGTGATGGGCTGGCGTTTTCAGAGCTGGCGGCATTCACCGGCGCTGTGTCTCAGCGTGCTGTTTTTGCTGATGTGGCCATTCGGCCGACAACCACCTGCGGACGAATGGCGGGTGACGATGTTGGATGTCGGGCAGGGGTTGGCGATGGTGATTGAGCGTCACGGTAAGGCGCTGTTGTATGATACCGGGCCAGCATGGCCGCAGGGTGACAGCGGTCAACAGGTGATTATCCCATGGCTGCGCTGGCACCATCTACAGCTGCAGGGCATTGTGCTGAGCCATGAGCATCTTGATCATCGCGGCGGCCTTAATTCAGTGCTACAGGCATGGCCGCAGGCGTGGGTGCGCAGCCCTTTAGGCTGGGCGCGGCATCTGCCGTGTCATCGCGGCGAGCGCTGGCAGTGGCAGGGGCTTACTTTCCAGGCGCTTTGGCCGCTGCCAGGCAGCACGGCCAAGGGGAATAATCACTCGTGTGTGGTGCGGATCGATGATGGTCGCTCCAGCATCCTGCTCACCGGCGATATTGAACGTCAGGCGGAGCAGGCGATGATCAGCCGCTACTGGCAGCATCTGACATCTACACTTATTCAGGTTCCCCACCACGGCAGTAATACCTCCTCCAGCGCGCTGTTGGTCCGCCGGGTGGATGGCGCGGCCGCGCTGGCCTCTGCTTCGCGCTACAATGCGTGGCGGATGCCCTCGTATAAGGTCGTTCAGCGCTATCGCCAGCGGGGGTATCGCTGGTTCGCTACGGCGCAGCTGGGGCAGATAACGGTGGTTTTTTCCACAGAAGGGTGGCAAATCCACAGCTTACGGGATCAAGTTTTACCGCGTTGGTATCATCAGTGGTTTGGCGCGCCCGCCGATAACGGGTAGAATATGCGGCTATTTCAACACAAGCTGGTTTATTGAATGCAGAACGATAAAGATCTCTCCACGTGGCAGACCTTCCGCCGACTTTGGCCGATTATCGCACCGTTTAAAGCCGGGCTAATCGTAGCGGCGGTGGCGTTAGTGCTTAACGCGGGCAGTGACACCTTCATGTTATCGCTTCTTAAACCGTTATTGGATGATGGTTTTGGTAAAACGGATCGCTCAGTGCTGCTATGGATGCCGCTGGTGGTTATCGGACTGATGGTGCTGCGTGGGATCACCAGCTACATCTCGAGCTATTGTATCTCCTGGGTTTCCGGCAAAGTTGTGATGACCATGCGTCGTCGCCTGTTCGGCCACATGATGGGCATGCCGGTGGCCTTCTTTGACAAGCAGTCTACCGGAACGCTGCTGTCACGTATCACCTATGATTCTGAGCAGGTCGCCTCCTCCTCTTCCAGCGCGCTGATCACCGTGGTCCGTGAAGGGGCATCGATTATCGGCCTGTTTGTGATGATGTTCTATTATAGCTGGCAGCTGTCGCTGATCCTGATCGTGCTGGCGCCGATTGTGTCAGTGGCGATCCGCGTGGTCTCCAAGCGCTTTCGCAATATCAGTAAAAATATGCAGAACACGATGGGGCAGGTCACCACCAGCGCCGAGCAGATGCTGAAAGGACACAAAGAAGTGCTGATGTTTGGCGGCCAGGAAGTAGAAACCAAACGGTTTGATAAGGTCAGCAACAAGATGCGTCTGCAGGGCATGAAAATGGTTTCTGCCTCTTCCATCTCTGATCCAATCATTCAGCTTATCGCCTCACTGGCGCTGGCCTTTGTCCTGTATGCCGCCAGCTTCCCGAGCGTGATGGACACCCTGACCGCCGGGACCATTACCGTGGTCTTCTCCTCGATGATTGCGCTGATGCGTCCACTGAAGTCGCTGACCAACGTCAATGCCCAGTTCCAGCGCGGGATGGCGGCGTGCCAGACGCTGTTTGCGATCCTCGATTCCGAGCAGGAAAAAGACGAAGGTACGCGGGTCATTGAGCGGGCGAAAGGCAATCTCAAGTTCGAGAACGTCACCTTTACCTATCCGGGTCGCGAAGTGGCCGCGCTGCGCAATATCAATCTCGATATCCCGGAAGGGAAAACCGTCGCCCTGGTGGGACGATCCGGGTCGGGTAAATCGACCATCGCCAGCCTGATCACACGCTTCTACGATGTCGACGACGGGCAGATCCTGCTGGATGGCCACGACCTGCGCGAGTACAAGCTGAGCTCGCTGCGCGATCAGGTGGCGCTGGTGTCACAGAACGTGCACCTGTTCAACGATACCGTCGCCAACAATATCGCCTATGCGCGAACCGAAGAGTACAGCCGCGAGCAGATAGAAGAGGCCGCGCGGATGGCCTACGCCATGGACTTCATCAATAAGATGGACAATGGTCTGGATACCATCATCGGCGAAAATGGCGTGATGCTGTCCGGCGGTCAGCGCCAGCGTATTGCTATCGCCCGTGCGCTGCTGCGCAACAGCCCGATCCTGATCCTTGATGAAGCCACCTCGGCGCTGGATACCGAGTCCGAGCGTGCCATTCAGGCGGCGCTGGATGAGCTGCAGAAAAACCGTACCTCGCTGGTTATCGCCCACCGTCTGTCGACCATTGAGCAGGCCGACGAAATCGTGGTGGTTGAAGACGGGCGGATCGTAGAGCGCGGAACGCACCACGACCTGCTGGAGCATAAAGGCGTGTACGCTCAGCTGCATAAGATGCAATTCGGCGAATGATCGCACGTATCTGGTCCGGGGAATCGCCGCTGTGGCGCCTGCTGCTGCCGCTCTCCTGGCTGTATGGCCTGGTGAGTGCGGTTATTCGCCTCAGCTATCAGCTGGGGTGGCAAAAAGCCTGGCGCGCGCCGGTGCCGGTGGTGGTGGTCGGTAACCTCACCGCCGGCGGTAATGGCAAAACGCCGGTGGTGATCTGGCTGGTGGAGCAGTTGCAGCAGCGCGGTATTCGCGTTGGCGTCGTGTCTCGCGGCTACGGCGGTAAAGCTGAACGCTATCCGCTGGTGTTGGACGACAGGACCAGTACGGCGCAGGCCGGTGATGAACCGGTGTTAATCCATCAGCGTACCGGCGCGCCGGTCGCTGTCGCTCCGCTGCGCAGCGACGCGGTAAAAGCATTGCTCAGCGCGCACGATCTGCAGATTATCGTGACCGACGACGGGTTGCAGCACTATAAGCTGGCGCGGGACAGAGAAATTGTCGTTATCGACGGCGTGCGCCGCTTTGGCAACGGCTGGTGGTTACCGGCCGGGCCGATGCGCGAGCGGGCGTCGCGCTTGCAAAGCGTTGATGCAGTTATCGTTAACGGTGGCGTAGCGCGTCCGGGGGAGATCCCGATGCAACTGCGTCCTGGGATGGCGGTTAACCTGCTTACCGGCGAACGTCGCGATGTCTCGACTTTCACGAACGTAGTGGCGATGGCCGGCATCGGCCATCCGCCGCGCTTTTTCGCCACCCTTGAAAACTGTGGCGTCCAGCCGGTTAAAACCGTAGCCCTGGCGGACCATCAGGCGCTGAGTCAGGCCGACGTCGCCGCTCTGGTAACCGCCGATCAGACGCTGCTGATGACCGAGAAAGACGCGGTGAAATGTCGCGATTTCGCCGCCGCGAACTGGTGGTATTTACCGGTCGACGCCATAATGGCCGATGAACGCGCACAGCGGTTGCTCGCGGACTTAGCGACGTTGGCGCAACGTTAACCGAGGCGCCGGCTTTGCCCGCCGCTGTGCTGGAATTCCTGACGGAGAACCTGCATGTCGGTATTGCAATTATCGCTTAACGAGGCGCGCCATCTTCATCTCGCGGCGCAGGGGGTGTTAAAAAAGCCCCGGCGTCGCGCTCGCCCGAATGACATCCTTTCTACCATTCAGCAGATGTCGCTGCTGCAAATCGATACTATCAACGTGGTGGCCCGCAGCCCCTACCTCGTGCTGTTCAGTCGCCTGGGTAACTATCCACAGCACTGGCTGGATGAGTCGCTGCGTAGCGGCGAACTGATGGAGTACTGGGCGCATGAAGCCTGTTTTCTGCCTCGCAGCGACTTTGCCCTGGTGCGCCATCGTATGTTGAATCCTGACAATATGGGCTGGAAATACCATCGCGCGTGGATGGAGGAGCATGCCGGGAGTATTGCCGAGCTGCTGGCGCATATCGGGCAAAACGGCCCGGTTCGCTCGGCGGATTTTTCCCACCCACGCAAAGGTGCCAGCGGCTGGTGGGAGTGGAAACCGCATAAGCGCCACCTCGAAGGATTGTTTACTGCCGGTGAAGTGATGGTGGTAGAGCGGCGTAACTTTCACCGTGTCTATGATTTAACCCGGCGAGTGATGCCGCATTGGGACGACGCGCGCGACGCGCTTTCCCGCGATGAAGCAGAGGCCATCATGCTGCGCAACAGCGCCCGCAGTCTCGGTATCTTTCGCCCCCAGTGGCTGGCCGATTACTATCGCTTACGTCAGCCTGCGTTACCGGCTCTGCTGGCGGCCTGGCAGGAAGAGGGCCTCGTGGTGCCGGTTAATGTCGAAGCCCTTGGCGAGATGTGGCTGCATCGCGACGCGCTGGCGCAGCTGGAGTCCGCGCCCGGCGGTAAACTTACCCCCAGCCATAGCGCCGTGCTCTCTCCCTTCGACCCGGTGGTCTGGGATCGAAAACGCGCCGAGCAACTGTTTAACTTTAGCTATCGTCTGGAGTGCTATACGCCGGCGCCGAAGCGGCAGTATGGCTATTTTGTACTGCCCTTGCTGCACCAGGGTAAGCTGGTTGGGCGAATGGACAGTAAAATACATCGCAAACGCCGGGAGCTGGAGATCTTCTCCCTGTGGCTGGAGGACGGGGTGAAGATCACCCGAGGTCTGGAACAGGGGCTGCGCCGGGCGATTAACGACTTCGCGCGCTGGCAATCGGCGGAACGGATCCTGTGCCAACGCCTGCCGGAAGGGCTGTTTATCGGCCAGACACAAGGGTGGGAAATCGACGCCGATTGATCCCGGCGTCAAGCTTCCTGTGATATGCTGCTGAGAAATCTATCCGGTCCATCAGGAGGAAACATGGATCATCGTTTACTTGAAATCATCGCCTGCCCGGTCTGTAACGGTAAGCTTTATTACAGTCAGGATAAGCAAGAACTTATTTGCAAACTTGATAGTCTGGCGTTTCCGCTGCGCGATGGTATTCCTGTGCTGCTGGAGACAGAGGCCCGAGCGCTGACGGTTGAAGAGAGTCACTCATGAGTTTCGTGGTTATTATTCCTGCGCGTTTCGCCTCTACGCGCCTGCCGGGAAAACCACTGCAGGACATTAACGGCAAACCGATGATTGTCCATGTGCTGGAGCGTGCGCGCGAATCCGGCGCGGATCGCATTATTGTCGCCACCGATCACGAAGAAGTCGCCCGGGCGGTTGAAGCCGCCGGCGGCGAGGTCTGTATGACCCGTGCCGATCATCAGTCCGGCACTGAACGGCTGGCGGAAGTGGTGGAGAAGTGCGCGTTCAGTGATGACACTATTATCGTCAATATTCAGGGCGATGAGCCGATGATCCCGCCGGCGATCGTTCGCCAGGTGGCGGAGAATCTGGCGTCCAGCAGCAGCGGAATGGCAACGCTGGCGGTACCGATCCACGATGCGGAAGAGGCGTTTAATCCAAATGCGGTGAAAGTGGTGATGGATGCGCAAGGTTATGCGCTTTATTTCTCCCGTGCCACCATACCCTGGGATCGCGATCGCTTTGCTCACTCCCGTGAGACCATCGGTGATTCCCTGCTGCGTCACATCGGCATCTATGGCTACCGCGCCGGCTTTATTCGTCGCTATGTCAGCTGGGCGCCGAGCCCGCTGGAGCAAATTGAAATGCTCGAGCAGCTACGCGTGCTGTGGTATGGCGAGAAAATCCATGTCGCCGTGGCGGCCGAAGTGCCCGGCACCGGTGTCGATACCCCGGAAGATCTGGAGCGCGTGCGCGCTGAGCTGCGTTAGTCCTCTTTCCCCTCCCGGCGGGAGGGGATATTCCCGCCGGTTTTCGCTTTTTTTGCCCCTTTTTGATCTTATCCGATGACAACCCAGGTGCGGGCGCTCATTATGAAACCAGTAGTGTTCATAGGGGTAATCGACAATGGAACAGTTGCGAACCGAACTCAGTCATCTGCTGGGCGAAAAGTTAAGCCGGGTGGAGTGTGTCAGTGAACAAGCCGCTACGGCGCTGTGGTCGCTGTATGATGCGCAGGGAAACCCGATGCCGCTGCTGGCGCGAAGTTTCACCACGCCCGGCGTGGCGCGGCAACTGGCATGGAAGATCTCCACCCTCGCGCGCAGTGGTACGGTGCGTATGCCGGTGGTTTACGGCGTGATGACGCACGAAGAGCATCCCGGACCAGATGTGCTGCTGCTTGAGCGCCTGCGCGGCGTACCGGTGGAGGCGCCGACGCGCACCCCGGCGCGCTGGGAGCAATTGCAGGAGCAAATCGTCGAGGCGCTGTTGGCCTGGCATCGTCAGGACAGCGGCGGCTGCGTGGGAATGGTCGACAATACCCAGGAAAACCTGTGGCCGAACTGGTACCGCCAGCGGGTAGAGATATTGTGGAGCACCCTGAACCTGTATCAGGACACCGGCCTGACCATGCAGGATAAGCGCCTTTTGTTCCGCTCCCGCGAGTGCCTTCCGGAGCTGTTCCGTGATTTCAATGACAATGCTGTGTTGGTGCATGGTAACTTCACCCTGCGCAGCATGCTCAAAGACCCGCGCAGCGATCAGCTGCTGGCGATGGTCGGTCCGGGGATGATGCTGTGGGCGCCGCGCGAGTATGAACTGTTCCGCCTGGCCGAGGGGGGCCAGGCCGAGCAACTGCTATGGCGCTACCTGCAGCAGGCGCCAGTTTCCGAGGCATTCGTCTGGCGGCGCTGGCTCTATCTGCTGTGGGATGAGGTGGATAGTCTGGTCAATACCGGGCGCTTTGATCGCGCCCGTTTCGACCTCGCGAGCAAATCACTCCTGCCCTGGCTCGTCTGAGCTACCTTTCAGCCATTGCCAGATGCGACCGAGCGTTTCATAGCCGACACGGTCGCTGTGCATCAACCACACGGGAGACGGGATGGCCCGCTCCCATGGATTAAGCGCTGAGGTCACCGCTAACTGATTGGCCGGCGCGGGCAGCGGATCCAGCCCGGCATGACGAAAGAAAATCATCGCCCGCGGAAGGTGTGACGCCGAGGTCACCAGCAGGAAGGGCGCATCGCCGATGGCACGCTTCACTGCAAGGGCTTCCTCTTCCGTATCTTTTGGCCGATCGAGCACAATGATATCGCTGCGCGGTACGCCGAGGCTCTCCGCCACTCTCGCGCCAGCTTCCGCCGTACTCACGGGATTCGTTTTCGCCGCCGCGCCGGTAAAAATCATTTTCGAGCCGGGATTCGCCTGCCACAGGCGGATGCCCTCCGTCAGGCGCGGCAGACTGTTATTGATAAGGTTAGAGCTTGGCGCCCACTCCGGGTTCCAGGTATAGCCACCGCCCAGTACCACCACGTAGCTTGCCGGCTGCTCGCCGCGCCAGGTGGGATAGCTATCTTCTATCGGTTTCAGCAGGCTGTCGGCCACGGGCTGCAGGCTCAGTAGCGCCAGCAGCAGCCAGCCGAGGCTCACGCAAAACTTCCCGGTACGTTGAAAGCGGCTAAACCACAGCAGACCGATCCCGATACCGATCAACAACAACAGGGCGGGAAGCGGCAGCAGCAGACCGCCGACAATCTTTTTTAGCGTGAAAAGCATGCCAGATGGTTCCTTTTTTAACCATATAACCAAAGTTATGTTCGGATCTTATAACAGATCGCTTCATTCTCTCCGTGGGTATGACAAAATAGCGGTTTTGTGTTGGCTTGTGGAGTCGCCCGTGCAGGATCGCAATTTCGATGACATTGCTGAAAAGTTTTCGCGCAATATTTACGGCACCACAAAAGGCCAGTTGCGTCAGGCGATCCTCTGGCAGGATCTGGAACCTTTACTGGCGCAGCTGGGGCCGGGACCGCTGAGGGTGCTGGATGCCGGCGGCGGTGAAGGGCAAACGGCCATCAAAGTCGCGCAACTGGGCCATCACGTGACGCTGTGCGATCTCTCCGCTGAAATGGTGGCGCGTGCCCGCAAGGCGGCTGCCGATAAAGGTGTGATCGACAACATGCATTTTGTACAATGCGCGGCTCAGGATATTGCACAGCATTTGGAAAGCCCGGTCGATCTGGTACTGTTTCATGCGGTGCTGGAGTGGGTGGCGGAGCCCCAGACGGTGCTGCGTACGCTCTGGTCGACGCTGCGTCCTGGCGGTGGGCTGTCGTTGATGTTCTACAATGCTAACGGCCTGCTGATGCACAATATGGTGGCCGGTAATTTCGATTACGTACAACTGGGCATGCCAAAAAAGAAAAAACGCACGCTGTCGCCGGATTATCCGCGTGAACCGCAGCAGGTTTATCACTGGCTGGAAGAGATTGGCTGGCAGATTGTCAGCAAAACCGGCGTGCGGGTGTTTCATGATTATCTGCGTGAAAAACGCCAACAGCATGACAGCTATGCGGCGCTGCTGGCGCTGGAGACGCGCTACTGTCGTCAGGAGCCGTATCTCAGCCTGGGCCGTTATATTCATGTCACCGCGCTTAAGAGCCAGGCTCATAGCCGCAGATGCAAGGATAAAGTATGAGTGAATTTTCCCAGACAGTCCCCGAACTGGTTGCCTGGGCCAGGAAAAATGATTTTTCTATCTCGCTGCCGGTCGACAGACTCTCTTTTCTGCTGGCGATTGCCACCCTGAATGGCGAACGGCTGGAAGGGGAAATGAGCGAGGGAGAACTGGTGGATGCGTTCCGCCACGTCAGTGATGCGTTTGAGCAGACCAGCGAAACCATCAGCCAGCGCGCCAATAACGCAATTAACGATTTGGTGCGCCAGCGTCTGCTGAACCGCTTTACCAGCGAAGTAACTGAAGGCAATGCAATCTATCGCCTGACGCCGTTGGGGATCGGGATCACCGATTACTATATTCGTCAGCGCGAATTCTCGACGCTGCGTCTTTCGATGCAGCTATCGATCGTCGCCGGTGAGCTGAAGCGCGCGGCGGACGCGGCGGAGGAGGGGGGCGATGAATTCCACTGGCATCGCAACGTTTTTGCGCCGCTGAAATATTCCGTGGCGGAAATTTTCGACAGCATTGACCTGACGCAGCGCATCATGGATGAGCAGCAGCAACTGGTGAAAGACGATATCGCGCAGTTGCTGAATAAAGACTGGCGGGCGGCGATTTCCAGCTGTGAATTGCTGCTGTCGGAAACCTCCGGCACGCTGCGCGAACTGCAGGATACGCTGGATGCGGCGGGGGACAAACTGCAGGCGAATCTGCTGCGCATTCAGGATTCGACCCTGGCGCGCGACGATTTGCATTTTGTCGACCGGCTGGTATTCGACCTGCAAAGCAAACTTGACCGCATCGTCAGCTGGGGTCAGCAGGCCATTGACCTGTGGATCGGCTACGACCGCCACGTGCATAAGTTTATCCGTACCGCTATCGATATGGATAAAAACCGCGTCTTCGCCCAGCGTCTGCGCCAGTCGGTACAGACCTATTTTGATGAGCCGTGGGCGCTGACTTACGCCAACGCCGATCGTCTGCTGGATATGCGTGATGAAGAGATGGCGCTGCGCGATGAAGAGGTCACCGGCGAACTGCCAGCGGATCTTGAATTTGAAGAGTTTAACGAAATTCGCGAGCAGCTGGCGGCGCTAATTGAAGCGCAGCTGACGGTGTATAAAGAGAAAGGTATACCGTTGGATCTCGGCCTGGTGGCGCGCGAATTCCTGGCGCAGTATCCGCGCGGGCGTCATTTCGACGTGGCGCGGATCGTCGTGGATCAGGCGGTACAGCTGGGCGTGGCCCAGGCAGATTTCACCGGACTGCCGGCAAAATGGCAGCCGATTAATGATTACGGAGCCAAGGTACAGGCGCATGTCATCGACAAATATTGAACAAGTGATGCCGGTTAAGCTGGCGCAGGCGTTGGCCAATCCGTTATTTCCGGCGCTGGACAGCGCCCTGCGCGCGGGCCGGCATATCGGTCTCGACGAGCTGGATAATCACGCATTTTTGATGGATTTTCAGGATTACCTGGAAGAGTTTTACGCTCGCTATAACGTCGAGCTGATCCGCGCGCCGGAGGGGTTCTTCTACCTGCGCCCGCGCTCCACTACCCTGATTTCGCGCTCGGTGCTGTCGGAGCTGGATATGATGGTGGGCAAAATTCTTTGCTATCTCTATCTCAGCCCCGAGCGTCTGGCAAACGAAGGCATTTTCACCCAGCAGGAGCTTTATGACGAGCTGCTGACCCTGGCGGATGAGGCCAAACTGCTGAAGCTGGTGAACAACCGTTCCACCGGCTCCGATCTTGACCGCCAGAAGCTGCAGGAAAAGATGCGTGCGTCGCTTAACCGCCTGCGCCGTCTGGGGATGGTGTGGTTTATGGGCCACGACAGCAGCAAATTCCGCATCACCGAATCGGTATTCCGCTTTGGCGCCGATGTGCGCGCCGGCGACGACCCGCGCGAGGCGCAGCGCCGATTGATCCGCGACGGGGAAGCGATGGCCCTGGAAAATCACCTGCAGCTCAATGATGAGAATGAAGAAAACCAGCCGGATAGCGGGGAGGAAGAGTAATGATTGAACGCGGTAAATTTCGCTCGCTGACGCTGGTTAACTGGAACGGCTTCTTTGCCCGAACCTTTGATCTTGACGAACTGGTTACCACCCTCTCCGGGGGGAATGGCGCCGGTAAGTCGACGACCATGGCGGCCTTCGTCACGGCGCTGATCCCCGATTTAACCCTGCTGCACTTCCGTAACACCACCGAGGCGGGGGCCACCAGCGGCTCGCGCGATAAAGGCCTGCACGGTAAGCTGCGCGCCGGGGTCTGTTACTCCGTGCTTGACGTGATCAACTCCCGCCATCAGCGCGTGGTGGTCGGCGTGCGTCTACAGCAGGTTGCCGGGCGCGATCGCAAAGTCGATATCAAGCCTTTTGCCATTCAGGGGTTGCCGACCTCCATCCTGCCGACCCAGCTGTTGACCGAGACGCTCAACGATCGCCAGGCGCGCGTCGTCAGTCTCAACGAGCTGAAAGACAAGCTGGAGACGATGGAAGGGGTCCAGTTCAAGCAGTTTAACTCGATAACCGAGTACCACTCGCTGATGTTCGATCTGGGCGTCGTGGCGCGTCGTCTGCGTTCCGCCTCCGATCGTAGCAAATACTACCGCCTGATCGAGGCCTCGCTGTACGGCGGGATCTCCAGCACCATTACCCGCTCGCTGCGCGACTATCTGCTGCCGGAAAACAGCGGCGTGCGTAAAGCGTTCCAGGACATGGAAGCGGCGCTGCGGGAAAACCGCATGACCCTGGAAGCCATTCGCGTCACGCAGTCCGACCGCGATCTATTCAAACACCTGATCAGCGAAGCCACCAACTACGTGGCGGCGGACTATATGCGTCACGCCAACGAGCGGCGCATTCATCTTGATAAGGCGCTGGAGTATCGTCGCGATCTCTTCACCTCGCGTTCGCAGCTGGCGGCGGAACAGTATAAGCACGTCGACATGGCGCGCGAGCTGCAGGAGCATAACGGTGCCGAAGGCGATCTGGAAGCGGATTACCAGGCCGCCAGCGATCATCTGAACCTGGTGCAGACGGCGCTGCGTCAGCAGGAAAAAATCGAGCGCTACGAAGCAGATCTCGATGAGCTGCAGATCCGTCTGGAAGAGCAAAATGAAGTGGTGGCGGAAGCTGCCGATCAGCAGGAAGAGAACGAAGCCCGCGCTGAGGCCGCCGAGCTGGAAGTGGATGAGCTTAAAAACCAGCTTGCCGACTATCAGCAGGCGCTCGACGTCCAGCAGACCCGCGCCATTCAGTATAACCAGGCGCTGCAGGCGCTGGAGCGCGCGAAGGCGCTGTGCCATCTGCCGGACCTGACGCCGGAGAGCGCCGACGAGTGGCTGGAAACCTTCCAGGCGAAAGAGCAGGAAGCGACGGAGAAAATGCTGTCGCTGGAACAAAAAATGAGCGTGGCGCAAACCGCGCACAGCCAGTTTGAACAGGCCTACCAGCTGGTGGCGGCGATTAACGGCCCGCTGGCGCGCAACGAAGCCTGGGACGTGGCGCGCGAATTGCTGCGCGACGGCGTGAACCAGCGCCATCAGGCCGAGCAGGCGCAGGGGCTGCGCAGCCGCCTCAATGAGCTGGAGCAGCGTCTGCGCGAGCAGCAGGACGCCGAGCGCCAGCTGGCCGAATTCTGCAAGCGCCAGGGCAAACGCTACGAGATCGACGATCTGGAAACGCTGCATCAGGAGCTGGAAGCGCGCATCGCGTCGCTGGCCGACAGCGTGTCTAACGCTCAGGAGCAGCGCATGGCGCTGCGCCAGGAGCTGGAGCAGCTGCAGTCGCGCACTCAGACGCTGATGCGCCGGGCGCCGATCTGGCTGGCGGCGCAGAACAGTCTTAACCAGCTATGCGAGCAGAGCGGCGAGCAGTTTGAGTCCGGCCAGGAGGTCACCGAATATCTGCAGCAGCTGCTGGAGCGTGAGCGCGAGGCTATCGTTGAACGTGACGAGGTCGGTGCCCGCAAACGCGCCATCGATGAAGAAATCGAGCGTCTCAGCCAGCCGGGCGGTTCGGAAGATCCGCGCCTTAACGCGCTGGCGGAACGCTTTGGCGGTGTTCTGCTGTCTGAGATCTACGATGACGTCAGCCTGGACGATGCGCCGTACTTCTCCGCGCTGTACGGCCCGTCGCGCCATGCGATCGTGGTACCGGATCTGTCGCAGGTGGCGGAGCAGCTCGAAGGACTGGAAGATTGCCCGGAAGATTTGTATCTGATCGAAGGCGACCCGCAGTCGTTTGACGACAGCGTATTCAGCGTTGACGAGCTGGAAAAGGCGGTGGTGGTGAAGATTGCCGACCGCCAGTGGCGTTATTCGCGCTTTCCAACGCTGCCGCTGTTTGGTCGCGCGGCGCGTGAAAACCGCATTGAAACACTGCATGCCGAGCGTGAATCGCTGTCTGAGCGTTTCGCCACCCTGTCGTTCGATGTACAAAAAACCCAGCGTCTGCACCAGGCCTTTAGCCGCTTCATCGGCAGCCACCTGGCGGTGGCTTTCGAGGACGATCCGGAAGAAGAGATCCGCAAGCTTAACAGCCGCCGCGGCGAGCTGGAGCGTGCGCTGAGCGCCCATGAAAACGATAACCAGCAGAACCGCGTGCAATACGAGCAGGCGAAAGAGGGCGTGTCGGCGCTTAACCGTCTGCTGCCGCGCCTGAACCTGCTGGCGGATGATACGCTGGCCGATCGTGTGGACGAGATCCAGGAACGTCTGGATGAAGCCCAGGAGGCGGCGCGCTTTATTCAGCAGCACGGCAATCAGCTGGCGAAGCTGGAGCCTATCGTTTCGGTGCTGCAGAGCGACCCGGAGCAATTTGAACAGCTGAAAGAAGATTACGCCTATGCGCAGCAAACCCAGCGCGAAGCGCGTCAGCAGGCTTTTGCCCTGGCGGAAGTCGTGCAGCGCCGGGCCCACTTTAGCTACTCCGATTCGGCGGAAATGCTCAGCGGCAACAGCGATCTCAACGAGAAGCTGCGCCAGCGCCTGGAGCAGGCGGAATCCGAACGCAGCCGCGCGCGCGAGGCGATGCGGACCCATGCGGCGCAGCTCAGTCAGTACAATCAGGTGCTGGCCTCGCTGAAGAGCTCGTATGACACCAAGAAAGAGCTGCTCAACGATCTGTATAAAGAGCTGCAGGACATTGGCGTGCGTGCTGATGCCGGCGCGGAAGAGCGCGCGCGTCAGCGTCGCGATGAGCTGCATATGCAGCTGAGCAATAACCGCTCCCGTCGCAATCAGCTGGAGAAAGCGTTGACCTTCTGCGAAGCGGAAATGGATAACCTGACCCGTAAACTGCGCAAGCTGGAGCGCGATTACTGCGAAATGCGTGAGCAGGTGGTGACCGCCAAGGCGGGCTGGTGCGCGGTGATGCGTCTGGTGAAAGACAACGGCGTCGAACGTCGTCTGCATCGCCGCGAGCTGGCCTATCTCTCCGCCGACGATCTGCGGTCGATGTCGGATAAAGCGTTGGGTGCGCTGCGTCTGGCCGTCGCCGATAACGAACACCTGCGCGATGTGCTGCGTATTTCGGAAGATCCGAAGCGTCCGGAGCGCAAAATTCAGTTCTTCGTTGCCGTTTACCAGCATCTGCGCGAGCGTATTCGTCAGGATATTATTCGCACCGATGATCCGGTGGAAGCGATCGAGCAGATGGAGATCGAGCTCAGTCGCCTGACCGAAGAGCTGACCAACCGCGAACAAAAGCTGGCGATCAGCTCACGCAGCGTGGCCAATATTATTCGCAAAACTATTCAGCGTGAGCAGAACCGTATTCGGATGCTCAACCAGGGGCTGCAGAGTGTCTCCTTTGGCCAGGTCAACAGCGTACGGCTGAACGTTAACGTACGCGAGACCCACTCGACGCTGCTCGACGTGCTCTCCGAGCAGCATGAGCAGCATCAGGATCTGTTTAACAGCAATCGTCTGACCTTCTCGGAGGCGCTGGCTAAGCTTTATCAACGTCTGAATCCGCAGATCGACATGGGACAGCGCACACCGCAAACCATCGGCGAAGAGCTGCTCGACTACCGCAACTATCTGGAGATGGAAGTGGAGGTTAACCGTGGTTCCGACGGCTGGCTGCGCGCCGAGTCCGGCGCACTGTCGACGGGGGAAGCGATCGGTACCGGGATGTCGATTCTGGTGATGGTAGTCCAGAGCTGGGAGGATGAGTCCCGTCGTCTGCGCGGCAAGGATATCTCACCTTGCCGTCTGCTGTTCCTCGACGAGGCGGCGCGTCTTGACGCCCGCTCTATCGCCACCTTGTTCGAGCTGTGCGAACGACTGGAGATGCAGCTGATTATCGCGGCACCAGAAAATATCAGTCCGGAGAAAGGCACCACCTATAAGCTGGTACGTAAAGTGGTTAACAACCATGAACACGTCCATGTGGTGGGGCTGCGCGGGTTTGCCGCGCCGCTGCCGGAAACCGTACCGGGGACGGCCGACGCCTCCTGAGGATGCGGCCAAATTCTGGCGGGGAAGCGGTGAAAAGGGCAACGTTAAGTTGCCCTTTTTGCTATCCAGTTCGGTATGCCTGGATGGTATAATCTTTAAGCTTCTTTACATTAGGTAAGGCAAAAGCCTTTTCGTCTTTATATACTGAAAAAGAGCCCCAATTTTGTGGGCAGCAATGTGTGACAACAGGGGGCAAGGGATGTTGCTAAAGAAACGGTATGGTCGTCCATTGTCAGCGCTCAGTCTGAGCCTGGCACTGGCATTTGCTCCGCTGTTCAATGTCCAGGCCGCAGAGCCTGAAGTCGTACCAGGTGATAGTTCCGCAACGCCTGGCGAGCTTTCCGTCGCGCTGGCGCAAAGCGATGGGCAATCACCGGCGGTCGCGAAGCTGGCCGGTGAGCAGCCGCTGTCGATGGAAGCCGCGGCGCACAGTCGCGCGCAGATCGAGGCGCTGTTGCCGGCTGGCTACAAACCCGTCTTTATGAATCCGCTGGTGTCGCTGTACGCCGCCAGGGATATGAAACCGATGTGGGAAAACCGTGAGGCCGTGCAGGCGTTTCAGCAGCAGCTGGCGGAAATTGCCATCGCCGGTTTTCAGCCACAATTTACCACCTGGGTCAGCCTGTTGACCGATCCCGCCGTCAGCGGCATGGCGCGCGATGTGGTGTTGTCGGATGCCATGATGGGCTATCTGCACTTTATCAGCGGCATCCCCACCCAGGGGACTCGCTGGTTATATAGCTCGACACCGTACAAGATGGCGACCCCGCCGCTGTCGGTCATTAACCAGTGGCAGCTGGCGCTGGACAATGGTTCTCTGCCGGCGTTTATCGCCGGCCTGGCGCCGCATCATCCGCAATATGAGGCCATGCACCAGTCGCTGCTGGCGCTGGTGGCTGATTCACGACCATGGCCGCAGATGACCGGCAGCGGCTCGCTGCGTCCCGGCGAGTGGAGCAATGATATCGGCGCCTTGCGCGAGATCCTCCAGCGTACCGGCATGCTGGAGAATACCGCGAATATCGTTCTGCCCGGCGACGTGGTGAGCCCGTCGGCGAAGAAGAAGAGTAAACCTGCGGCGCGCGGTGTGTACGATCGCCAGCTGGTGGAGGGCGTTAAGCGCTTTCAGGCCATGCAGGGGCTGGGGGCAGATGGCGTTATCGGCCAGTCCACCCGCGACTGGCTTAATGTCTCCTCGGCGCAGCGTGCAGGGGTGCTGGCGCTAAACATTCAGCGGCTACGTCTGCTGCCGGGCAAATTGTCCACCGGCATTATGGTGAATATTCCTGCGTTCTCGCTGGTCTATTACCAGGACGGCAGTCAGGTGCTGGCTTCACGGGTGATCGTGGGGCGTCCGGACCGCAAAACGCCAATGATGAGCAGTGCGCTGAATAACGTGGTGGTCAATCCGCCGTGGAACGTACCGCCGACCCTGGCGCGCAAAGACATTCTGCCGAAAGTGCGTAACAATCCCGGCTATCTGGAGCAGCATGGCTACACCGTGATGCGCGGCTGGAACAGTAAAGAGGCGATTGATCCTTACCGGGTCGACTGGTCGACCATTACGGAGAACAATTTGCCGTTCCGTTTTCAGCAGGCGCCCGGGGCGCGTAACTCGCTGGGGCGCTATAAATTTAATATGCCGAGTTCGGATGCCATCTATCTGCACGATACGCCGAACCATAATTTGTTCCAGAAAGATGTTCGCGCGCTCAGTTCAGGTTGTGTGCGGGTGAATAAGGCTTCGGAGCTGGCCAATATGCTGCTGCAGGATGCAGGCTGGAATGACACGCGTATTTCCGATGCTCTGAAGCAAGGGGACACGCGTTATGTCAATATCCGGCAAAATATACCGGTAAATTTATATTACTTAACCGCGTTTGTAGATGCTGATGGACGTACACAATATCGAACAGATATTTACAATTACGATATCACCGCGCGATCCAGCGCACAAATTCTGACGAAAGCTGAACAATTAATCAGGTAAATGAAGTAGTTCAATGGATTCTGTTGTCCTAGCACTGGGTAAAACAGGCGCTGCTCCTCTGCAGCGCCCGATTTTCCTGGGGTGAGGCTGCCTTGACGTTGGCAATAATGCCCGGTAAGGTGCCTTTCGTGCGCCAGAAGTGCATATACATATCATTCCGCTCAATGCGTAGCGTGATTAGCGCGAACGTTCTCCTTTGCCAGGCAGATCATGGCCGTGGCGAGCGATAGCGTGCTGATTCTCAGCATCGTGTAAGGCGGAAAAAGTATATAACGATTCATTGACTGTAGACCTGATTATCATGGACAAATTTGACGCTAATCGCCGCAGATTGCTGGCGTTGGGTGGTGCTGCGCTGGGTGCTGCCGCCATTCTCCCTGCGCCGGCATTTGCCACCCTCTCGACCCCCCGTCCGCGTATTTTGACGCTGAATAACCTGCATACTGGTGAATCGCTCAAGGCGGAGTTTTTCGATGGCAGAGGCTATATTCAGGATGAATTAGCAAGACTTAACCATTTTTTCCGCGATTATCGCGCGAACAAAATTAAGTCCATCGATCCAAATCTGTTCGATCATCTTTATCGGTTGCAGGGATTACTTGGCAGCAACAAACCTGTCCAGCTTATCTCTGGTTATCGTTCCCTCGATACCAATGATGAGCTCCGCGCACGAAGCCGTGGTGTAGCGAAACACAGCTATCACACCAAGGGGCAGGCCATGGATTTTCATATTGAAGGTATTTCGTTAAGCAATATTCGCAAAGCGGCGTTATCTATGCGCGCAGGTGGTGTAGGATATTACCCACGTAGTAACTTTGTGCATATTGATACCGGTCCCGTAAGGCACTGGTAACGAAAGGAGCGTCATGAACTATCGTATTATTCCGGTTACCGCGTTCGCGCAGAACTGTTCTCTTATCTGGTGCGAACAAACCCGGCTGGCGGCGCTGGTCGATCCTGGCGGCGATGCTGAACGTATCAAAGCGGTGGTGGCGGAGGCGGGCGTCACGCTGATGCAGATCCTGCTGACGCATGGCCATCTCGATCACGTCGGCGCCGCGGCGGAACTGGCGCAGCATTATGGCGTACCGGTTATTGGTCCGGAAAAAGAAGATGAGTTCTGGCTGGAAGGATTACCGGCGCAAAGCCGGATGTTCGGCCTGGAGGATTGCCAGCCGCTGCGTCCGGATCGCTGGCTCAATGAAGGCGATGTGGTCAATGTAGGGAATGTGGCGCTGCAGGTTCTGCACTGTCCGGGCCATACACCGGGTCACGTGGTCTTTTTTGATAATGCTTCCCGACTGCTGATCTCCGGAGATGTGATTTTCAAGGGCGGGGTGGGGCGCAGCGATTTTCCACGCGGCGACCATGGGCAGCTGATTGCCGCCATTAAGGATAAGCTGTTGCCGTTGGGTGATGACGTCACCTTTATTCCCGGCCATGGTCCGCTGTCCACGCTGGGTGAAGAACGGCGCAATAATCCGTTCCTGCAGGATGAGATGCCGGTCTGGTAACTGACCTGAGGCAAACTGATAAAAAAGGCCGCATTTGCGGCCTTTTTCTTTATATTTATAT
>NZ_JBMAXV010000035.1:0-55210 GCF_048589245.1 Klebsiella sp. 10982
CAAGTGAAGAGCCCATCCTGACGGATGGGCTTTTTGCGTTTGTGTCATCCGGCCAGCGTGCCGGTATATCTCCCCGGTGGCGCTGCGCTTACCGGGGCTACGGATCCTTAGCCGCTTTCTGATCGAGAAGTCATCAATGCAGCAAATTGCCGAGGTCAATAATGCTATCCGGGCGGGTTGTTTCAGATATCTGCAGCACCGATAGTGTCAATAAACAGCCTTAACAGCGCTGCGGAAAGAATAGCTATCTTATTGCTTCGCAAAATAACGTGACTAATACACATGGGTGGTGACCCGGGTGGTGAATTTATCTAATGATACGAGTCGAAAAAAATTATTAGCAGCTACGATTAAATTTCTATTTCTATTTCTATTTCTATTTCTATTTTAGCGCTATTATTTTGTTTTTCTGCAAAATAGTGGTGCAGCTTTTCCCACCAGTAAAATAACGCGTTAGGTAACGTGAAAAATTACTCCTGCGCTGTATACTTCTCTCCCCATTTATTGCGACGATCGGTAAACATTCAGCCTATTTTTTGTCTTAATGAGCTATATCATTAACACTTTGTTAACTTGATCTGGTTTATAAGTCGGAAAATTTGTTATACAAAGAGGGACGATTGCCTGTATGGATGCTGCCCGAAATACCTTGCGAGACATATGCAGGTCATCGGCTGGCAATATGAGAATAGAAATGAAAATCCTGCTTAACTGGTCGCCATTGCGCCGGGTCTTTACTTACATCCAGGAGCGCTTTACCTTTTTGGTGCTGCTCTGCTGGCCAGCGATTATCTGGCTGTTCTGCCGGGTTGGCGTGTGGCTCACTGATAACCTGTATGAGCTGTTGGGGAAATCACCCGCACACTCCTTCACCGTCTACCTGCAGCCTTTTATGACCCCCGGCACGCTGCTGCGCATCTCCATCAGCTGGGTGGTGTTGCTGTTCATTCTCTTCAGTATGGCGATGGCCTTCACCTGGGGTTTACGTCGCTTTATGAATCGTCACAAATAGCGCTTCGGGGGCCGCCGCTGATCGACGGCCCCGCGCAGACCTTTACGCCATCTCACCAATAGTCTTACGAAAACGCAGCAGTGCGATAGTAAAGAACACTCCGCCGATAGCCAGCAAGGTTAAGAACTGCGGCCAGACGATGGCGAAGCTGGCGCCGCGGTACAAAATCGCCTGCGCCAGGCTGACGAAGTGGGTGGTCGGCATGGTCAACATAATATCCTGTACCAGCTGCGGCATACTTTCCCGCGGCGTGGAGCCGCCGGAGAGCATCTGTAGTGGCAGCAGCACCAGAATCATTAACAGCCCCAGCTGCGGCATTGAGCGGGCGAGGGTACCCATAAAAATGCCAATGGAGGTGGTGGCGAACAGGCTGAGCGCCACCCCCAGCATAAACAGGGGGATCGAGCCTTCGATAGGTACCTGTAAAATCCCCTGCACCATCAGCACCAGCGACAGCCCGGACACCACCAGCACCACCAGCCCCATCGACCAGATCTTGGCCATCATGATTTCAAACGGCGTGACCGGCATTACCAACAGGTGCTCTATAGTGCCATGCTCCCGCTCGCGGATCAGCGCCGAACCGGTGAGAACAATGGCGAGCATGGTGATGTTGTTGATGATCGCCATCACTGCGCCAAAGCGCTCCTGTTCAAGGTTAGGGTTAAAGCGCATCCTTACTGCCAGCTCTACCGGTAGCACGCTGTTATCCCGATAGCGGGCGACAAAACTGTTCACTTCACCGGTGATAATATTCTGGATATAGCCGTTGCCGGTAAAGGCCTGGCTCATGCGCGTGGCGTCGACGTTAACCTGCACTTCCGGCTGGCGGCCAGCCAGCACATCGCGCTGGAAGTTAGGTGGAATATTGATGGCAAAGGTGTAGCGCCCGGCATCCAGCCCGGCGTCCATCTCATCGGCGCTGATCAACTCCGGTTCGAGAAACCAGGGACGATAGAAAGCGTTAATGATGCGTGAAGAGAGCTGCGATTTATCCATATCAGCAACCGCGATCGGCGCCAGGTGCAGCGAACCAGGCATCACCGTGGCCGAAGAGTATACCGATACGGTAAACGCAAACACGATCAGCGCCAGCATCGCTTTATCACCGAGCAGGCTGCGCAGCTCTTTGACGCCGAGGTTATAAATATTGCGTAATCCGCGCATCATCCCTCCTGCTTCTTCAGCAACAACACGCTCAACCCGAGCACCAGCGGCACTGCAATCAACAACGGGATAAAGGAAGCCCACAAATCGCTGAGGTTAAGCGCTTTAGAGAAAGTGCCGCGGGCGATAGTCAGGAAGTGGCTGGTTGGGTAGATTTGCCCAATCCAGCGCCCGGGGCCTTCCAGTGACGCTACCGGATCGATCATCCCGGAGAACTGGGTTGCCGGGATCAGCGTAATAATCGCGGTACCGAAGATGGCGGCGATTTGGCTCTTCATAAAGGTTGAGATCAGCAACCCCAGACCGGTGGCGATGGTGACATACAGCAGCGCCGCCAGGGTCAGCGTCAGGAAGCTGCCCTTATGCGATACGCCAAAGACAAAGACCGACAGCGCGCACAGCAGAAAGAAGTTAAACATCCCCAGTACGATGTAAGGCACCTGCTTGCCGAGCAGAAATTCGCTGCGGGTGGTCGGCGTTACGTACAGGTTGATGATTGACCCGAGCTCTTTTTCACGCACTACGCTCAGCGCGCTGAGCATCGCCGGGATCATCATCAACAGCAGGGGGATCACCGCCGGAACGATGGCCGGCAGGCTCTTCACATCCGGGTTATAGCGATAGCGGGTTTCGATGGAGATGAGCGAGGTATCCCGCTGCGGGCTGCTCTGCCGGCCGGCCATCTCCTGCAGCCAGGCCAGATGCATCGCCTGCACGTAGCCGCGCACAGTTTCCGCGCGGTTTGGCATTGCGCCGTCCACCCACACGCCGATTTGCACCGGCGTGCCGCGGGCGATATCGCGACCAAAGTTCGGCGGAATTTCTATCGCTACCGCCAGCTCACCGTCGCGCATTCGTCGGTCGAGTTCATCATAGCTGTGCAGCGGCGCCTGTTCGATAAAGTAGCGTGAGCCAGCGAGATTCTGCGACCAGCCCTGGCTGCTGAGAGTTTGATCGCGGTCGAGGACGGCAAAGCGCAGATCCTCGACGTCCATGCTGATCCCATAGCCCATGATAAACATCAGGATCACCGTTCCCAGCAGCGCCAGCGTCGATCGCACCGGATCGCGGCGCAGCTCCAGCGCCTCACGGCGGCTGTAGCTAAACAGGCGCTGCAGACTGAAGGCCTGGCGTGGCGTCGTGCCTTCGGGATGAGATACGGCGGCAGGTGCGGGTTCCTCAGGCACCGCGGCAGTCGGCTGAGCCTCTTTGAGCCAGGCGATAAACGCCTCTTCCAGACTGGCGGCACCGCGCTGCTCGACCAGCGCCTGCGGTGTATCGCTGGCCAGCACCTTGCCGGCGTGCATCAGCGAGATGCGATCGCAGCGTTCCGCCTCATTCATAAAGTGGGTGGAGATAAATATAGTGACGCGATCCTGTCGCGCGAGGTCGACCATCAGCTGCCAGAACATATCGCGCGCCACCGGATCGACGCCAGAGGTCGGCTCATCGAGGATTAGCATCTCCGGGCGATGGATGACCGCTACCGCTAACGACAGGCGCTGACGGATCCCCAGCGGTAGATCGGCGGGAAGCGCGTCTTCAACGTCGGTCAGCATAAAGCGCTCGCTCATTTCCGCCACCCGGCCGGGGATGTCGCCGTCCGGAATATGGAACAGGCGGGCGTGCAGTTCGAGGTTTTGCCGCACGCTCAGTTCGCTGTAAAGCGAGAAGGCCTGCGACATATAGCCCACCCGCTGGCGGGTGGCGATATCCTTCGGGTCGACCGGCTGGCCGAACAGCCAGGCTTCCCCTTCGCTGGCGGGCAACAGGCCGGTGAGCATCTTCATGGTGGTGGATTTGCCGCAGCCGTTAGAGCCGAGGAAGCCAAAGATTTCGCCGCGGGCGATGCGGAAATTAACGTGGTCGACGGCAACAAAGTTGCCGAAGCGCATGGTCAGGCCCCGGGCTTCGATGGCGATCTCTTCTTCGCGGCTGTCGCGCGGCGGGATGACTACAGCCTTATGCGCCTGGCGCTGCGCTTCCGGCAGCAGGGCGATAAACGCCTGCTCCAGGGTCTGGCTGCCGGTCTGAGCTTTGAGCTCCTCGGCGCTACCGGTTGCCAGCACCTCGCCGGCATTCATCGCCACCAGCCAGTCGAAGCGCTCGGCCTCTTCCATGTAGGCGGTGGCCACCAGCACGCTCATCTCCGGCTGGCGCTGACGAATATTGTCGATAAGCTCCCAGAACTGCGCCCGGGAGAGCGGGTCGACGCCGGTGGTGGGTTCATCGAGGATTAGCAACTGCGGGTCGTGGATCAGCGCGCAGCACAGGCCGAGCTTTTGCTTCATCCCACCGGAGAGCTTACCCGCCGGGCGATCGCGAAACGGCGCCAGCCCGGTACTCTGCAGCAGCTCGTTGATACGCAGGTCGCGCTCGGCTTTATCGTGGCCGAACAGGCGGGCGAAGAAGTCGACATTTTCATACACCGAGAGGGTGTGATAGAGGTTTTTCCCCAGCCCCTGCGGCATCCACGCGATTTTCGGGCACACCTCGCGGCGGTGATGCACATCGCGCATATCGCCGCCAAGCACCATCACGTTCCCCTGCTCGATGGCCCGCGCCCCGGCGATCAGCGAGAGCAGGCTCGATTTGCCGACGCCGTCCGGGCCAATCAGGCCAACCATACGCCGTGCCGGGATCGCCAGACTGATATCGCGCAGTGCGATGGTGGCGCCAAACTGCTGACCAACGTGTTCCAGCAGGGCGACGGGGGGCGAGGTATCCTGCGGCGTCAGTTTCATTGCGGCAACCTCACCACCAGGGCTTCAGGCCAGGGTTGTTGTTTATCCAGCCGTACGTAAGCCATACCGGGCAGGCCGGTTTTGACATACTCCAGGTGCTGCGCCAGCAGCTCCGGTGGGATACGCGCTTTGACGCGGAACATTAGCTTAAGGCGCTCGTCGCTGGTTTCTACCGTTTTCGGCGTGAACTGGGCGACGCTGGCGACAAAGCTGATATTGGCCGGGATCACCAGATCCGGCGCGGCATCAAGGATCAAGCGTGCTTCGCTGCCGATTGCCAGCAGACCTGCCTGTTCGGTGGGCAGAAAGAAGGTCATATAGACATCGGCGAGATCGACCATGTTCAGCACCCGACCACCGGCGGCCAGTACTTCGCCTGGCTCAGCGACACGATACTGAATGCGGCCATCACGGGGGGCTTTCAGCTCGCTATCGTCAATATCGGCGAGGATCCGCCGTTCGGTCGCCTGGGCGGCTTCGACGCGGGTTTGCGCCTGAATAATGCTGGTGCGAGCGGCTTCGATGGCGGCGCGGGCGGCGGAGACCTGCGCTTTCGCCGATTCCAGCGCCGCGCGGGCGCTCTCTGCGGCCGCACGGTCGTCATCCAGCTGCTGGGCGGAGACGGCGCCGCGCTGGGAGAGAGTGTTTGAGCGGACATGGCGTTTCGCCGTGGAGTCCAGCTCCGCCTGACGCTGCTTCACTACCGCTTCGCTGGCACGCATTTCACTTTGTCGCTGATCGAGCAAAGCTCTGGCGGCTAAGACCGCGCTTTCCGCCTCCTTGATTTGTGCGGCGGCTTCCAGACGCTGCTCGTTCAGTACGCGAGTATCCATCCTTGCGAGGACGTCTCCCCGACGTACGAACTGGCCCTCTTTGACCAGAATCGTGTCGATACGCCCGGCGATTTTACTGGCAATATCGACTTCGGTGGCTTCGATTCGACCGTTGCTGCTGGCAAAACCCGCCGGAAGTCCCGGCGGGCGGAGCAGCCACCATGCGGCGGCGAGCACCACCAGTAAGCCGACAAAATACCCTGCCCAACGTTTCTTTATTTTGTCCATACGCGACTCGCTTGATTCCCTGTGCTGAGTGATACGCGTGTCTCCTCCGGCGGGCGGAGCGTCCTTCTTGCGAAGGACGAAAAAGTGGAGGGAGGGCCGCTGACGCCGCGCTCTGCCGCGCCGATGCGCAGCCGAACGCTGGGCTACTTATGTGGTCATCATCAGCGATCCTGGCCTTAATGAAACACGCATAGTGAGAGCTACCGTTAACGCGATAGTAACAGCCGGGGTAATATTGTCCATACGAAAGGCGGGGTCTTGTCGGTGTGTTAACAAAAATACCCACACAGAGGATATTTCATCATCTCAGAACAGCACCGGCAGCCCCAGCCCGCGCTTCACCTCATGCAGCGTCTGCTGCGTGAGGTGGTGGGCGCGCTCGCTGCCCTGACGCAATAGTTCCAGCAGCATCCCTTTATCCTGAATAAAGGTGGCCCTGCGTTCGCGGATCGGCGCCAGTAGCGCCTGCAAGCAGGTCTCCAGCTCATTCTTACACTGTCGATCGCCCAGCCCGCCGCGCTGATAGTGGGCTTTCATCTCTGCCACTCGCGCTTTATCGTTATGGAAAGCATCAAGGTATGTGAACACCACGTTGCCCTCGACATGACCCGGATCGCTGACTCTCAGGTGCGTCGGGTCGGTATACATCGCGCTGACCGCGCGGTGGATCTCCTCTTCACTGGCCGACAAGGTCAGCGTATTGCCCAGCGATTTCGACATTTTGGCGTTACCGTCGATGCCCGGCAGGCGACTCACTTCGCTGAGTAGCGCCTTGCAGTGGCGCAGCACCGGTTCGCCGGTCAGGCTATTCATTTTGTGGACGATCTCATTGGTCTGCTCAATCATCGGTAGCTGATCGTCGCCTACCGGTACCAGCTCGGCTTTGAAGGCGGTGATATCGGCGGCCTGGCTAATTGGATAGGCGAGAAAACCCACCGGCAGCGAGCGGGCGAATCCTTTCTGGGCAATCTCATTTTTGACCGTCGGGTTACGCTCCACGCGGGCGACGGTGACGATGTTCATATACAGCGCGCTGAGCTCCGCCAGCGCCGGCAGGGCGGACTGCAGGCAGATCGTCGTTAGCCCGGGGTCGATGCCGACCGCCAGATAATCGGCCATGACTTCGAGGATATGGTGGCTGATTTTTTGCGGGTTGCTGCCGTTGTCTGTGAGTCCTTGCAGGTCGGCGATCAGGATAAACTGCTGGTGGTTATGCTGCAGCACGACGCGCTGGCGCAGCGAGCCAACGTAGTGGCCCAGATGCAGCTGGCCGGTCGGGCGGTCACCGGTGAGAATGGTTTGCGGATGGTTCATCAGAGACTCCTTATCAGACTGTTCAGCCGAAAGACGTCCTGAAAACACCAAAGCCGCCTTCCGGCGGCTTTAAAATGGAAACGTGTATCGTGCCGCCTGTTATGCAGGCAGCCACCAACGGCGGGGACTGGTTACGATCGCGTTTCTGTTCATAGGGATTATCCTGCCACGGAAGGGGCTGGAGGCGCAATCAAAAATCACATACTTTTCCTGATGTTATTTATGGGATTGTTTTTCGGTAAATAACGAAGCGGGAAAAATATATTTTCTCTGCGACCCGATCATTATTCTGGAACAACAAACTATGTTGCATGTTTTTTGTGAAAAAGCTCACGTCACAGGATTATAGTATTATTATCCATATTTATAGCTGGATATTACCTGTCTGCTGTTACAGCTTGTGTTTATTCTCTTCTAAATTATTAACATTATTACAATTTATATCTCTTTTTCCGCTTTGCGTCATACCCCTGTCTGACTACAACGTATTGAGGCTAATTATTATGCATAAACGTCTGGTCGTTAATATTTTTTCATCCTTGCTGTTGGGGGCTGCGCTTATTTCCGCGCCGGTATATGCGGCGGAAAAAACCGTAGTCAATATTTCAAAAGTGGACGGCATGCCGTGGTTCAACCGGATGGGAGAAGGGGTTGTCCAGGCCGGGAAAGAGTTTAACCTCAACGCCTCCCAGGTTGGGCCGTCCAGCACCGATGCGCCGCAGCAGGTAAAAATTATTTAGGACCTGATTGCACGTAAAGTGGATGCCATCACTATCGTGCCTAACGATGCCAACGTGCTGGAGCCGGTATTCAAAAAAGCCCGTGACGCCGGCATCGTGGTCCTGACCAACGAATCGCCCGGGCAGCCGAGCGCCAACTGGGATGTGGAGATCATCGATAACGAGAAGTTCGCCGCTGAATACGTGGAGCATATGGCCAAGCGGATGGGTGGCAAAGGCGGCTACGTTATCTATGTCGGTAGCCTTACGGTACCGCAGCACAACCTGTGGGCTGACCTGCTGGTGAAATACCAAAAAGAACATTACCCGGACATGCATGAAGTCACCCGCCGAATGCCGGTGGCGGAAAGTGTCGATGATTCCCGCCGTACCACGCTTGATCTAATGAAAACGTACCCGGATCTGAAAGCGGTGGTCTCCTTTGGTTCGAATGGCCCGATTGGCGCGGGGCGCGCGGTGAAAGAGAAGCGTGCGAAAAACAAAGTCGCGGTCTACGGGATGATGATCCCCTCGCAGGCGGCCTCTCTCATTAAGAGCGGCGATATTACCGAAGGGATCACCTACGATCCGGCGACAGCCGGCTATGCCCTCGCGGCCGTCGCCAGCACCCTGCTGAACGGCAAAACCATTGAGCCGGGCTTCGAACTGAAAGAACTCGGTAAAGCGGAGGTCGATAGCGACAAGCATATTATCCGCTTCCATAAAGTGCTGCTGGTGAATAAAGACAATATTGATTCGCTCTACTAATCCATCTTCCGGGGCGCCTGGCGCCCCGGTTTAACCTGCCAGGGGATGCTATGGAACCTTTCCTTTCCCTTCGTCACGTCAGCAAAACCTTCCACGCCAACCGCGCGCTCAATGATATCAGCCTCGACTTTATGCCCGGGGAAGTGCACTGCCTGGCCGGGCAGAACGGTTGTGGGAAGTCGACGTTGATCAAAATTATCTCCGGCGTCTATCGCCCGGATGAGGGCGCGGCGATAATGCTGGGCGGCAAGACGTGGCCCAGGCTGACGCCGGCGGCTTCAGTCGCCCATGGGATCCAGGTGATTTATCAGGATCTGTCGCTGTTTCCCAATCTCAGCGTGTGGGAGAACATTGCTATTAACCACTATCATCGCGGCGTGCTGGTGAGGCGCAGCGAACTGCGGCGCAGTGCGGAGCAGGCGATGCGCAGTATTAACGTTTCGCTGCCGCTGGATGCCGCCGTGGAGTCGCTCTCCATCGCCCGCTGCCAACTGGTGGCGATTTGTCGTGCACTGGCGCAGGATGCCCGGCTTATCATTATGGATGAACCCACGGCCTCATTGACGCATCAGGAAGTGGAAGGGCTACTGCATGTGGTACGCCAACTGCGCGAGAGGGGGATCTGCGTCGTCTTCGTGAGCCACCGTCTGGAAGAGGTCATGGCCGTATCGGACCGCATCAGCGTGCTGAAGGATGGCGATCTGGTTGGTACCTTGCCGGCGGCTGAGGTGACCACCCGTCGGCTCGGTTTTCTGATGACGGGCCAGGAGTTTGACTATCAGGTGCGCGACCTGTGGCAGGGGAAGGGCAGCACGCCGGTGCTGGAGGTGCGCAATCTCAGCCGCAAGGGGGAATATCATAACGTCTCCCTGAAGGTCGAAGCCGGAGAAGTGGTGTCGATAGTCGGCCTGCTGGGCGCCGGGCGAACAGAGCTGTGCCTGAGCCTTTTCGGCATGACCCGGCCCGACAGCGGCGAGATCCTGGTTAACGGCCAACCGGTGCGGTTGCGCAGCAACCAGGACGCTATTCGTCACGGCATTGGCTATGTCTCTGAAGACCGTATGTCACGTGGCCTGGTGATGACTCAGTCGATTGAAAACAACATCATCAGCACGGTGTTTCATAAAGTGAAAGGCGCTTGTGGGCTATTGAGTGACAGTAAAGCTCAGCAACTGGTCGCAAGAATGGTCAACGCGTTGACCATTAAGGCGCCGGATACGCATCTGCCGGTGAATACCCTCTCCGGCGGCAATGCGCAGCGCGTCTCTATCGCCAAATGGCTGGCGATCTCGCCTAAGCTGCTGATCCTCGATAGCCCAACCGTGGGGGTGGATATCGCAAACAAAGCCGGGATCTATCATATCATCAGCGATTTGGCTGCCCATGGTATCGCTGTGCTGATGATTTGCGACGAGATCGAAGAGGCGTGGTACCAGAGTCATCGCATCCTGGTGATGAAGCAGGGCGAGCTAACCCATAACTTCCTGCCGGACAGCAGTACCCAGCAGCAGATAGCGGAGGTGGTCAATGGCTAATCTGTTGAAACAACATGAATTCTGGTTAGGTATGTTTATTATTGCGTTGTGCCTGCTGCTGGGCTGGCGCAGTGAGGAATTTTTCACTTTCGGCAATCTTTACGACCTCGCTAATAACTACGCGATGCTGACCATTCTCGCCTGTGGTCTGTTCGTGGTGCTGATCGCCGGCGGGATTGATATCTCCTTCCCGGCCATGACCATTATCGCCCAGTACGGCATGGTGGTGATGCTGCAAAAAGTAAGCGGCAACTTCGCGGTGGCTTTTGTGCTTGCCGGCGGCATCGGCGTGCTGCTGGGGCTGGTGAACGCGCTGTTGGTTAATCGTCTGCGGGTGCCCTCGATCATTATCACCATTTCTACGCTCAACATTTTCTACGGTTTGCTGCTGTGGTTAAGCAAAGGCGTCTGGCTCTACGATTTCCCTCCGTGGTTTGAAAAGGGAATCATGCTGTTCAAATACACCGATGCCGATGGTTACGACTACGGTCTGGGGCTGCCGCTGCTGACGATGATCGCGGTGGTGCTGTTGACCGCGTTTATCATGAATTTCACCACCGTTGGCCGCAAGATCTACGCCATGGGGGGGAACCGGGAATCCGCCAGCCGCGTCGGCTTCAGTGTGCTCGGCCTGCAGCTGTTCGTATATGGCTATATGGGGCTGATGTCAGGTGCCGCGGGTGTTGTGCAGGCGTGGACGGTGATGACCGTCGCGCCGGATTCACTGCTGGGCTATGAGCTGACGGTACTGGCGGCGGTGGTGTTGGGCGGCACCAGCCTGATTGGCGGGCGCGGAACCCTCACCGGTACGCTGCTGGGGGTGATTTTACTGGCGGTGATGCAGAACGGCCTGAATCTGCTGGGGGTTTCCTCCTACTGGCAGACCCTGATCACCGGGGCGATCATCGTCGTCAGCATCAGCGTAACGGCATGGAGCCAGCATCAGAACCGGAGCTTGTTATGAAAAAATCGTGGCGCAACAACGTTGAGTTTTACCTGATCGGCCTGCTGCTGCTGACGGTTATCGCCTTTAGCATCGCCATGCCAAACATCTTCTGGTCTGTCAGCAATTTCCAGTCGATTGCCTCGCAAATGCCGGTGCTGGGGATCCTGGCGCTGGCAATGGCCATGACCATGCTTTGCGGCGGCATTAATCTGTCAATTATCGCGACGGCCAACGCCTGTTCGCTGGTGATGGCCTGGGTGGCGACGAGCTATCCGCCGGGGGGCGCCACCGCGCTGGCGACGCTGCTGGCCGGCGGAGGGGCGGCGATGATCATTGGTCTGTGCAACGGGATACTGATTGCCGGGATCCGCGTTTCGCCGATCCTGGCTACCCTTGGCATGATGACCCTGCTCAAGGGGATCAATATTCTGATCACCGGCGGCAGCGCTATCGCTAACTATCCGCAGTGGGTGCTGTGGCTGAATCACGCTCAGTGGTTCGGTATTCCGCTGCCAATGTGGCTTTTTGCGGTGGTGGCGGTTGGGCTGTGGGTGCTGCTGGAGAAAAGCCCGCTGGGTCGGGCGATCATGTTGATCGGATCCAACGAGCGGGCGACCCATTATTCCGGGATCAATACCCGACGGGTGTTAATGTGGGTCTATGTCATCTCGGCCCTGCTCTGTGCGGTGGCGGCGTTTCTGATGATATCGAAGCTGAATTCAGCCAAAGCGTCTTATGGAGAATCGTATTTGCTGGTGTCGATCCTCGCGGCGGTGCTCGGCGGCGTGAATCCGGATGGCGGTAGCGGGCGCATCGTCGGGATGGTGCTCGCGCTGTTCCTGCTGCAGATCATTGAGAGTGGGTTCAATATCCTCGGCATCAGCCCCTATCTGACGATGGCGCTGTGGGGCGCGCTGCTGCTGTGCTTTATCCAGGCGCGAGGCATGCTGGGCCTGGAGAGAGCCGGGTAAATGACCCGTCCTCGGGGGCGAAGACGGGGTAGTCAGCTATTCGCTACGCAAATGCACCGCCAGACCGCTTTGCCCCGGCGCCAGCTCCGGGCGTAGCGTCAGCGACGGGATCAGATAATCGCCATGATTCTGCCGGCGGAATGGAATGGGCTCGGTTTGCCACAGCCTGTCCAGCCGCTCGGCCAGGGCGGCGCATTGGTCGGCGAACTGCGTGACGTCGGTTTTGTCCGTGCGGTAGAACACCAGCGGCGGGAGCACCTCGAAGCCGGGATAGAACAGCATGCCGTGCTGAATGGGGAACAGGATGTCGTCGATGGGGCCGTTGATCCCACGCGGTGAATAGTGTTCCGCCCAGCCGCCGGCGGTGACGATCAGCATCGCCCGTTTGCCGACGAAGGTGCCTTCCCCGTAGCGATCGCCCCAGTGGCGGTCGCTGTGCTCGCCGACGCCATAGGCAAAGCCCCAGGCGTACACCCGGTCAATCCAGCCCTTCATGATGGCGGGCATCGAGAACCACCACAGCGGAAACTGGAAAATCACCGTATCGGCCCACAGCAGCTTCGCCTGCTCGGCAGCGATATCCGCACTTTGGGTTCCTTGTTCAAAGGCCTGTTTTGAATCGAGGGTCGGACGCCAGAACTCGCCGACCGGTGGGGCGCCGCTGTCGTCGGCGTCATATCCGGCCTTCCAGCGCATAGCGTAGAGATCGGAGACCTGCACTTCATGGCCGGCCTGCTGCAGATGGCGGACGGCAAAATTTTTCAGCGCGCCATTGAGCGAGCGCGGTTCCGGATGGGCGTAAATCAGCAGTACTTTCATAACATCACCTCTGGCGTATGGAGAGCTGCAGAGTAAGTACGCTGGCGCTATAGTAGAAATGAATTACTTAAATCACAGGTATAGTCGTGATTAATTTACATCGTCTGGATCTCAATCTGTTGCGCACGCTGGATGTGCTGCTCAGTGAAAATAATGTCACCCGGGCGGCGCAGCGGCTGAATTTGTCGCAGCCCTCGGTGAGTATTCAGCTCGCCAGGCTGCGGGAGATTTTTGCCGACCCGCTGCTGATGCCGGGCCCGCGCGGCATGCAGCCCACCGCCCGCGCCGATGAAATACGCCAGCCGCTGCGCGCTGCGCTGACGGCTCTGGAGCAGGCGGTGGCACCGCAGGCACCCTTTGAGCCGGCAACGGCGGCGGAGACCTGGCGGGTGGCGGCGACGGACTATATGGCTTCGGCGATCTTTCTGCCGATGCTGAGCGGGTTACGCCAGGCCTCTCCCGGCAGTCGGCTGGCGGTATTCGAACTGCAGCCGGCGCGGCTGGAGCAGCAGGCGGCCAGCGATAAAGTGGATCTCTTCTTCCATACCCGCGAGGGGGCGCCTCCTGGGCTGCATCAGCGCCTGCTGTTTCGCGAGCGCTATGTGCTGGCGGGCAGGGCGGGGCATCCGGCGCTGCGGCACGGCCTGAGTCTGAAGACGTTTTGTCAGCTGGAGCAAGTCGTTGTCTCCCCGGACGAGGGCGGATTCAGCGCGGCGACCGATAGCGCGCTGGCGACCCTCGGACTGACGCGGCGAGTTGTCCTTTCTGTGCCACATTTTCTGTTTATGCTGGAGACCCTGCGCAATAGCGATCTGGTGGCGGTGCTGCCGGAGCGGCTGGTGCGCGGGCAGAGCGGGCTTGTGGTGGTCGAGCCGCCGCTGGCGGTTGCCGGCTTTGAGATGCTGATGTTATGGCACGAGCGCTGGCACCGCGATCCGGCGCATCAGTGGCTGCGTCAGTTCATTGTGAATTCACTGGAGGAAGAGACATGCTGAGTGGACTCAATCACCTGACCCTGGCGGTCAGCCAGCTGGCGCCGAGCGTGGCGTTTTATCAGCAGCTGCTGGGCATGACGCTGCACGCCCGCTGGGACAGCGGCGCCTATCTTTCCTGTGGCGATCTGTGGCTGTGCCTGTCGCTGGATCCGCAGCGGCGCGTTACCCCGCCGGAGGAGAGCGACTACACCCATTATGCGTTTAGCATCAGCGAGGCGGATTTCGCCCGCTTTGCCGCCCGCCTGGAGGTTGTCGGCGTGGCGGTATGGAAGCTAAATCGTAGCGAAGGCGCCTCGCACTACTTCCTCGACCCTGACGGCCACAAGCTGGAGCTGCACGTCGGTAGTCTCGCCCAGCGGCTGGCCGCCTGCCGCGAACAGCCGTATAAGGGAATGGTGTTTTTTGATGAGTGAAGGTGCTTCGCAGACGCTAGATCACCCGTAGCCCCGGTTAGCGTAGCGGCACGGGGGCGATGCGATGCCTTTACAAATTACCTATTAAAAATGTGAGGTTTTTTCCAACGCTGTCACTATTATCACCGGATAATCGTATATACTTTTTTGTATATACAAAAGGATGAATAGTATGCCAATGGAGTTTGAATGGGATGCAAACAAGGCATTAAGTAATCTACGAAAACATGGAATCCGGTTTGAAGAAGCGGTGTTAGTCTTTGACGATCCCAGGCACCTTTCCCGCCAGGATCGGTTTGAGAATGGTGAATATCGCTGGCAAACCATCGGTCTTGTATATGGGATCCTTGTTATCCTGGTGGCGCATTCGGTTCGTTTTGAAAGCGGAACTGAGGTTATTCGTATTATCAGCGCCCGGAAGGCGGACAGAAAAGAGAGGAATCGTTATGAGCATGGTTAAGCATAAACGCGACAACACGGCGGCGCTTACCGTTAAGCGTGATGCCGAACTCCAAGCGCTGGCGAGCAAAGCCGACGAAGACATCGATTACAGCGATATCCCTGCGACAGACGATGCGCAATGGTCAGATGCCGTACGCGGTAAATTTTTCCGACCGCTAAAAACTCAGGCTTCGGTGCGCATTGATGCCGATGTCATGGAGTGGCTCAAACGTCCAGGAAAAGGCTATCAAACTCGACTGAATGCGATTTTAAGAGAAGCGATGATTCGCGATCTAAATAAGAAATAGTTCCTGGTAGCGGCGCTGCGTATTTTCGGAGCCCGTAGCCCCGGTAAGCGCAGCGCCACCGGGGAGAACAGGTTAAACTTCACTCCATCGCCACCTTCACCGCTTCTCCCAGCTTCACCATCACCGCTTTATGTTTTTCGGTTGGCGGCAAGGCGCAGTTGATTCTGACGCAGTTGCGATACTTGCCCGCTGCGGAAAACAGCGAGCCCGGCGCGACCTGGATTTTCAGCCGGCACAACTGCTTGGCGACGCAGACCATATCTACCTGCTCCGGGAGTTCGACCCACAGCATGAAACCGCCCTTCGGCCGGGTGACGCAGATCCCGCACGGGAAAAATTCCCGCAGCCAGCAGGTGTAGATCTCGATATTGCGCTGATAGATCTGTCGCATTCGCCGCACGTGGCGGTGGTAGTGGCCTTCGCGAATAAAATTGCAGGCCGCCAGCTGGGTGGAGGGGACGTTGGTCCCGCTGGCGGCGTACTTCATTTGTAGCAGTTTGTCGTAGTAGCGCCCGGGGGCTATCCAGCCGATACGCAGTCCGGGGGCGATGGTTTTGGTAAAAGAGCTGCAGAGCATCACCCGGCCGTCGATATCCCAGGAGTGAATGGTGCGCGGGCGCGGGTACTCGGTAGCCAGCTCGCCGTAAATATCATCCTCGAAAATCACGATATCGTAGCGCTGGGCCAGGTTCAGCACCGCGCGCTTACGGGCGTCCGGCATGATAAAGCCCAGTGGGTTATTGCAGTTGGGTACCAGGATCACCCCTTTGATCGGCCACTGATCCAGCGCCAGCTCCAGGGCCTCAATGCTGATCCCGGTTTCCGGATCGGTGGGGATCTCAATGGTTTTTAATCCCAGCCCGCGCAGCATCTGCATGGTGCCGTAGTAGCAGGGGGATTCTACGGCGATGATGTCCCCTGGCTGGCACACCGACAGCAGGGCCAGCGACAGCGCGCTATGGCAGCCGCTGGTAAGCACCAGATCGTCGGCTGTTACCACCGAGCCACCGTCAAGCATCAGGCGGGCAATCTGTTCGCGCAGCTCGCGGCGCCCGGCCAGCTCGTCATAGTTCAGCACCTCGCTGAGGTTATGCTGGATAGCCCGGCTCAGTTCGCGCCAGATGGGCTTCAGGCTTGGCTGCGTCACGTCCGGTGAGCCGCCGCCGAAGGGGATGATCGTTTTATCGTAGCGGGCGTCGAGCATGGTCAGCACCTGGTCCCACTGGGTGATCTCCACCGGCCGCTGCACCGGGCGCGACATCGGCGGTACCGGCGGCTGGGCCTTGCGGGGGGCGACGAAATAGCCCGACCGAGGCTGGGGCACAATCAGCTGCTGCTGCTCAAGCAGCTGATAGGCCTGCTGGACCGTACTGATGCTGACGCCATGTTCCTGGCTCAGGCTGCGCACTGAGGGTAGTTTTTCGCCGTGGCGATACAGGCCCTGTTCAATACGTTCAGCCAGCAGGGTAGCGAGATGTTGGTAGCGGGTCATACTGTATCCTTAATTTCCGCCATACAGATGGAGTAACCAGTACAGATGGCCATGAAAAATGAGGTCTGGTGTACGTTTTAGCTAATCTGTATGTTAAAGAAAAGTATTTTTTGAATCTGTATTATTTACCCCTGGATCCGTGAAGATAAAGCCTCTGGCAAGGTGAGGAGGTAGAGGATGGAATTTCACGAGAACAGGGCAAAACAGCCGTTTATCGGTTTCGTACTGCTGGCGAGGTTTGTCAAAAAATGGTGGCTTCAGGAGAAAACGCGCAGAATTTTGCAGCGAATGAGTGACGATCAGCTGAAAGACATCGGTCTGCGTCGGGATCAGATCAATTAAAACGTGCGGTTTTCAAGACAACCTTTTTTCATTATCCCGGTGATCGCCAGGCGCCGCCGGGATACATTCACGAAATTTATCAATTGATGCGGCACGACCTTCCGTTTCTTGATACTTACCCTGATAAGTATTATTTTCTTCTCAACAATGAGAGGAAAAGCTGTGACTGAAGACGACCTGTTTGCCCGCCGCCCGTTGGGGATGAGAATGGCCATGGTGGTGCGCCAGTGGCGCGCCATTATTGACTCCGCTATCACCGATACCGGACTCACCCAGTCCAGCTGGACGGTGCTGATGCAACTGCATCAGCTGGGAGACAATGTCTCAGTCAGCGAACTGGCGGAGGTGCAGGGCATTGAACTGCCGCCGCTAATGCGCACCCTCTCATTACTGGAAAAGCAGGGCTATCTGGTGCGTTCCACATCGCCATATGACAAACGCATTCGCCTGCTGGCGCTGACCGCCGAGGGTCGGGCAATTCTGGAAAAACTGAGCTGCGTGATCGAGACCTATCAGGAGCGCGTCACTCAGACTATCCCGGAAGCCGACCTCGCCACCTTCAGCGCCACGTTAAATCAAATCGCCTGCCGTTTGCGGAATATCCGCGAAGAAGATAACAAGATCTAACACACTATGATGACGCCTGAACAAAAATTTGCCCGCTGGGTACGGGTGAGTATTGCCGCTTTTCTGGGAATATTCGCCTGGTTTATCGTTGCCGATATCTGGATCCCGCTGACGCCGGATTCCACCGTCATGCGCGTGGTCACACCGGTATCGTCACGGGTCTCCGGCTATGTCTCGCACGTTTACGTGCACAATAACAGCCAGGTGAAAAAGGGCGACCTGTTGTATGAACTCGACCCAACGCCATTCATTAATAAAGTTGAAGCGGCGCAAATCGCCCTTGAGCAGGCGAAACTGAGCAACCAGCAACTGGACGCGCAAATCGCCGCCGCCCGCGCCAACCTGCGCACCGCACAGTACACCGCGCGTAACGATAAGGTCACGCTCGATCGCTACCAGCGCCTGAGTACCATGCAGAACGTCTCGCAGTCCGACCTCGATAAGGTGCGTACCACCTGGCAGACCAGCGAGCAGTCGGTCTCGGCGCTGAATGCGCAGATCCAGAACCTGCTGATCCAGCGCGGCGAGCGCGACGATAAGCGCAATGTCACCCTGCAGAAATACCGCAACGCGCTGGAGGAGGCGCAGCTAAACCTGGCCTGGACCCAGGTGCGTGCAGAAACTGACGGTATGGTCAGCAACCTGCAGCTGAACCCGGGGATCTACGCCACCGCGGCGACGGCTGTGCTGGCGCTGGTCAACAACAATACTGACATCGTCGCCGACTTCCGTGAAAAGAGTCTGCGCCACACCGCGGTGAATACCGATGCGGCGGTGGTCTTCGATGCCCTGCCGGGTCAAGTCTTCCCGGCGCACGTGACCAGCAGCGACGCCGGGATCCTGGCGGGGCAGGAGGCGGTGAACGGCCAGCTGTCGCAGCCGGAACAGTCCACCCGCTGGGTGCGCGACGCTCAGCGGATGCGCATTCACGTCGCGCTGGATCAGCCGCTGGAGAAACCACTGCCGACCGGCGCCCGCGCCACGGTGCAGTTGTACAATAGCGAAGGACCTTTCGCCCGTACCTTTGCCGGCCTGCAGATCCACCTGGTGAGCTGGTTGCACTATGTCTATTAATACCCTGGCGCATGTCTTTACGCCGCACGGCAATATCGTCTACACGGCGAATGATTTTCGCCAGACGGTGCGTGTCGCCGTGGCCGGAACTATTGCGCTCAGCATCTCCACTTTCTACGACGTCCAGTACGGTGTGTTTTTCGTGGTTTACCCGCTGATGCTGATGTCGCTAGTGCCGATGTTTAACCGCCACGTCGCCCGCCAGTTTGTGTTCAGCGCGGCGGTGAATTGCGTCGAAATGGTGCTTATTGTCGGCTATCTGTCGCAATGGCCGGTGATCATGACCCTGGTGGTGTTTGCCCTGTACGTGATGCGTTTCCGCTTTATGAGCCAGGGGCCGCTGTTCCTGCTGGGGTCGATGGGGGTAGTGTGCCAGAGCACGATGCTCAACTTTATGAGCTATCCCACCAGCAACTGGCACACCCTGATGTTCTCTAACATGGAAGCCTGCGTGCTGGCGGTAGCGCTGAGCGCGCTGCTCCACTATCTCATTCCGGACGTCGAGCCGCGCAAGCCGCCGCCACGGATTGAAAAAGATGCCGCCCGCATTCGCCACGAGTCGCTGCTTTCCGGCACGGTGGCGACGATGATTTTCGTGGTGTTTCAGGTCTGCGATCTTAGCGACTCGCTGTCGGCGCTGATGGCCGGGATCCTGATCCTGTTTCCGATGCATTATCGCGGGGCGGTGATCAGCTCGATCTGGCGCGTTGTAGGGGTGGTGCTGGCCTGTCTCTATATACTGGTGGTGCAGCTGATTATCTATGATTTCAGCAACCACATGATCCTGATGATGCCGCTGATTGGTCTCGGACTGGCCTTCAGCGCCCGCCTGCACGTGATGGAAAAAGTGGGCGCCGGGGTCGGCTTCGCCAGCATCACCACCATCGGCATTATGTTCGGCCAGAACCTGCATCCGTATCAGGATCTGGTATTCAGCGACCTGTACCGTATCACCTCGGTGACGGTCTCGCTGGTGGTGACGCTAACCCTGGTCTTTCTCATGCATCGTCTGCTGAACTGCTTTGCGGCGACGCGCTTTGTCATAACCGATTAATCCGCCTGCGGGAAGGTAGCCACACAGCGCCATGCTTCCCCGTCCTGCTGATACAGCGCCGCCGTCAGCTTCGGCAGGATCCAGCTTCGCGCTGCGTCTTCCGTCCCCTCCAGCAGAATGCACAGCCCGCAGCCGCTGCGCAGCTGGCGGGGAATATCCTTCACCTCGAAGGACATTCCCGCCGCCTGCAGGGCTTTGCGCATTCGCACCACCCCCACCGTGGAATGAAATAAAAACAGGAAGGTTGTCATCCGCGCCTCCGCTGGCGCTGGCCGATCAGCGCCGCGCCGATCGCCCCGGCGAACTGAGCGTCGGGATGGGTCGTCACCGCCATGCCGACATGGCTTTCCAGCATGCGGGCAAAGGTGGCGCAGTGGCTGACGCCGCCGGTAAACAGCAGCGGCCCCTGCGCCGCTAAGCGGCCAATAAAGTTCGCGCTGCGCCGGGCCATGGCGTTAATCACCCCCGCCAGAATCGCCTCCGGCGCGACCCCCGCCGATCGCAGGCTGATGACCTCCGATTCGGCAAACACCGTGCACATGCTGGTAATCGCATGCGGCGCGACGCCGTCGGTGATGGCGTCCAGTTGTTCGACGCTGGCGCCGAGGGTTCGGGAAATCACCTCCAGAAAGCGCCCGGTGCCGGCGGCGCATTTGTCATTCATCAGAAAGTCGCTGAGGTTGCCCCCGGCGTCCAGCTGGATGACTTTGCTGTCCTGGCCGCCGATGTCAATCACCGTGCGGGTTTCCGGCGCCAGCAGGCGAGCGCCGAGGCCGTGGCAGGAAATCTCCGTCACCTGCTTATCGGCGAAATCCACCAGCTGGCGGCCATAGCCGGTGAGGGTTAAAAAGGGCGTCTCCGTGAGACCAGCGCGCAGTGTCTCCCAGGCCTCATGGATGGCGTCGGCGGGGCGAAAGGGGGTGGGGCAGAGGAAACGGCGGACGATGACGCCGTCCGCCAGCAGGATGCCTTTCGTGGCGGTAGAGCCAGAATCAATGCCAACCGTATAGTTCACGCGAGCTCCTTACAGCATTTCGATAAAGGCGGCGACGCGGGTGCTGAGCTGGCCGAGGTCTGCTGTCGAATAGTCAGTTTCAATCGCCATGTAAGGAAGATCGTGCTGCTGGCGCAGATGGCGTTTAATCGCCAGCGATTCCACGGCATAGGTATGACAGGCCTGCAGAATGACGTCGATCACGCCGTCGGCTTGATACTCCTCCACCATCTGGCTCAACAACTGCAGACGCTGGTCGTTGGGGGAAATACAGGAGCAGCCGATGGCAAGATATTTATCGGTTAAGGCGTCGTAGACGTCGCCCTCTTCCGCCACGCAGCGCTCGGTCGCTTTCGCGCCGGTGCAGTTCTCATAGCCGACCACCCAGCCGCCATTTTCCTCGATGGCGCGAACCACTTTCTCCGCCGCGCCGCCGATCGGGCAGCCGGTGATCAGGATCCGTGGACGTGATTCCAGCCGTTTACCCTGCTGCCACTCCTGATGGACGCGCTCCGCCATGGCATGAAGTTCATCAATCAGAGCGGTTTTGTCGAAACGGAAGGTGGCGCCGTACACCACTTTCAGGATGTCGCTGCCGCTGAGCGCTGGCGGATTGAGCTGACCGAGACGATAGAAGTGGGCCAGCGCCCGGCGCTCGCGATTTTTCAGCACGATGGCTTCACGCAGCGCCGCCTCGCTAATCGGCGCGCCAAACCGGGCTTCAATTACCTGCTGCAGGCGCAGGATCTCCGCTTTCCACAGTGCGCGCGAGGCGGCATCGTGGGCGCTGTTCGGCAACTGCATGACGTGGACCGCCTTGAACTCGGCCATGTACTCGTACATCTTCTTTTTGCCGTCGCAGGTGGTTTCCCCGACCACCAGGTCAGAGAAATAAAAGTAGGGGCATTTATCGGTTTTGCCGAAGCCGTAGCTGCTTTTGATGAGCGGGCAAAGGTTGCGCGGGAGATCTTTTTCCGCTTCCTCAATGGTTTCATCGGAGGTGGAGCACAGCGAGACGACAACGGCGCCCGCCGCCATGGCGATCTCCTGGGGCATAAAGGTGCAGTAAGTGCCCACCAGCGGCACGTTCTGCTCTTTAAGATCCATGACGGTGAGAAAGCCCTTCTGGCGAGCTGCCGAGAACTGGTCGAAAATGGCGGGTAGATCGGTGATAAGCGACATGATTTTCCTTCCCCGTACACGGGAGATGCTGAAAGAGTCGCCATTATAGCCATGGTGTTTGCAGGGTTTTATTGATCTCCTGCGTCTGTGCGCGGTGTTAATAGACCTTTTTCAAATCCATCTCTTCCTGGATACGTTCGCTCCATGCCAGATGGGTGCGGATGGCCTCTTCGATGCCGGCGTTGTAAAACAGTGGACCCAGCTCTTTGGCGATAAAGTCGACGAAAAATTCGGCGTCAAACTGCTCCAGCTCGAGGTTGAAGGTCTCTTCGCAGTACTTGCTGAGCTTGTCGCGCAGCAGGTCGCGCTGCGCCGGGCTGAGTTCAATATCGTTCATGATAGGGCTTTCTCCGTAAAAGGTCTCACGACTGCCGGGCTTCGATGACCCCTTGCCCACGCTGGCGCTGGTGGCGTAACAGCCCGGCCAGGCTGCAGGCGGCGATAATCCCGGCGGCTACCGCCAGCAGGTGGAAGGGGAGTCTGCCGCCATGGAACCACAGCCAGCGCGCGCCTTCAATCGATAAGGCGCTGACGCTGAGGATCACGATATTCAGCGAGGCGGAGACTGTGCCTTTCGGCAGGTCGTTGGAAAAGAGGGTAAAGCGAAACAGCGTCGGGAAAATCAGCCCAATGCCGAAGGCGTAGAAGCAGGTGCCGAGCACCGACCACAACCAGACATGCGGCCACACCAGATTGCCAACGATCAGGATGGCCAGGCCGAGCATCTGCACCGGGACCGCGCTGAGGACAAAGCGCGGACGGGTAGGGTCTTTTACCCAGCGCGCCACCGACAGGTTGGCGATGATGACGGCGCTGAAGACCGGCACCTGGCTCCAGGCGAACTCGCTGGTGGTCAGTCCGCCGGCGTCCATTAAAATCACCGGCGAGACCGCCACCCAGCTCATCAGCGGAATATAGCTCAGCGACAGCGTGGCGGCGCCGAGCAAAAAGATGCGGTTACGGAAGACGTTGCGAAAATCGCGTAGCACGCCGAGCGGGCTGAACGGTACATCGCCGCGGCGCACCGTCTCCGGCATGGTCAACAGCAGGCCAAGCCAGGCCACCAGCCCCATGGCGGCGATAATACCGAACAGCGCTTTCCAGTGGATGAAATGCATCAGCGCCGCGCCGGAGAGCGGGCCGACGATCGGCGCCACCAGCACGACGGAGGTGATCACCGCCATCAGCCTGATCGACCTTTTTTCCTCAAAGGCCTCCTGCACGGTGACGTAGCCGACGGTGGCGATAAAGCAGATGCTGGTGCCCTGCACGAAGCGGGCAATCAGAAACTGGGTCATGGAGGTGGTGAACAGGGTCGCCAGGCATGCGAGGGTGAAAATCAGCGCGCCGGTGAGCAGCACCGGACGCCGTCCTATCCGGTCAGAGAGCGGCCCCAGCAGCCACTGCAGCGCCATGCCGCCGGCCATATACAGGCTTACCGAGGCCGGAGCCAGCGCCACATCAGCATTGAAATCGCGCACCACGTGCAGGATCCCCGGCTGGATCAGGTCGGTGGTGAGATAGGCGGAAAAATCATACAGGATTAGCGCTGCCGGGAAGAACAGCGCGGCGGCGTGGCGGGTCAGCCAGTGGGAAATCCGGTGCATCATTTCGCCCTCCCTGTGGAATATTTATCAGCGCTATTGTTCGGATAGTATCATTGCTAACCAATATGCAGTTGCAGCAGCGAAGGGATCTGCGAGAACAGCCACAACAACAGGCCGATGGTTCCCCCTACCAGGGTGCCATTGATGCGAATAAACTGCAGATCTTTACCAATATTGAGTTCGATCTGCCGCGACATATCGCGGGCGTCCCAGCTCTTCACCGTGTCGCTGATATGGCGGGTGAGGAAGGCGGCGAACTCCGGCGCCACCCGGTGCGCCGCCTGTTCCAGGTGTTCGTTGAGCGATTCGCGCAGGGCGTCGTCGCGGAGTAAGGTTTCGCCGAACCACTGCCCGGCCTCGGCGATGCGTTGCTTGATGCGCGAATCGTCGCTGCTGATATCGTTTTTTACCCAACTGCGCAGGTCGCCCCATACCTCGCCAAGGTAGTGGTTAAAGGTTTCATCGTTTTTCAACCAGGCTTTAATATTCTCGGCCTTCTGCGCCATCTCCGGGTCGGATTTCAGGTTATCGATAAGTTTTTGCGTCGCGCGGTCGAAGGCCTGACGAATCTGATGCGTGCGGTCGTGAGTCACCTCGTCCAGCAGGGTATTTACCGCGTCGGTGACCATCTCGGCGCTGTGCTCGCCGAGCCACTCGGTGGGTAGCAGTTTGGCCTTCAGCGGGTGTTCGGTCTCCAGCCAGTGCACGATGCCGCGGGCGATAAAGGCGCGGGAGTTGTCGCGCTGCAGTAGAGCGATCAGCTGGTTTATCAACGAATCCAGCAGCTTTTGATGGCGATTGTCGCGGGTCAGTCCCTCCAGCATCATGGCGCTGGTCTGCGTCAGGTCGACCTTATCGATTGCCTTATGCACCGCCCGACGCAGCAGACGTTGAATGCGCGCGTCATCGGTCAGTTCGAGAAAACCGCTCATCACCTGCAGCAGGTGCTGGCCAACACGCCGGGCGTTCTCCGGCTGGCTGAACCAGTTGCCGAGCATCAGCGCCGGTTGGTAGCGGCGGATCAGCGCGACCAGCGACGGGGTATCGAGGAATTTTTCCTGTACGAAATGACCGAGATTATCGGCAATACGATCCTTATTGCGCGGAATAATTGCCGTATGACGGGCGACAAACGGCAACGGAATACGACGAAACAGAGCCACTACCGCAAACCAGTCGGCCAGCGCCCCGACCATCGCCGCTTCGGAAATAGCTTTTAGCGCACCGACCCAGGGCGACGGTGGTAGCACGAGGGTAGTGATAAAAATGGCGGCTGCAATCAGCAGCAGCGACAGCGCCAGCAGTTTGGCGCGTTTCAGTTCAGCGAGTTTTTCCATAAGCTTAAGCATATAGCCTGACGGCGAGGTCGTGCAAAAATCGCCAGATAATCCACAGACCGAAGAGCATCAGGATCGCCCCTGCCGCCCGCTCGACCCGCCAGACGATGGCGCTCAGGCGGCGCTGTACCTGCGGCAGCGCAATTGCGCTGACCAGCAGGAAATCCCAGAGGAATACCACGCTGACCATCCACAGCCCGCTCACCGTTTGCTGAAGCAGCGTGACCGCCGGCCCGAGCAGGGAGGTCATCAGCGCCAGATAAAACAGCGCGTTCTTCGGGTTGAGCAGCGATGACCCCAGTCCAAGCAGCAGTTGCTTGCCGATCCCTGGTCGCGATGCGCGCACGCTTTCCACCGCCAGCGCCGCGGGGCGGCTGCGTATCAGCAGGCTGCCAATCCACAATAGATAGCCCGCCCCCAACAGTTCGATGAGTAAAAACAGCAGCGGTGCCTGCCGCAAAAGCCCCCAGCCGACGATGGCGAGCACAATGTACAGCGCATTGCCGGCGGCGATGCCGAGACACAGTCCGATGCTGCCGCGGATCCGGTAGCGCACGGCGTAGCCGACCAGCAGGAAAAAATCGGGGCCCGGGCTGAGCAGGGCGACAAAGTGGGACAGGGCTAACGCCGGGAAGGCAGAGGGAAAGAGCGTCGATAAGGTATGCATAGTGGCCTCGATAATGGTGCTGAGGCCACCTTACGCCTGGTGAAAAATTACTTATTGTCGGATATTGATCTGCGTTGCGCATACTGCCGCGGCGTGGCGGCGGTATAGCTGACAAAGGTTTTATGAAAATGGCTCTGGTCGGCAAATCCGGCCTGATAGCCGACGTCGGCAATAGGGTCCCCGGCGCGTAAGCGCGTTTTCGCATATTCGATGCGCGCCATGTTGATCAAACTGGCAGGCGTCAGGCCGGTATCCTGTTTTACGGCGCGGATAACGGTCTCTTTGCGAAGCGCGCTGTCGTAGGCCAGCTTATCCAGCGACGGCGGTGTCGGCAGCGTGTTTGCCAGGCGCTGAAACAGCAGGGCGCTGGCGGGATGGCGTGTTGGTGGTGCAGCGGCGTATAGCGGCAAAGATTGCAACAATTGCGCCACCAGAGCGGGGAGTTGCGCAATCTCGCCCTGTGCCATCAAGGCCACGATATGCTGATAGCGGGTAAAGAGTTCCTCATCTCGCTGCAGCGGCTGCGATGTCGCGAGAGTGGCGTTGTGGAGAATATCCGGGCGCTGCGCATGGCACCACGCCGTCTCCAGGTACAGCATATGATAGCTCCGCGGCCTGCCGTGCAGCGGATTACAGCTATGGGGCGCCTGCGGCGGGATCACGATCAGATCCCCGGGCTGCAGGAGATATTCTTCACCATTGCACAGGCAGCGCGTTTCGCCGTCGACGATCGCCCCTACGGAAAGCTGGGGATGGCTGTGGCGCTTGTAGGCCTGGCGGCTGCGCCAGGTGCTGCGCAGCTCCAGCCACGGCAGACGATCGTCTCGCCAGAAGGTTTGGGGAATATCTCGTGTATGGTTCACTGCTTCGGCCTTTGCTGAAGGGATACGTCGTTTATAGCATGCTGCGCAGAGGCTGTCGCCCGCCTGGATTTGCGTATAGCCTCGAAAAAAGATAATGCGCTTGCAGTCCGGGTAAATCTATTTTCGCGGCGGCGCGTAAAGGTTGTATTGCCCGGGTGTCAGAGCCATTCTGAGGGCGTAGAGTCCCTGCAGGATAAGCAGGCAGGGACGAGCCGATGGCAAAGGGCACCACCTCGACGCCGCATGATGCGGTGTTTAAACAGTTTCTTACCCAGGCCGACACCGCGCGTGATTTCCTGGCGATCCATTTACCGCCTGCGCTGCGTCAGCGCTGCGACCTCGATACCTTACAGCTGGAATCGGCAAGCTTTATCGAGGAGAGCCTGCGCGCCTGGTACTCCGATGTGCTGTGGTCACTTAAAACCGCATCGGGCGAAGGCTACGTTTATGTGGTTATCGAACATCAAAGCTCGCCGGACGCGCAGATGGCCTTTCGCCTGATGCGCTACGCCATCGCCGCGATGCAGCGTCATCTGGATGGCGGTCATACAAAACTACCGCTGGTGGTGCCGATGCTGTTTTACCATGGAGCGACCACGCCCTATCCGTGGTCGCTCAACTGGCTGGACTGCTTTACCGATCCGCCGCTGGCGCGGGAGCTTTATGCATCGCCCTTTCCGCTGGTGGATATCACGGTGATCCCTGACGAGGAGATTGTTAGCCATCGGCGCGTGGCGTTACTTGAGCTGATACAGAAGCATATTCGCCAGCGCGATTTAATGAACATTGTTGAGCAACTGACGACGATTTTACTTAACGGGGACGCTAATGACAGACAGCTAAAAACGCTGTTTAATTATCTGCTGCAGACTGGCAACGCGCGCCGCTTTGGCCGGTTTATCCGCGAAGTGGCGCAGCGGGTTCCTCAGCACAGGGAGAGCTTAATGACCATCGCCGAAAGATTACAGGAAGTGGGCCGCAGAAAAGGCAAACGGGAAGGCCGGCAAGAAGGACAGCATGCCGAGGCGCTGCGTATTGCACAGAGGATGCTGGACGACGGTATCCCCCGCGAGACGGTAGCGAAAATCACCGGCCTGGCCGCCGATGAGATCGCCGCGCTGGCGCATTAATAACGCCGGGATGGCCTGACGGTAGTCCCGGTTAGCCTCTTTATGGAATATTCCGGATATACCTAACTTTACCCGCATCGCCAGCCATCTCGACTACCCTTAATATCCTTAGCGGCATTTTTGACTGCCTTAATAGCGATAACAAGGAGACATGCGATATGGCCTATCAGACGGTGAATCCTGCGAACAATCAGCTTATTAAAACGTACCCGGCGCACAGCGACGCGGACGTGGAGGCGGCGCTGCAGCAGGCGGATGCGCTCTATCATTCTGCCTGGGCAAAAGGCGATATTGAACCGCGGCTGGCGGTACTGCATAAGCTGGCTGATCTGATCGACAGCCGGGCGGAGGAGCTGGCAAAAATCGCCAGCCAGGAGATGGGGAAACTCATTAAGCAGAGCCGCGGCGAAGTGAAACTTTGCGCGCAGATCGCCCGCTATTACGCCGATAACGCCAAATCATTCCTGGCGCCGGTAAAATACCCCTCCGAACTGGGTGAAGCCTGGGTTGAGCACCATCCCATTGGCGTCTTACTGGCGGTGGAGCCGTGGAACTTCCCCTATTACCAGCTGATGCGCGTCCTGGCGCCAAACCTGGCGGCCGGTAACCCGGTTATCGCCAAACACGCCAGCATTGTGCCGCACTGCGCGGAAACCTTTGCCCATCTGGTGCGTGAGGCCGGCGCACCGGAAGGGGCGTGGACCAACCTGTTTATTTCTCAGGATCAGGTGGCGAACATTATCGCCGACGATCGCGTGCAGGGTGCGGCGCTAACCGGGTCGGAGAAAGCCGGCAGCGTAGTGGCGGCGCAGGCGGCGAAGCATATTAAGAAATCGACCCTGGAACTGGGTGGCAACGATGTGTTTGTGGTGCTGGACGATGCCGACCTGGAGCGCGCGGTGAAAATCGGCGTCCAGGCGCGGCTGAATAACGCCGGCCAGGTATGTACCGCCGCCAAGCGTTTTATCCTGCACGAAAATATCGCTGAGTCGTTCCTGGCGAAATTTAGCGAGGCGTTTCGCCAGGTGAAAATTGGCGATCCGCTGGATGAAAGCACCACGCTGGGGCCACTCTCTTCCAAAGATGCGCTGGACACCTTAAGCAAACAGGTGGACGAGGCGGTGAAAAATGGCGCTAAGCTGCATCTGGGCGGCAAAGCGGTGGCCCGGGACGGTAACTTCTTTGAACCCACCATCCTGACCGGTATCACCCGTGACAACCCGGCGTACTTCGAGGAGTTCTTTGGCCCGGTAGCGCAGATTTACGTGGTGAAAAATGACGAGGAGGCAATCCAGCTGGCCAATGATTCCCACTATGGTCTGGGCGGCGCGGTCTTCAGTCAGGATATCGAACGCGCCAAACGGATGGCCTCCGCCATTGAAACCGGAATGGTCTATATCAACTGGCTCACCGATACCGCGCCAGAGCTGCCGTTTGGCGGCGTCAAGCGTTCCGGTTACGGACGGGAGCTCTCCGATCTCGGCATCAAAGAGTTTGTGAACCAGAAGCTGGTGGTGGTGCGCCGCTAAGCCTATGATCCGGCCATAAAAAAACCTGCCATTCGGCAGGTTTTTTTATGGCTAATGCTCAGCGCACCTTAACCTTATCGCGGGGGCGTTGACCATAATCAGAAGGTGACTCCGCCGCCCACATAGGCGCCATCAATCAGGGTGTGGTTCGGGCGACCCTCTTTACCGTCAACGCTCACATGGCGGTAACCCACTTTCAACGTCACAGGACCAATCGGAGACCAGCTCACGCCGCCGTTCGCTTCAACATAGTTTTTCACGCTGTTGTTCAGGCCATCCGGCGCGACATACCCTTCGCCAAACACGTGGATGCTGTCGGTCAGGGCCACGTTCACTCCGCCGCCGACCGGGAATGCAACGCCGTTATCACCTTTTTTCGGCCCCAGGTAGATGGCTTTCGCACCGGCATTGAGCATCACCGGGCCGACTTCCAGGTTGTAGCCTGCGCCAACGCCGCCGGTCTGGCTACCATCATCGGTATTTTTCAGCCAGTGGCTTTCGGCATACAGGCCGGATGAGGATTTACCCATTTCCATATTCAGGTTGGTGAAGTTTTTACCCTGTTCAACGGTAAAACCCACTGCCATGGCGGAACCAGAGACCGCGGTCAGGGCTGCAAGAATAAGGATATTACGCTTTTTCATGGTTTACTCCTCGTCAATAAGTTTGTCTGAGGGCACCTTAACAAGCGATGTTTACCTCTGCAAATGTGACTCACGTCGATTTTATATGCTGTTTTTGTCGAGAAGGTGTTTTGAAAATGTTGTAAAGACGTTGGGTTACGGCGAGGTCAATCATCAACTTTGGCCTGTTTAGCCGAGGTTTAATGGGTGGGTTAAACAGAAACTGAACAGGGCGGGCATTAATTATTAAGGATCCTATTCATTTGGTTTCTTATTATTTCCAAAAGTATTTCGGCTGTTACTTATAAAAACGTTGATTTACATTTCTCGACGCGTTGCCGATGTTTTGTCCCCTGTCTTTGACGACGAGCAGGGGAGAGAACGGTGCCTGCGCTGTAGCGCGCAGGCGAACAGGCGAGCAGGTTAGCGTCGTAACCCGGCAAACGCCGCACGGATTTCTTCCTCAGGTAGCTGAATGCCGATAAACACCAGCGTGCTGTGCGGTGTTTCATCGCCCCACGGGCGGTCCCAGTCGGCGCTGTAGAGGCGCTGCACGCCCTGGAACAGCAGGCGATTCGGCTCGCCATCGATCCACAGCATGCCTTTATAGCGCATCAGTTGCTCGGCGAAGGAGAGCAGCAGGTTTTCCATCACCCGTGACACTTCACTGATATCCACCGGATAGTCGAGCTCGACCACAATCGACGAGACGTCGTTCTGCTTTTCTGCCACAAAATGAAAACGCGGTGTTGCGCTGACAACCTTCTCTTCCAGCATAAAACCGCTGGTATTAAAGAGCTGGCTTAAATCGATATCGCCGTGGATGACGGTATAAATTGGCGCTCGCGCGTTGATGCGCGCCAGCCGTTCGCGCAGCGTTTCGGTGTCGCCGGCAACATCGGTTTTGGTAAGCAGAATGCGGTCCGCATAGCCGACCTGCGACTGGGCGATGGTGAACTGATCCATCTGCTGGTCGGCATGGACGGCGTCGACCAGGGCGATCACGCCATCCAGCAGATAGCGTTCACAAAGCACCTCGTGGGAGAAAAAGGTTTGAATAATCGGCCCCGGGTCGGCCATGCCGGTGCATTCAATCACCAGCCGGTCAAACTCGATTTCGCCGCGATCGCGGCTATCGAGGAGATCGAGCAGGGCGTCTTCCAGTTCGTTGGAGCGCGTACAGCAGATGCAGCCGTTGGTCAGGGTTTTAATCTGCGTGGCGCGGTCGCCGATCAGCTGATCGTCAACGGACACTTCGCCAAATTCGTTTTCAATCACGGCAATTTTGAAACCGTGCTGCTCATTCAGGATATGGCGCAGCAGGGTGGTTTTTCCCGCGCCAAGAAAACCGGTGAGTAGGGTGACTGCAATCGGTGCCATTATTGCCTCCATTAACAGCAGCGTACGCCGCCTTTGCCGTCACCGCCGTAGCGGGCCTGCTGGCGTTCGCGGAAGAATTCTTCATAAGTCATGTACGGCTGATCCGGATGGTTGGTTTGCATATGGGTGACGTAGTTGTCGTAATCCGGAATGCCGATCAGCATTTTCGCCGCCTGACCGAGATATTTTTTTGCCTGACCTAAGTTACCAAACATTGTGAGTTCCAGATAACGAATAAAGCCGGATGGCGGCTAGCGCCATATCCGGCCTACGTTAATGCGCTTTTGGTAGGCCGGATAAGCGTAGCGCTATCCGGCATCAGGGTTAATGATGTGACGAGGTTTTCACGCCGCCTTCTGGTACCGGCACGTACGGAGTCTCTTTGTCGGTGCGCACCTTATTGTTGCGGACATTGAGCCAGGTTTTGATGCCGTAGAAGATGATGCTGTACACCACCACCAGGAACAGGATGCTCAGGCCGGCGTTGGTGTAGTTGTTAACCACGATATGGTTCATGTTGGCGACCTGCTGCGCGGTCAGCTCGCCGCCGGCGGCAATCTTCTCTTTATACTGCTGAGCCATAAAGAAGAAGCCTTCCATCTGCGGGTTGGTGCTGAACAGTTTCAGACCCAGCGCCCAGGTGGTGCACAGCAGCAGCCACGCAGCTGGAATAACGGTAACCCAGATATATTTGGTGCGCTGCATTTTGATCAGTACCACCGTGCCGAGCACCAGCGCCACCGCGGCCAGCATCTGGTTAGAAATACCGAACAGCGGCCACAGGCTCTTCACGCCGCCCAGCGGGTCGACCACGCCCTGATACAGCAGGTAGCCCCACAGGCCGACGCAGCCGGCGGTACCGATAATACCGGCGACCAGCGAGTCGGTTTTTTTGAGGAACGGCACGAAGTTACCCAACAGATCCTGCAGCATAAAGCGGCCTGCGCGGGTACCGGCATCCAGCGCGGTGAGGATAAACAGCGCTTCAAACAGGATACCGAAGTGGTACCAGAAGCCCATATCTGCCATCGGGATGATTTTGTGGAACACGTGAGCGATACCGACGGCCAGCGTCGGCGCGCCGCCGGCGCGGTTCAGTACGGAAGGTTCGCCGATATCTTTCGCCGTCTGCAGGATCTGCTCAGGTGAAATCACGAAGCCCCAGGAGCTGACGGTCGCCGCCGCGTGGACGGTCACTTCTTTCAGCTGCGCAGCGATCATCGCCGCGTTTTCACCGCCCATTTCGTGCAGGTTCGGCATGACGATGCCAAGGCCCGCCGGCGGGGTATTCATCGCGAAGTAGAGACCCGGTTCGATAATCGAGGCCGCGACCAGCGCCATGATGGCGACGAACGACTCCATCAGCATCGCGCCATAGCCGATAAAGCGGGCGTCGGTTTCGTTGGCCAGCAGCTTCGGCGTGGTGCCGGAGGCGATCAGCGCGTGGAAGCCGGAGACCGCGCCGCAGGCGATGGTGATAAACAGGAACGGGAACAGCGCGCCTTTCCACAGCGGGCCGGTACCATCAATGTACTGGGTCACTGCCGGCATTTTCAGGTCCGGGTTGAGGATAACGATCCCCAGCGCCAGGCCGACGATTACGCCGATTTTCAGGAAGGTGGCCAGATAGTCACGCGGCGCCAGAATCAGCCATACCGGCAGCAGCGCGGAGATAAACGCGTAGCCAATCAGGGTAAAGGTGATGGTGGTGTCTTTAAAGGTCAGCGCCGGGCCCCAGTACGGGTCATGGGCAATCACGCCGCCGAACCAGATAGAGGCCACCAGCAGCACGATACCGATAACCGACACTTCACCGACGCGGCCAGGGCGCAGGAAGCGCATGTAGATCCCCATAAACAGCGCGATAGGCACCGTCGAGCAGACGGTAAACACGCCCCACGGACTTTCCGCCAGCGCTTTCACCACGATGAGCGCCAGCACCGCGAGGATGATGATCATAATCAGGAAGCAGCCGAACAGGGCGATAGAGCCCGGAACCGGCCCCATTTCCTGTTTAATCATCTCGCCCAGCGAGGCGCCGTTGCGCCGCGAGGAGATAAACAGCACCATGAAGTCCTGTACCGCGCCCGCCAGCACCACGCCGGCCAGCAGCCACAGGGTGCCCGGCAGATAGCCCATCTGCGCGGCCAGTACCGGGCCAACCAGCGGGCCGGCGCCGGCGATAGCGGCGAAGTGGTGGCCAAACAGCACGTAGCGGTTGGTTGGCACGTAGTTCAGGCCATCGTTATTAATGACCGCCGGCGTGGAGCGCGTTGGGTCAAGCTTCATCACCTTCTGCGCGATGTACAGGCTGTAATAACGATAGGCGACAAGGTACACGGAAACTGACGCCACCACGATCCACAGGGCACTGACGTGCTCACCGCGGCGCAGGGCGACGACTGAGAGGCAAAATGCCCCGATGATTCCCAGAATCACCCAGGGTATGTGCTTGAATAGTTTTTTGGTATCCATAGTAAAACCTGGCGTTAATTAGATGAATAATTGGCCGAAGCCGTCTGGTTTTAAGTTAGGGTTGATGGAGGTATTGATTAGCTAGGCTGCCTTCGATCTTGCCAGAACAGCGCGCGCGTAAAGTTGGGTAAATGGGTGAGTGGTTGTATAGGGGGTTAAGCGGTTACTGGAAGGGGTAAGCGGTGGATGGCAAAGTGAGCAGCTCGAGATTATGTGATTGAGATCACAGGGTATTATGGCCGGGAAGAGGGTCATGAAAAATAAGGCTCCTCCCCGGGCGGAGAGGAGCAGACGAGGCCATTACACCGCGACTTCCATTTCCATCATCACCGGGTGGAAACGGCGTTTAAAGTAAATCAGGCCGTGCCCTTGCGGGCTCAGGGTAATATTGCGGATCTCCACCAGATACACCAGGTGGGTACCAATGGTTTGCACCTGGCTTATCTCGCCTTCGAGGCTGGCCAGCGAGCCTTTCAGCACCGGCTGCCCGAGCGCGCCCTGCTGCCAGCCGCTGAGGGCAAACCGCTCTTCCATCGTCACCCCGGTCATCCCGGCGAAATGACGGGCCATGATTTCCTGCTCGTGGTTCAGCACGTTGATGCACAACTTGCCGTTGCCCTGAAAGACTGGGTTCATCGCGCTGTTGGCGTTGATACAAACCATTACCGATGGCGGCGTATCCGTCACCGAGCAAACCGCCGTGGCGGTAATGCCGCAGCGGCCGGCTTCGCCTGCGGTGGTGACAACGTTAACCGCCGCCGACAGGCTGGCCATGGCATCGCGAAAACGCAGGCGTTGTTCATCTAATTGCATTCTGACCTCCCGCTGTGAATTACTTCAGCAGCTTATCCAACATGTTGATATCAGCGTTATTGTGCAGATGCGGCACCGTCCAGCCGTTCTGGTCGTACTCGGACAGGCAGCGGTCAACCATCGCCATCATTTTGTCCATATTGCCGGAGCTCTGCGCCTGGCGCAGACACTGCAGGCGAATTTCATCCTGGCTACCGGAGTAGTTGATTTCATACAGTTCATGACGGCCGCCGAATTCGCTGCCGATCGCGTCCCACATCAGTTTGAGGATCTTGATACGTTCAACGTGATCCATACCGTTGGAGCCGCGCACGTACTTCGCCAGATACTGGTCGATCTGCGGGTTGTTCAGATCGCGGGCGCTGGACGGCAGATAAATCAGGCCGCTGGTGACGTTACGCTCGATGATGTTCTTGATCTTGGCGTAGGCCATCGGCGCCATCACGCGATAGGTCTGCAGCGCGGCGTGATCCGGCAGCCATGCGCCGTTGACCCACGGCGTCGCTTCCGAGCACATAGAATCGCTTAACGCCCAGAACATGTTGCGCCACGCCACCACTTCGCCAAGGTCGGCCTGCACGCCGCGGAATTCGAGGGTGCCGGTACATTCCAGAGAGCGCTTCAGCAGGGCGGTGATAAAGTCCAGTTTGACCGCCAGGCGCACGCAGGCCTGCAGCGGGTACATGCGGGCGAAACCGCCTTCCATGGTCCAGCGGCGGCAGCGGTCAAAGTCGCGATAAATCAGCACGTTCTCCCAGGGGATCAGCACCTTATCCATCACCAGAATCGCATCGTTCTCGTCGAAACGGCTGGAAAGCGGATAGTCGTACGGCGAGCCGGTCGCACCGGCGACCATCTCATAGGAGGCGCGGGAGATAAGCTTGACGCCTTCGGCATCCATCGGCGCGACGAACATCAGCGCGAAGTCCGGGTTCTCGCCCATCACCTGCGCTGAGCCGAAGCCGATCATGTTGTAGTGGGTCAGCGCCGAGTTGGTGGCGACCACTTTCGCGCCGCTAACGATGATCCCGGCATCGGTCTCTTTTTCCAGCTTGATGTAGACGTCCTTCACTTCATCGGCCGGCTTGTGGCGGTCGATCGGCGGGTTGACGATCGCGTGGTTAAAGTACAGACCGGTTTCCTGAATGCGGGTGTACCAGTTGCGGGCGTTCTGCTCGAACTGGCCGTAAAACGCCGGGTTGGCGCCCAGCGCGCAGCCGAAGGCGGCTTTGTAGTCCGGGGTGCGGCCCATCCAGCCGTAGCTTAAGCGCGACCACTCGGCGATGGCGTCGCGCTGCTGGCGCAGATCGTCGGCGCTTTTCGCCACGCGGAAGAATTTATGGGTGTAGCCGCCGCTGCCGGTATCGGTGCCCCAGCACAGGGAATCCTGCATTTCTGGTTTGTGCAGCGCATCGTACAGCTGAGCGACAGAAGCCGCGGCATTACGGAAAGCCGGGTGGGTGGTGACATCCTTCACGCGCTCGCCGTAAATATAAATTTCGCGGCCATCCTGCAGGCTTTTTAAATACTCTTCACCGGTTAACGGGCGTTTCGCGTCGGCGCGGAAATCTTCAGGTTTCATAGGTGACCTCTTCAGTATTAATCGGAATGCGATGTTAAATTTATGTTTTGTTTTTGTTGTTCAATTGAAGCGGTTATTGCGCTTGCCGTGAAGGGACGTTTGCGACAACGACGGGTACTTTTCAGGTGGGAGTGAATTTTGTGATCTCGGCAGCGTTTGGCGGGCAACGCGGCGCTGAGCCGCCCTGTGGACCGCAGCCCCGTAAGCGCCGCGCCGCCGGGGGATTACGACACCGGTACTTTTTGCGCCCGGTAGCTGCTGGGCGAGCAGCCGACCTGGCGGCTAAAAAAGCGCGCGAAATAGGCGGGATCTTTAAACCCCAGTTGCCAGGCTATCTCATTGACCGCGCTATCGGAGAACAGCAGCAGCCGCTTTGCCTCGCGCAGCTGGCGGTCGAATATCAGCCGCTTCGGCGAACGGTTAGCGAAGCGGCGACAGATATCGGTCAACCGCGATTCGGTCAGATGCAGCTCCCTGGCGTAATCCGGTACCGTCCAGTGTTGATGAAAGTGGCTATCGATCATCTGGTTAAAGCGCTGGAATAATTTCAGCTCGCCGCGCATCCCGCTGGCGGCGTGATCGTCGAGCCTGGCATTACGCAGCAGCAGGGTAAAGACCGCCTGCGCCAGCAGCGCCAGGGTATGCTCCCGCCCCGGCAGCTGGGCGGTGGACTCCCGACGAATCAGCTGCCAGTAGTGCGCCAGCGCCGCCAGCTCGTCGGGTTTATCCGCCAGCGACAGGCAGATCCCCGGCAGGCCGAAGGTCTCCCGCGTGCCGGGATAAAGCACCTCCAGCAGCGGCCAGATAAGTTCTTCGTGCACCGTCAACACGTGACCATCGCTATCGGACTCTGTAATAAAGGCATGCGGCACCGAGGGCGGCGTTATCACAAACAGCGGCGCCTGCACCGAATAGCGATGATCATCGAGCTGCAGCTCAATCTGCCCGGTATCAAGGTAGTGCATCTGGAAATAGCGGTCGTGGCGATGCGCCTGCATGTCACGGCCAAAAAAGGCCGCCATGCGGGAGAACGACTGATAGTGCACCTCTTCGGTGCCCAGACTCTCGTCGTACTCTTTATTGATATCGATATTGGCGATTGGGCTTTGGCACATAGTGGCTCCTTATGGCGTCGCGCGAGGGCGCGAGCCCTTCATCGGAATCGCCCAGATGATCACCGCGCCAATCACCAGCAGTGCGGCGACGAACCACAGCCCGCTGCTGAAGCTGCCGGTAATATCCTTCAGCCAGCCGATCATAAAGGGACTGAGCGCCGATCCGATATTGCCGGTGGCGTTGATCACCGCGATACCGATCGCCCGGGCACGCAGGCTGATGGACTGATCCGGCGTGGTCCAGAAAATAGCCATAGCGCTAAACGATCCGGTGGAGGCCATTACGATCCCGAGCAACTGGATCAGGTTATGATCGGTAGCTGATGCCAGCAGCCAGCCCGCGGCGGCGAACAGGAACGGCAGGGCGGTATGATGCTTCCGCTCCTGGTGCTTATCGGAGTGGCGGCTCCAGTAGATCATCCCGAGAATGGTACAAATCTGCGGGATCGCCGCCAGCAGGCCGATGGTGATATTGCTGCTGCTTTCGTTAAAGCTTTTGAGGATCTGCGGCGTCCAGATGCTGATCGCGCTGAGCGTATTGGTCAGGCAGAAGTAGGCGAGGGTGTACATCAGCACGATCGGAGTAAAGACTTCGCGCCACAGGCTGCGCTGCTGCATGGCGTGATGGCTGATCGCCCCTTCCGGCTGCACCAGGGTCAGGCGATCGTTATCCATCATCTCCTGCAGACATTTTTTGTCCTCCGCCGTCAGCCACCTGGCCTTCGACGGCGAATCATCCAGCCAGAACCAGACCATAATGCCGAGCAGCACCGACGGGAAGCCTTCCAGCAGGAACAGCCACTGCCAGCCGTGCAGGTTCAGCAGACCATCGAGGGACAAGATATAGCCGGAGACGATCGATCCCAGCGCGGTGGTTACCGGCATCGCAATCATAAACAACGCGTTAGCGCGGGCGCGGAAAAAGGCCGGGAACCAGTAGGTCAGGTACAGCAGGATACCCGGCAGGAAACCGGCCTCGGTGATCCCCACCAGCATGCGCAGGACATAGAGACTTTTCGGCCCGGTGGCGAACATGGTGGCGGTAGAGGCGATGCCCCACAGCACCATGATGGTGGCGATCCAGCGTCGTGCGCCGACGATGCTGAGCATTACGTTGCTGGGAATGCCAAAAATGACGTAGGTGGCGTAAAACAGGGTGGTGGCCAGGCCAAACATGGTGGCGTTGAGGCCCAGATCCTGCCCCATGGTTAATCCGGCAAAGCCGATATTGATCCGGTCTAAAAACGAAAAGATAAACAGGACGAATAAAAATACGATCAGACGGCGGAAGAGCTTGTTGATAACCGACTGCTGCTGTGCCGTCAGCTGTTTGTGCTGGTTCGCCGGATCGAACTTTTCCGGGATGGCAGGTGATGTATCGCTCATTATTATTTTCCTCTAATGGGAATTTTGTCGGGTACTGCGGGTTGCCCGGTGGCGCTGCGTTTACCGGGTTTGCGATTCGCTGCTGCTCCAGGCCGGGTGAGCGTAGCGCTATCCGGCATTAATACACGCCGGACGAACCGAGAGAGGTTCTCTCTGCGCCAAACCGTGCCGCCAGCGCTTCTGCGCCGCGGGCCAGCAGGGTGGTATCGACGCCGACGGCGACGAACAGCGCGCCCAGTTCGAGATAGCGTTTCGCCAGCTGTTCATTGGCCATCAGGATCCCCGGCGCCTTTCCGGCCTGGCGGATTTGCTGGATGGCATCTTCAATGGCGGCCTGCACTTCCGGGTGTTGTGGGTTGCCGCCGTGGCCCATATCGGCGCTGAGATCCGCCGGGCCGATAAACACGCCGTCCACCCCGTCGACATCGAGGATCTGCGGCAAATTTTTCAGCGCTTCGCGGGTCTCAATCTGTACCAGTACGCACATGGCGTCATTGGCCCGGTGGATATAATCCGGAATGCGATTCCAGCGTGAGGCGCGGGCCAGCGCGCTGCCGACTCCGCGGATGCCGGCAGGCGGGTAGCGGGTGGCGCTTACCGCCAGCCGCGCTTCTTCGGCATTCTGCACCATCGGCACCAGCATAGTTTGCGCGCCGACATCCAGCAGTTGTTTAATTTGTACGGGATCGTTCCACGACGGACGCACTACCGGCTGGCTGGGGTAGGGCGCAATGGCCTGCAACTGGGTCAGCACCGTTTGTACGTTGTTGGGCGCGTGTTCGCCGTCGATCAGCAGCCAGTCGAAGCCCGCGCCGGCCAGCAGTTCGGCGCTGTAGCTGCTGCACAGCCCAAGCCACAGGCCGATTTGCGGACGGCCGGCCTTGAGCGCCTCTTTAAATGCGTTGTTCATGTTGCTCTCCTCAAACAAAGCGGCAGCTGATGGCGCCCATGTTGCCGTAGTCGACGTGGAAGGTATCGCCCTTGCGCGCCGGGACCGGGCGGGTGAAGGAGCCGCCGAGGATAATTTGCCCGGCTTCGAGCTGGACATCGTACGGCGCCAGTTTGTTGGCCAGCCACGCCACGCCGTTGGCCGGATGATTGAGTACGCCCGCGGCGACGCCGGTCTCTTCAATCACGCCGTTGCGATACAGCAGGGCGGAGATCCAGCGCAGGTCGAGCTCGTCCGGTTTAATCGGCCGGCCGCCGAGGATCACCCCGGCGTTGGCGGCGTTGTCGGAGATAGTGTCGAACACTTTGCGCGGACGCTGGGTTTCCGGGTCGATGTTGTGGCAACGCGCATCGATGAGCTCCAGCGCCGGGATAACGTAGTCGGTGGCGTTGTAGACATCAAACAGCGTACAGTTCGGGCCGCGCAGCGGTTTGGCCAGCACGAAGGCCAGCTCGACTTCGATGCGCGGCACGATAAAGCGGTCGGTGGGAATATCGCTGCCGTCGTGGAAGAACATATCGTCGAGCAGCGCGCCGTAGTCCGGCTCGCTGATCTGCGAGCTGGCCTGCATCGCTTTAGAGGTCAGGCCGATCTTGTGGCCTTTGAGCGCGCGGCCTTCGGCGATCTTCATTTCGACCCACTCGCGCTGGACGGCGTAGGCGTCCTCAATGGTGATCGACGGATAATCCAGCGAGATCGCGCGGATCTGTTCACGCTGTTTTTCGGCCTGGTTCAGCCGCTGGGCAATCAGGGTGCGGGTCTGTTTATCGAGCATAGTGATTCCTATGGCATTGCATTGCCGGATGGCGCTTCGCTTATCCGGCCTACAAATTCATGGCCGTTGTAGGCCCGGTAAGCGCAGCGCCACCGGGCAATTTGCACATTATTTAAATAACGCGTGCACGTTGTTCTGTTTGTAGTTCAGCGTCGGGTCGAGCTCTTCCATGGCGAACGACAGCGCCAGATAGCGGCTCTCCATTAGCGCGGCAAAATGGGCTTTGATCAGCGCGAACAGCATATCTCCCACGTCCTGACGGCTCTCCAGACTGCGCCCGGCGCCGATTTTCAGGGTCATATGCACGAAGGCGTAATCCTGCTTGCCGTCGGCCATCTGCCAGGTATCGAGCCAGTGGGCGCGGCTACGAATGCCGCCAATCGGAAAGATGCCGGTGGCGGCCAGCGCCTCGTTGACTTTGGCGAACAGCCCTGGCAGATCGGCCTGTTCACGGATATTGTCGGTACACTCGGCGATAAAATGCGGCATGGGGCCTCCTTACGCCTGCGCCGGCAGCGGGAACACGGCGTTAACCTGGCCGGTACCGGAGCTGGCGAATAGCTCGGTGATAAACTCCACCTTGCCGTCGTATTTATCCCAACCCAGCAGACCGAGCAGCATCACCGTGTCGTGCATGTTGCCTTCGCCGTAGCAGTAGTCGGCGTACTCCGGCAGCATGGTGCAGAACTCTTTGAATTTGCCCTCCCGCCACAGTTTCACCACGCGCTCATCCATCTGATGATCAAACTCGCGGGTGTAGCTGTTCATGCCCTCTTCGGCGCGCTGGTCATCGATAAAGCGGTGCGACAGCGAACCGCTGGCCAGCACCGCTACGGTGCCGTCATATTTCTCAATGGCTTTGAGGATGGCCTCGCCCAGCCTGCGGCTGTCGGCAAAGTCGTGAACGGTACAAAACGCGGAAATGGACACCACCTTGAAGTGCTTATCGCTGTTCATGTAGCGCATCGGCACCAGGGTGCCGTACTCCAGCTTCAGGCTCGGAATATTGTGTGCTTTGGCGCGTACGCCGAGCTTTACGGCCTCGTCGGCGATAAGCTGGCCCAGCTCCGGGTTGCCGTCGTAGTCGTAGGTCATGTCGCGAATAAAATGCGGCAGTTCGTTACTGGTGTAGACGCCCTGAAAATGGTCGGCGCAGTTGATGTGATAGGCGCTGTTGACCAGCCAGTGGGTGTCGAACACGATGATGGTATCGACGCCCATTTCACGGCAGCGCTTGCCAATTTCTTTATGCCCGTCGATCGCGCCCTGGCGGCAGCCGTGGTTTTTCCCCGGCAGCTCAGACAGATACATCGACGGCACGTGAGTGATTTTTGCTGCTAACGCTAACTTACCCATATCAGACTCCCCATTTCGGGATCGGATGGTCGCCCATCGAGATGCAGACGTTTTTCATTTCGGCGAACACTTCAAAGCTGTACTCGCCGCCTTCGCGGCCGGTGCCGGAGGCCTTCACGCCGCCGAACGGCTGACGCAGGTCGCGCACGTTCTGGGTGTTGACGAACACCATCCCGGCTTCAATACCGCGCGCCAGACGCAGCACTTTGCTGACGTCCTGGGTCCAGATATACGACGCCAGGCCGTATTCCACATCGTTCGCCAGGCGCAGCCCTTCCGCTTCGTCTTTGAACGGCAGCAGGCAGGCGACCGGGCCAAAAATCTCTTCCTGGGCGACGCGCATGCGGTTGTCGACATCCGCCAGTACCGTCGGGCGCAGGAAGTTGCCGGCTTTCAGATGCGCCGGCAGGTCGGACGGTTTATCCGCGCCGCCGGCCAGCAGGGTGGCGCCCTCTTCGATACCGAGGCGAATGTAGCCGGACACTTTCTCCCAGTGCTGCTTGCTAATCAGCGCGCCGACCTGGGTATTCGGATCGGTCGGATCGCCTACGCGCAGGCGGTTGGCGCGCTCGGCGAAGCGCTTGACGAACTCCGGATAAATACTCTGCTGAATGAAAATGCGTGAACCGGCGGTGCAGCGTTCGCCGTTGATCGAGAAAATGGTGAACAGCGCGGCGTCGAGCGCCCGCTCAATATCGGCGTCTTCAAAAATCAGCACCGGCGATTTTCCGCCCAGCTCCATGGAGTACTTTTTCAGGCCGGCGTTTTTCATAATGTTGCGGCCGGTGGCGGTGCCGCCGGTGAAGGAGACGGCGCGCACATCATGATGGCGTACCAGCGCGTCGCCAGCGGTGGCGCCATAGCCCTGCACCACGTTGAGCACGCCAGCCGGGATCCCGGCTTCCAGCGCCAGTTCGCCCAGACGATCGGCGGTCAGCGGCGACAGCTCGGACATTTTCAGCACCGCGGTATTGCCCAGCGCCAGGCACGGCGCCACCTTCCAGGTGGCGGTCATAAACGGCACGTTCCACGGCGACACCAGCGCGCAGACGCCAACCGGCTGCACGAGGGTGTAGTTGAGCATCTTGTCGTCGACCGGATAGGTCTTGCCGTTCATCTGCTGGCATACTTCGGCGAAAAATTCGAAATTGTGTGAGGCGCGCGGGATCAGCACGTTTTTGGTCTGGTGGATAGGCAGGCCGGTATCGGCAGTTTCCATCGCCGCGATCTCCGGGACGTTCTGATCGATCAGATCGCCCAGGCGGCGCATCAGGCGCGCGCGCTCTTTCATCGGCAGGTTAGCCCACTTCGGGAAGGCCTCTTTCGCCGCCGCTACCGCCTGGTTGATTTCGGCTTCGCCGCCGGAGGCGACTTCAGCCAGTACCTCGCCGGTGGCCGGGTTGGTGGTATGAAAATAGTCTGCGCCGGCAACGTTTTTACCGTTGATCCAATGGTTAATCTTTTTCATGACAGTGTCTCCTCATACGCTTGCTGGCTGATGATATGGTTGACCAGGCGGCCCACGCCCTCGACTTCAACGATCACCTCATCGCCCGGCACCACATCGGATAGCCCTTTCGGCGTGCCGGTGGCGATCATGTCGCCCGGTTGCAGGGTCATAAATTCGCTTAAATAAGCGATGAGGAACGGGATGCTGAAGATCAGATCGGCGGTGGTGCCCTGCTGGCGCAGTTCGCCGTTGACCCAGGTACGCAGGGCCAGATTATGCGGATCCGGGATCGCCTCTTTGGCGACGATCCACGGGCCGATCGGCGTCAGGGTGTCGCGGCTTTTTACCCGCAGGTTCGGGCGGTAGTAGTTTTCCAGATAGTCGCGGATCGCGTAGTCGTTGCACAGGGTATAGCCAGCGACATAGTACATGGCCTCGGCTTCGCTGACGCGGCGCGCGGTTTTCCCGATCACCACCACCAGTTCGGCTTCGTAGTGCATGTATTCGACGTTATCCGGGCGTACCGACTGCTGCTGGTGGCCAATAAAGGTGTTCGGCGCTTTGATGAACACCAATGGCTCGGTTGGCGGTTTAAACTCCAGCTCGCTGGCGTGGTCGGCGTAGTTGAGCCCCAGCGCGAACAGCGTGCCGTCGGCGGGCGGCAGCCAGCGGAATTCACCTTCTTTCAATACCGTGCCATCGGGCAGGCGCACCTGGTCGCGTTCATCGACCAGCACGTCGCGTACCTGTCCTTGCCATTCAATGCGTGCCTGTTTCATGCCAGCTCTCCTTCTGCGACAACCGGGTTTTCGAGCGCCGGGAAACCGTCGGCGAGAATACGTACGCGGTCGCCGGGGCGCAGCGTGACGCGGGAGTGGGGCGTGCCGATAAGGATCGCGTCGCCGGGATTGAGGGTAGCGAACTCGCTTAAGGCGCTAAGCAGCTGCGCGGCGTTACGCTGCAGATCGCCGGTATGCCAGCTATCCGCCTCGCGGCCGTTGATTTCGGTGATGATGGTCAGGTTATCGACGTTGCGCACCGCCGACAGCGCGCCGATGGGGCAGAAGCCATCGCGGCATTTGGCCTTGATCGCCGGGCGATAAAAACTCTCTTCCGGCAGGCTAACGTCGTTAGCCAGCGCGTAGCCGGCGATATAGTTCGCCGCCTCTTCTGCCGCCACTTTACGCGCGGTTTTGCCGACAATCAGCGCCACCGTCGCGCCGCTTTGTACGGTCTCGCCCTGCGGATGGGGAATGGCTTCGCCGTCGCCAATCACGGTATTACGGGGTTTGATGAACCAGACCGCGGTTTTCGGCGGCGTCTTGTAGGGGGCCTGTTGAAACGCTTCGCGCCAGGCGTCGAGCTGGCTGCGATGATTGAGCGCAACGGCGAAGATGGTACCTTTCATTCACCACTCCTCTGGTACTGATTTCGGATTCGAAGGGATTTCATTAATATGTTAATGATCATCTTTTATGCTTTGCGTCGAGGTTTAGCAACTGGAAGTGAATGTTTTGTGATCTGATTAACACAATATTTACACATCAATAACTTATTGGTTTTTAATCAATGAGTTGACTGTTTTTCAGGAAGAGGCTGGTACTTTTCAGGTGCAGAAACCGGTTGTACATGGCAGGATTAAAGCTAATTATTAAGTTGTTAATAAGTTTTGGATGAGGCTGTAGAGGGGATACTATGCATGATTCATTAACCATTGCCTTGTTGCAGGCGCGTGAGGCGGCGATGGCCTACTTTCGGCCGATCGTCAAACGGCACAATCTCACCGAGCAGCAGTGGCGGATCGTACGTATTCTTGCCGAACACCCGTCGATGGATTTTCACGATCTGGCCTTTCGCGCCTGTATCCTGCGCCCCAGCCTGACCGGGATTTTGACCCGCATGGAGCGGGATGGGCTGGTGCTGCGCTTAAAGCCGGTTAACGATCAGCGCAAACTGTACGTTTCGCTGACGCCTGCCGGTACCGCGCTGTACGAAAGCGCTCAGGCGGAGGTGGAAGAAACCTATCGCCTGCTGGAGGCCCAGTTCACCACGGAAAAGATGCGCCAGCTGACCACGCTGTTGGAGGAGTTTATTGCGCTTGGCGTCCCTGCCGCGCGCGGTGATGAAGAAGAGTAGCGGTTACGGCTCGGCGCTCGGCGGGGCGAGGGCAATAAGCGTTTCCGCGCGGGCGGGGGCCAGCGGTTCTCTCGGCTGCGGCAGCGGCCAGCCGTACAACCAGCGGGCGCTGGCGGCGCAGGTGCGCCCCTGACAGGCGCCCATTCCGCAGCGCTGGGTGAGTTTGGCCTGCGGCCAGCCCCCGGCGGCGTCAACGTCGCCGCAGCGCACATCTTCGCAGCGGCACAGCAGGCTCTCCGGCGTTGCGGCGTTTTTCAAGGACTCCCTCAGCCGGAAGGTACGGTTGATTGCTGCGGCGAAACGCTGCCAGCGGGCGCGACGGGCAAATAACGCCTGCGCTTGATGGCTGGCCCCGGCGGCGGCAAAACCGGCGATTTCGCCCTCCGCCAACGCCAGTTCGCTACCGCCGAAACCGGTGCACTCGCCGGCGGCGTAGATATCCGCGATGCTGGTCTGCTGCCAGCGGTTAACCTGTATCGCCTCCTGCGCCGTGGCGCAGCCGAACAGCAGCGCCGTCTCGATATTGGGTATCAGCCCGTAGCCGATAGCCAGCCGATCGCAGGCGATAGTCCGCTCGACGCCGCGCTGGCGAAGCGTAACGGCTTCCAGCCGCGTTGTACCGTGAGCGCGGATCGCCTGCGCGCCGCTCAGATAGCCTTTCGGGGCCAGCGTCGCTAACTGGCGCAGCTTCTGCGGCCAGCGCCACAGACCGCTGGCGAAGCGCAGCAGCGCCGGGAGCGGCGCTTGCTCAATGATATTCGTCACGTCGCCTCCGGCCTTGTTCACCGTCTCCGCCACCGCCAGCAGTAGCGGACCGCTGCCGGCAATCACCACCTTTTCACCTTTCAGCGTCAGGCCCTGTTTGATTTGCGCCTGCAGGCCGCCCGCGCCGGTCACGCCGGGTAAGGTCCAGCCGGGAAAGGGCAGCGACAGCTCGCGCGCGCCGCAGCAGAGGATCAGTTTCTGCCAGTAAACCACGCCGCCGCCGTCGGCGGTTTCAAACAGCACGCTGTGCGCGGAAGGGCGGGCAATCAGCCGCGCGCCGTTCACTACCCGGATGGCGGCAGACGCGGCGACGGCGTCGCGATAGCGCCGGGCCAGGGCGGGCAGCGTCGCCTGCGGACCCGCGCGCCAGATTTGTCCGCCAGGGGCGGGGTTATCGTCGAGGATGATGACCTGTTTATCGCAGGCGGCGGCGGAGAGTGCGGCCGCCATGCCGGCGGGGCCGGCGCCGAGGATTAAAATGTCACAGCGCAGCGTGTTCATCGCGGCTCCTTTCTATTTGCATACCGGCCCGGCACAGGGTCTGGCAGGCCAGCACCCGTAGGCCATCGACGGCGATCCGGCACTCCTGGCAGACGCCCATGCCGCAAAACGGCGCGCGGAGCTCGCCGTTAACCGCCTGGCGGGTGGTGGGGTCGCCGGTCAACGCCAGCGCCGCCGCCACGCTGATCCCTTCCGGCACCGTCAGAGGCTGGCCATCGACGGTGATGTTGAGAGTGGCCTTCATGCAATCGCCTCCTGTTGACACAAACGTACCGGGAGCCAGGCGTCGGGCGCCAGTGAGCTGCGTTCATCGAGGATCTGCGCCGCCAGCAGTTCGGCCGTGGCCGGCGCGGTGGTGACGCCCAGCCCTTCATGGCCCAGCGCTAACCATACGCCACGGCGAGCGGGGTGCGGGCCGATCAGCGGGTTGCCATCCTGCGAGGCGGCGCGCAGGCCGCTCCAGCAGCGGATGATATTCAACGTCGCCAGCGCCGGCACGAAATGGCGGGCGCGATCGAGCATCTGCGCCAGCAGGGGCAGATCCAACTCGCGCTCGCGGTTATCAAACTGACGCGAAGAGCCAATCAGCAGCTGGCCGGTGGGCCGCGGCTGAAGGTTAAACGCCACTGAGGTGCCGCCGCCGTGGGCGCTGGCGCCGTAGCCCAGTTCAACCAGCTGGTGCTGCACTAGCGGCCGATAGCGATCGGTAATCGCCAGTTGGCCTTTTTTCGGTCGCAGCCAGTTTTCCGCTAACAGCACATTGGCTTCAAGGCCGCAGGCCACCACGATCGCTCGCGCCTGTAGCCGTTGGCCGCTGGCGAGCAGCACCTGCGGCTCGTCAATCGTCTGTACGCTATCGCGCAGGCAGGTAAGATGGTCTCCGGCATCGGTAATCAACCAGCGGGCGACGTTCGGCGCGTAGACGATGCCATCGCCCGGCACCCACAGCCCGCCGGCCAGCCCGCCGCGCAGCAGCGGCTCGCGCCCGGCGATCTGCTGCGGAGTCTGGAGTTCGCTGTGCACCTGATGGCCGGCCATCCGCCGCTGTTTGTCGTCGGCGACGGTCATCTCTTCTTCGCTTTCCGCCAGCCACAGCGTGCCGCAGCCGCGCCAGGCGCAATTGTCGGGCATCCGCGGCGTGATAGCGCGCCAGCGTTCCAGCGACCACGCCGACAAGGCAAGCTCGGCGGGGTCATCATCCATGCACACCAGATGACCCATACCGGCCGCCGTGGCGCCGGGCTGACCGTTATCGATAAGCGTCACGCTTTGCCCCCGCTTCGCCAGCTGCCACGCGCAGGCGGCGCCGATGATCCCGGCGCCGATCACGATGACGTCGCACTGCTTCACGGCGCGATCCCCCAGCAGAAGGGATCGTCAGGGTTGAGGATCAATTGGTTATCGCCGCAGATCCAGGCTTCGCCGCGGATCGTGGGGATGATGCCTTCCGCGGTGCGCTGGTAGCTGGCGGTAAACTGGCTGCCGATGATGCTGGCCTGACGCCATATTTCCCCCGGCTGCAGCTTGCCATCCTGCGCCAGACAGGCCAGCTTGGCGCTGGTGCCGGTACCGCACGGCGAGCGATCCCAGGCCTTTCCCGGGCAGAGTACGAAGCTGCGGCTGTCGGCGGTATCGTCATCGGCGAAGAGTTCGATATGGTCGATAACGCCGCCGTCGTCGCCGCAGATCCCCGCGGCTTCCAGCCCCTCGCGCACTGCCCAGGCGTAGTCGGTGAGCTGTGGAATTTGTTCGGGGGTAATGGCGAACGGGTGGTCGTTAATCAGGAAAAACCAGTTACCGCCCCAGGCAATATCGCCGATGACGGGACCCAGCGCGGTTTCAACGCGGATCTGTTTTTTCCAGCGACGGGCCGGGACGTTTTGCACCGATACGCTGCCATCGTCGTGCAACGTGGCGCTTACGTCGCCGACCGGCGTTTCAATCAGATGTACGCCAGGCTTGATACGCCCAAGCCAGGCCAGCGAGGCGATAAGCCCGATGGTGCCGTGGCCGCACATATTCAGAAAACCGGCGTTGTTGAAGAAAATCACCCCAGCGGTAGCCGCCGCCGAGACCGGTTTGCACAGCAGCGCGCCGACCAGTACGTCATTGCCGCGCGGTTCAAGAATGGCCGCCTGACGCCAATGGTCGAAGTCGCGGGCGAAGCGGTCGCGGCGCTCCGCCATGCTGCCGTCGCCGAGGTCAGGGAAGCCGTCAACGATCAGGCGGGTCGGTTCGCCGCCGGTATGTGAATCGATAGCTCTCAGCGTAACAGGGGGGCGTGGCGCGGTCATCAGACTCTCCGGAAGTTAACAACATGTTTCATCATGCTGGCGCAACCTTTCCCGGCCTGCTTGAGCGCTTTCGTCAGAGAAAATGACGAAATCTGCATAGTACTGAGCGCAGTATATTTCTATTTCACATAGTTATTTCTTATTAATCATTTGCTTAATGCTGTGGTAAACCGAAAGTGACCATTGCGCCAGTGGCTAAATTAGGGGAAGGCGTAAAGCGGATCCAGGATCGCAAATCCAGCGCTTGCTGCTTGTGGTGTTAACGGAAAGTGAATAAATATCCTTCGGTCACTTACCATGAGGAGGCCTTATGATCGGTGTTTCTGATGCGGCGCCGCCGCGCGCGGTTAACCAACCTGAGCTGGCCGTCGATGAGCTGAGCCAGATCTGCGAAGGGCTGGCGCGCCAGCGGCCGGAAAATATGCCGGCGCTGCTGAATGCGCTGGCGCTGATTGCGCCCCTGCTCAATGCCATTCCTAATGTGGTCTTTTTTATCAAAGATCGCCAGGCGCGTTATTTGTTGGCGAACCTGACGCTGGCCCGCCGCTGTGGTTTTAAAAGCGTCTCCTCGCTGCTGGGCAAAACCTCCGCCGATGTCTTTCCTTCCGCGCTGGGCCAGGGTTACACCGAGCAGGATCTTCGGGTACTACGGGAAGGCGTGACCCTGCGCGATCAGCTGGAAATGCATCTCTACAACGGCCGCGAGCGCGGCTGGTGCCTGACGCAGAAACTGGCGCTACGCGATATCAGCGGCCAGGTGATCGGCATGGCCGGGATCTCGCACGATCTGCAGGAGGCCCACGCCCGCCATCCGGCATGGCAGCGGCTGGCGATCGTCGACGATCATATCCGCCGCCACTATCACCGGCCGATCGCCATGGAAGAGTTAACCGCCTTAAGCGGGATGTCGATTGCGCAGATCGAACGCTACTGCAAGCGGATCTTTCATCTCACCCCGCGGCAGATGATCCACAAAGTGCGGCTGGAAAAAGCCACCGAACTGCTGGCCGGCGATACGCCGATTACCGATATCGCCCTGCAGTGCGGCTATACCGATCACAGCGCTTTTAGCCGCCAGTTCAAGGCGATGACCGGCTCGACGCCGCGCGATTTTCGCCTCACGCTGCTCGGATAAACGCTGGCTCACACTTTTGCCGACTGTGCTAATTTCGTCATCGTATTGAGGGAAAACCGACAAGCCGCCGGTTCCGCGACACGTCAATCTGTCAGTGAATATTCACCATTCATTCACTTCGACTTAACAAAATGACGACAAGGAACCGAGCATGAGCAAAAAAGCGATTCACTGGAGCGGCGTATTCCCGGCGGTCAGCACGCAGTTTCGTAGCGACTACTCCCTCGATTTAGACGCCACTCACGCGGTGATGAAAAACCTGGTGAAAGATGGCGTTTCCGGGCTGGTGGTGTGCGGCAGCGTCGGTGAAAACACCTCGCTGAGCACCGATGAAAAACTGCAGATTATCGAGGTGGCGAAGGATGCCGCCGGCGGCAAAATTCCGGTCATCGCCGGGGTGGCCGAGTTCACCACCGCCTTTGCCCAGAAAATGGCGAAAGAGGCGGAGCGCGTCGGCGTCGACGGGATCATGGTGATGCCGGCGCTGGTCTACTCCTCAAAACCGCATGAAACCGCGGCCCACTTCCGCAGCGTGGCGAGCGCTACCGACCTGCCGATTATGGTCTACAACAACCCGCCGATTTACAAAAACGACGTGACGCCGGACATTCTCGCCACCCTGACCGACTGCGACAACATCGTCTGCTTTAAAGACTCCTCCGGCGATACCCGCCGCTTTATCGACCTGCGTAACACCGTTGGCGACCGCTTCGTGCTGTTTGCCGGGCTGGATGACGTGGTGGTGGAAAGCATCGCCGTCGGCGCGGAAGGCTGGATCTCCGGGATGTCCAACGCCTTCCCGCGCGAAGGGGAAACGTTATTCCGTCTCGCCCGTCAGCAGCGTTACGAAGAGGCGATGGCGCTGTACCGCTGGTTCATGCCGCTGCTGCATCTCGATGCGCGTCCGGATCTGGTGCAGTGCATCAAGCTGTGTGAAGAGTTGCTGGGCCGCGGTAGCGCCATTACCCGTCCGCCGCGTCTGGCGCTGGAAGGCGAAACGCGCCAGCAGGTGGTGGCGATCGTTGAACAGGCGCTGGCGACGCGTCCGACGCTGCCGGATGTCGGCCTCTGAGCACAGGAGTCAATATGAATGCATCTCAGACCACGGCGGGACGGCAGTTTATTGCCGGACGCCGCATTGCCAGCGGTGAGGCGACGCTATTGAGCCTACGGGCGGTGGACGGCGAAGCCACCGGCCACCGCTTTTATCCGGCTTCACGCGAGGAAGCCGCTCAGGCCGCAGAAGCCGCGCAGCAGGCCTTTGCCGTCTATTCACAAACCACGCCGCAGCAGCGGGCGCGCTTTCTCAACGCCATTGCAGATGAACTGGATACGCTGGGCGAGGCGTTTTTTGCACTCGCCGGACAGGAGACCGCGCTGCCGCTGGCGCGGCTGCAGGGTGAACGGGCGCGCACCAGCGGCCAGCTGAGAATGTTTGCTGGCGTGATTCAGCGCGGCGATACCTTCGCCGCCCGTATTGATACCGCCTTAGCCGACCGTCAGCCGCTGCCGCGCCCGGACCTGCGCCAGTATCAGCAGGCGTTAGGGCCGGTGGCGGTGTTTGGCGCCAGCAACTTTCCGTTGGCCTTTTCCACCGCCGGCGGCGATACCGCCTCGGCGCTGGCGGCTGGCTGCCCGGTAGTGGTGAAGGCCCATCCGGGCCATATGGCCACTGCCGAGCTGACCGCTGAAGCGATCGTCCGGGCGGTAGTGCGGTGCGGTTTACCCGGCGGCGTATTCAATATGATTTTCGGGACCGATATTGGCGCCGAATTGGTCCGCCATCCGGCGATTCAGGCCGTTGGCTTTACCGGTTCGCTGGCCGGTGGTAAGGCGCTGTATCAGCTGGCGCAGCAGCGCCCGCAGCCAATCCCGCTGTTTGCTGAAATGTCGGCGATTAACCCATTGATTATTCTGCCGCAGGCGCTGCAGACGCGGGCCGAGGCGCTGGCGAACGAGCTGGTGGCGTCATTCACCCTCGGCGGCGGCCAGTTCTGTACCCGTCCGGGGTTGATTCTGGCGCTGCGCGGCGCCGGGCTGGAACGCTTTAAGTCGGCGCTGTGCGCGACGGTAGCGGGCTCTTCGCCGCAGGTGTTGCTCAATGCGCCGACCCTTCAGCACTACCGCCAGGGCGTGGCGGCGCTGGCGGTGCACCCGCGTATCGAGAAGCTGGCGAGCGGCATCGCTGCCGGCGCCGGGCAGGCGCAGACCCTGCTGTGGCAGGCTCAGGCCGAGGATCTACTGGCGCAGGATACGCTGCTGCAGACTGAGGTTTTCGGCCCGTTATCGCTACTGGTGGAAGTGGACGACATGGCCCAGCTGCAGGCGGTGGTGAAAGCGCTGCAGGGGCAGCTCACCGCGACGCTGCATGCCGAGGCGGATGATGGCCCGCTGGCGGCGAGCCTGCTACCGCTGCTTTGCGAAAAAGCCGGACGGGTACTGTTTAACGGTTATCCCACCGGCGTGGAAGTGTGCGATGCGATGGTCCACGGCGGCCCGTGGCCGGCGACCACCGACGCGCGCGGGACCTCGGTTGGCAGCCGGGCGATTGAACGCTTTCTGCGCCCGGTCTGTCTGCAGAATGCGCCCGCCGCCCTGTTACCGCCGGCGCTGCAGGATGCGAACCCTTTGAACCTGCTGCGCCTGGTCAACGGCCAGTGGACCCGGGAAGCGATTTCTTCCTCTCATTGACGCAAGGGCATCACCATGACCATTCACACTACGCATAACAGTCAAACCCGCGTTGTTGAGTCGGGTAAGTTTAAAAAACAGCTGACCCTGACCGATCTCACGTTTATCGGCCTGGGCGCGATTTTCGGCTCCGGATGGTTATTCGCCGCCAGCCACGTGGCCTCTATCGCCGGTCCGGCCGGGATCGCGTCGTGGGTGATCGGCGGCTTTGCGGTATTGCTACTGGGGATTGTCTACTGCGAGCTGGGGGCGGCGCTGCCGCGCGCCGGCGGCATTATTCGCTACCCGGTCTTTTCCCACGGCGAGCTGATGGGCTATCTGCTGGGGTTCATCACCCTGATCGCGTTCTCCAGCCTGATCTCGATTGAAATCGTCGCCGCCCGGCAATATGCCGCGGCCTGGTTTCCGGCGTTGACCCAGCCGGGTTCCAGTTCACCGACGCTGCTGGGGTGGGTGGTGCAGTTCCTGCTGCTCTGTTTCTTCTTTGCGCTGAACTACTACAGCGTCAAGACCTTCGCCCGGTCGAACAACTTCATCAGCGTGCTCAAGTTTCTGGTGCCGCTGCTGGTGGTGGTGACGCTATTCGCCTTCTTTAAACCGGAGAACCTGCACGCTCAGGGTATTGCGCCATTCGGCATGTCCGGGGTGGAAGCGGCCATCAGCGCGGGGGGAATTATCTTCGCTTATCTGGGATTGACGCCGATTATCTCGGTAGCCAGCGAAGTGCAAAAGCCGCAGCGGACTATCCCTATTGCGTTGATTTTATCAGTGGTGCTGTCGACGATTATCTACGTGCTGCTGCAGCTGGCGTTCCTTGGCAGTATCCCTACCGAGATGCTGAGCGGCGGTTGGGCCGAGGTGAGCAAACAGTTCTCGCTGCCGTATCGCGATATCGCTATTACCCTCGGCATGGGCTGGCTGGCCTTTATGGTGATAAGCGATGCGATCATCTCCCCGAGCGGCACCGGCAATATCTATATGAACGCGACGCCGCGGGTGATCTACGGCTGGGCGAAGGCGGGTACCTTCTTTAAAGCCTTTACCCATATTGATAAAACGTCCGGTATTCCGCGCCCGGCGCTATGGCTGACTTTTGGACTGTCGATTTTCTGGACGCTGCCGTTCCCCTCCTGGGAACAGCTGATTAGCGTGGTGTCGGCTGCCCTGGTGCTGAGCTACGCCATCGCCCCGGTAACCGCCGCCGGGCTGCGCCGCAACGCGCCGGATCTGCCGCGGCCGTTCCGCGTGCGCGCCTTCGGCATCATCGGCCCGGTATCGTTTATGATCTCGGCGCTGATTGTCTACTGGTCCGGCTGGAATACGCTCTCGTGGCTGTTGGGGCTGCAAATCGTGATGTTTGTCGTCTATGTGATGTGCAAAGGTAAGGTGCCGGAACATACCGTGAGCCTGGCGCAGCAGGTGAAATCGTCGCTGTGGCTGATCGTTTTTTATGCGTTGATTATCCTCTTTTCCTGGCTGGGCAGCTTCGGCGGGCTTAATGTCATAGGTCACCCCTGGGATACGGTGCTGGTGGCGGCGATGTCGTTGGGGATTTACTACTGGGGCGCGCGCAGCTGCCTGCCGCAGGCTAACTTTAGCGGAGACGAAGAAGAGTAAAGGAGAACAGTATGGAGTCGGTAACTCTATCGTTACCTGAAGCTTATGACCTGGCGTTAGAGGTACTCAGCGCCAATGGATTTAGCGCCGACCACGCGGCGGCCATTGCACGTAATGTGGCCGCCGGGGAGCGCGACGGCTGCGCTTCCCACGGCCTGTGGCGGCTGTTGGGCATTGTCGATACCTTGCGTAAAGGCAAGGTATCGCCTGATGCCGAGCCGCAAATCCACGACCAGGCGCCGGCGATTGCGCGGGCGGACGCCGGCGGCGCTTTTTCGCTGCTGGCCTACGAGCGCGCGCTGCCGCTGTTGCTGGAGAAGGCGCGGCACAGCGGCATTGCGGCGTTGGCGATTAACCGCTGCGTCCATTTTTCCGCACTGTTTGCCGATATTGAGCCGTTGACCGAGGCAGGGCTGGTGGGGCTGGCCTGTACGCCAAGCCACGCCTGGGTCGCCCCAGCGGGCGGCACGCGTCCGCTGTTCGGCACCAACCCTATCGCTTTTGGCTGGCCGCGACGGGACAAACCGCCGTTTATTGTTGATATGGCGACCAGCGCCGCGGCGCGCGGCGAGATCCAGCTGCATCAGCGTGCCGGCAAAGCGCTACCGCAAGGATGGGGAATCGACAGTCAGGGACAGCCGACGACCGATGCCGCGGAGGTGCTAAATGGCGCAATGTTAACCTTTGGCGGCCATAAGGGCTCGGCGCTGGCGGCTATGGTTGAGCTGCTGGCCGGGCCGCTTATCGGCGATATGACCAGCGCCGAATCGCTGGCGTGGGATAACGGCGCGGGCGGTCTTCCCTACGGCGGGGAGCTGATCCTGGCGCTGGATCCGCAACGCTTTCTCGGCGCGCAGGCACCAGAGCAGCTGGCGCGCGCCGAAACGCTGTTCATGGGTATGCAGGAACAAGGGGCGCGGCTGCCGGGCAAGCGGCGTTTCGCCTGCCGTCAGCAGAGTGAGCGGCAGGGGGTCACCATCAGCCGTTCATTGCATGATGAGATTTGCGCCTTGCGCCAGGGCGAGTAAGGCGCGAAGCGCCGCTACCCGGGACATC
>NZ_JBMAXV010000036.1:0-51494 GCF_048589245.1 Klebsiella sp. 10982
GGATATACAGGCGCCCTATTATCGGCAGGTTGCTCTGTTAATGCAGGTTTTACCCTATGTTGCCGTCGAACGGGAATTTGCGCTGAAAGGTGGCACGGCAATCAATCTCTTTATCCGTGATTTCCCACGATTATCGGTGGATATCGACCTCGCCTGGGTGCCCCTGGAAAGCAGAGCGATCGCTTTACCTCATATACGGGATGCGCTTGCACGTATTGCCGCCAATCTGCAACAACAGGCAGGTATGAACGCTGTATTACAAGCTAATCGTTCCGATGAGATGCGTGTCATTGTTACTACCGATAGCGCACAAATAAAGATAGAGGTCTCACCGGTCGCACGGGGAACATTATATCCGCCACAGGAGCGAGAAGTGGTGGGGGCGGTAGAGGACGTTTTTGGCTATGCCAGCCTTCCGGTGGTTTCGTTGCCCGATCTCTACGGTGGAAAATTATGCGCGGCGCTGGATCGCCAGCATCCCAGAGATTTTTATGATGTGAAATTACTTCTTGATGCGCAGGAGCTTAACCGTCCCATTTTCAATGGGTTTATCGCGTATTTACTTAGCCATAATCGGCCTCTGGCTGAAGTGCTTAGTCCTCGCTGGAAAGATATTGCTGAACCCTTTTACCGTGAATTCAGCGGGATGACATTTGAGACGATAGCCCTGGAGGAACTGACAGCAGTCCCCTACAGGATGATTGATGCGTTAAAATCCTGTTTCACGCAACAGGATGTCGATTTTTTGCTGTCATTTAAACGAGGCGAACCAGACTGGCGTTTAGCGCCGGAAACGCGTATTCAGGATTTGCCTGCCGTGCAGTGGAAATTGCGCAATATTCATCAGATGCCAGCGATAAAACGCGCTGAGTCATTAGATAAACTGGAAAAGGTGTTGGCCGAGTGGCGCAGTTAGTTACCTGGCCCGCCCTTGTTGAACTCAGCGTAAAACAGGCGTGATTTGAAAAAACCGTATCCCTTTTCTCGCCATGATACGTCGTTCTCCTGTGGCATCGCCCTGATAGCGGGATCTACCCAGTCTAACCATTCTGCAACTGAATAAACGCCTGCAGCTCAGGGAGCGTTTTGGCGCCGTCGATCGCATTGGCGGCCTGCAGGCTGGCGCGGGCGCAGGCGTGGGCCAGCTGCAGACTGTCGGTTAACGGCCAGCGTTCGTGACTGCCATACAGCAGGCCCGCACAGAAGGCATCCCCCGCGCCGACGCTGCCGATAATCTCCTCCGGCGGCAGCCGCCATGACGGTACCCAGCGCCCGGCTTCCGTGCGGGATACACCCCATGCCCCCTCCGGACAATGGATCACCACCCGCTGGCGCACGCCGGCGTCAAGTAATGCGCTGGCGGCGCGGGCGATATTAGCGACGTGCGGCTCGCCGTTGGGCAGACGGATTTCCAGCCCGCTAAACTCACTGGCCTCCAGCTCATTGATGGTCAGGTAGTCGAGATGCGCCAGCGCCGGCAGGACCAGCGGCCGGTAGCGCGGATCGCCTTTGCGCGACACCAGGTCGAGGGACACTTCATAGCCTCGATCGCGCATCTGCGCCAGCAGTCGCGCACTGCGGGTGCCGAACGCCTCGTCGGGCCGATCAAGGCTTTCGAGCAGCAGCAGATAGCCGAGATGGAAAATCTTCAGCGGCGCATCCAGCGGCTCAAAGGCCGGGAGGTCAAGCAGGCGGTTGGCGCCGGGTGAGTGAAAGAAGGTGCGCTGGCCGTCGGCGTCGGTCATCACCTGGGTCATCGAGGTGGGGGCGGAGCTGGTGCGCTGCACGAGCTGGCGATTGATATGGTACTGATCGAGCATGGCGGTAATGTAGTCGCCGTCGTTATCCTCGCCAATCAGGCCAACCGCCTGCAGCGGCAGTCCGGCATGCATTTTAGCCAGGGTCAGCAGGACATTCAGCGGCGCGCCGCCGGTGGCGCGTTCGCTATGGACAATTTCCACCAGCCAGCCGCGCTCCGGCCACTGCCTGATCTGGTGGACATGATCGACCAGCATGTTGCCTGCGGCAATAATCCCTTTACGTTCCATGATCGCTACTCCGCGCCGTCATACTTGTTAAGCGTAGCGCACAATCGGCGGAACGATTGTGCGCCGGGTTGCGCTTATTTCACGGTCCAGCCTTTGTAAGAGCTGACGTTGTTTTTGTCGATCATCGTCACCGGGATTAGCACTGGCGCGGTCGGCGCCGGTTTGCCCTGCAGGATGTCGTAGCCAATCTCCACCGCCTTCGCCGCCATGACCTGCGGATCCTGCGCCGGCGTCGCGACGAACAGGGAGTTCTTACGCTTCAGCGCCTCTTCGCCGTCCGGGCTGCCGTCGACGCCCACAATGAAGAATTCGCTACGCTGCGCCTGTTTTGCCGCCAGATCGGCGCCAATCGCCGTCGGATCGTTGATCGCGAACACGCCGTCAATCTTCGGATTGGCCGCCAGCAGGGAGGTCATTACCTCCAGGCCGCCTTCCCGGCTGCCTTTGGCGTTCTGGTTGGAGGAGAGGATTTTTATATCCGGATGTTTTTTAAACTCCGTTTCGCAGCCTTCGACGCGGTTTTGTACGGCTGAGACCGGCGGCCCGTTGATGATCACCACGTTGCCTTTGTTGTTCAGGCGGTCGCTAATGTATTTACAGGCCAGCTCGCCCGCCTGGGTGTTATCGGAGGTAATGGTGGCGTCGGCGCCTTCGGCGGCGACGTCAACCGCCACCACCACGATCCCGGCCTCTTTGGCTCGCTTCACCGCCGGGCCAATGCCCTTCGAATCGGCGGCGTTGAGGATGATCATATCGACTTTGGCGGCGATAAAGTTATCGATCTGCGCCACCTGCTGGCCCAAATCGTAGCCGCTGGAGACCAGCGTCACTTTGACGTTATCTCCCGCCAGCTTACGGGCCTCCAGCTCCGCCCCTTTGGTGATCTGCACAAAGAACGGGTTGGCAAGGTCGCCCACCGTCACGCCAATCGCTTTCAGCTCTTTGGCCGACGCAAAGGGGGAGGCGGCCAGCAGCGCGCCAGCACACAGCGCGGTCACTATCGGTTTTAAACGCATTCGCTTTTCCTCGCAGGTAAGATGTTGTTGTTATGCACTTTGATGGTGTCGGGTACGGTATTTGTCGATCAGCACCGCAATGATGATCACCGCCCCTTTGATCACCAGTTGCCAGAAGTAGGAGACCCCCATCAGGGTCATGCCGTTATTGAGGGTGGCGATAATCAGCGCCCCCACCAGCGTACCGGTGATGGTGCCGATACCGCCGACAAAGCTGGTGCCGCCGAGGATCACCGCGGCGATGGCATCCAGCTCGTAGCCGACGCCGAGGTTGCCGTTGGCGCTGTACAGCCGCGAAGCGCTCATCACCCCGCCAAGGCCGGAGAGCAGGCCGCTCATGCCATAGACAAACAGCAGTACCAGCCAGACTTTGATGCCGGTCAGCCGCGCCGCCTGCATGTTGCCGCCCACCGCGTAGATATGCACCCCAAGGGTGGTGCGGCGCAGGATAAACCAGCACACCGCGATCACCGCCAGGGCGATGACTACCAGCCAGGGCACTGGGCCGAGGTAGTCATTGCCGATCCACTCGAAGCTGATATCGGAGTTGATCACCGTGGTGCCGTCGGCCAGCAGATAGGCGGCGCCGCGCAGCGCCGTGTAGGTACCGAGGGTGACGATAAACGGCGGTAGCCCGGCGAAGGCGACCAGCGCGCCGTTGAACAGGCCGAGCAGCAGGCCGAGCATCAGCGCCGCCGGAATCGACAGCAACGCAAACGCCGGGATCAGCGACACCACCATCGCGGCCACTGCGGTGGTGCCAAGGATGGAGCCGACGGAGAGGTCAATGCCGCCGGTGAGGATGATGAAGGTCATTCCCGCCGCCAGCACAATGTTGATCGAGGCCTGGCGGGTGATATTCAGCAGATTGCTTTCCGTGAAGAAGTTGGGGGCGATAAAGCCGAACACGGCGACGATCAGGATGAGGATCGGCAGAATGCCGACGGTCTGCATCAGGTCGCCCATCAACATTTTTTTCGCCGAAGCGGATTTCGCGACCGGCGCGGAGGTCTCTTTCGGTATGCTCATAGTTGCCCTGCCTTTAGGTGAGAATCGTTCACGCCGGTGGCCAGCGTCATGATGCTTTCCTGGCTGATATCGCCGGCCTGCAGCTCGCCGGCGATAGCGCCCTCGCGCATCACATAGACCCGGTCGCTCATGCCCACCACTTCGGGCAGCTCGCTGGAGATCATCAGAATGGCGACGCCCTGGCGCGCCATGTCGTTCATGATGCGGTAAATCTCGCTTTTCGCGCCGACGTCGACGCCGCGGGTGGGTTCATCGAGGATCAGGATGCGCGGGCCAATCGCCACCCAGCGTGAAATCAATAATTTCTGCTGGTTGCCGCCGGACAGCCCGCCGGCGCGCACCTGGGCGTGCGGCACGCGGATGTTAAGCAACTGGATGGCGTCATCGGAGATGGTTTGCGCCTTCCGGCGGTTGAGCATCCCCCAGTTCGCGTCGCGCTCCAGCGTCGCCATGGTGATGTTCTCCTGAGCCGCCAGTTCGAGAAACAACCCATGCTCTTTGCGGTTTTCGGTCAGAAAGCCGATCCCGAGGTCGATGGCTTCGCGGGGCGAGTGGATCACCACCGGCTCGCCGTCGATCTCAATCACCCCGCCGGTGGCTTTGCGCACCCCGAAGATCAGCTGCGCCAGTTCGGAACGTCCAGCGCCGACCAGTCCGGCGAGGCCGACGATTTCGCCAGCATGCACCACCAGGCTGCTGGGCTTCACCTTGCCGCCATCGGTCAGCGCCTCGACCCGCAGGCGCGACTGGCCGCGGGGAATATCGCGTTCTTTATTGAACAGATCGCTGAGTGGGCGGCCGACCATCATGCGCACCAGCTCCGGCGCGTTGAGCTTGTCACGCACCAGGCTGCCGACATACTGCCCGTCGCGCAGGACGCTGACGCGGTCGGAAAGTTCATACACTTCCGCCATGCGGTGGCTGATATAGATAATCGCCATCCCCTCATCGCGCAGGCGCAGGATGAGATCGAACAGGCGCTGGGTTTCCCGCGAGGAGAGGGCGGCGGTGGGTTCATCCATCACCAGAATGCGGCTTTGACGGTGCAGCGCGCGGGCGATCTCCACCTGCTGCTGTTCGGCGATGGTCAGGGTCATCACCCGGTCGCTGGCTTTGAACTGGGCGCCGAGACGGTCGATCACCGCCTGCGCCTGGCTGAGCATCGCTTTACGCTGCACCAGACCACCGCGCGCCAGCTCGCTGCCGAGGAAAATGTTTTCCGCGACGGTGAGGTTCGGCGCCAGCTGCATCTCCTGGTAGATCAGCGTGATCCCGGCGGCCAGCGCATCTTTTGGGCCGCGGATGGTTTGTGGTTTGCCGTCGATCAGGATCTCGCCGCTGGTGGCGGTATAGGCGCCAGCGAGGATCTTCATCAGTGTGCTTTTTCCGGCGCCGTTTTCGCCCATCAGGGCATGGATCTCGCCGGGCCAGACCGTCAGGTCGACGCCCTTCAGCGCGTAGAATTTGCCAAAAGCTTTGGCGATATGGCGCATTTCCAGTACCGGGGTGGCGGTCATCGCGGCGCTCCTGTCTGTGAGAACATAGCTGCAGTCCACCACCGGAAAATAAATGCAGGATGTCAGAATCCATTCATATTTGTCATAGTGATAAATAGTTAACCGCGATCACAGTTACGCGGCGTCATTTTCTGCACCGTCACGCCTATCTGCCGACCGATCCTTCACCGGAGTTGCTATGACCGCTCGCCGACACCCGTTTTTCACCAGCGCCCGTGGCCGCCTGCTCTCCTTTAATCTGCTGATGGGCGTGGTCACCCTGCTGGTCAGCGGCGTGGCGGTGTTTGGCTTTCACCATGCCAGCCAGCTGCAGGAACAGGTGCAGCGCCAGACTCTCAACGACATGCGCGGCAGTATGGATCTGGCGCGGGACACGGCGAATGTCGCCACGGCGGCGGTGCGCCTGTCGCAGGTGGTGGGGGCGCTGGAGTACAAAAGCGAAGCGGAACGGCTACTGGCGACGCAGCAGGCGCTGAAGCACTCGCTGGCCCAGCTGGCGGCGGCCCCGCTGGCGCAGCAGGAGCAGGCGCGGGTGGCCAATATTATTCGCCGCAGCAACGCGCTGCAGCAGAGCGTGGCGGAGATGCTGGAGCGCGGCCAGCGCCGCCATCTGCAGCGCAATGCGCTGCTGAGTTCGCTTTATCAGAATCAGAGCAACCTGCGCCATCTCGCCGATCTTAACGATCGCGGCGGGAATAAGGCGATCGATCCGCGCCGGCTGGCCGAGATGGACCGGCTGATCGTGGCGGCGATCCATACCGTCACGCCGCGGTCGATCGTCCTGCAGCTCGACCAGCTGCGCGGCGACCTGCCGGCCCATAGCGCCGATCCCGCGCTGGCGTTTTTCCTGCCCGACGTTACCCGGGAGCTGGCGACGCTGGCCCCGCTGTCGGCCCAGCTGGAGGAGAGCGACCTGACGATCAGCTGGTACATGTACCACATCAAAGCGCTGGTCGCGTTGCTTAACGAGGACATCAATCAGTACGTGACCCGCGTGGCGCAAGCCTCCGAGCAGCGGGCGGCGCAGAGCCATCGCGAGCTGCGCTCCATCAGCATGTTTATCCTGCTTTCCGCGCTGCTGGCGCTGGCGATCACCGGCTGCGCAGGATGGTATATCTACCGTAACCTCGGCTCGAACCTGACCGCTATCTCGCGGGCGATGTCGCGGCTGGCTCAGGGGGAGCCGAACGTCTCGGTGCCGGCCCTGCAGCGGCGCGATGAGCTGGGCGAGCTGGCGCGGGCCTTTAACGTCTTCGCCCGCAATACGGCGTCGCTGGAGCACACCACCCGGCTGCTGAAAGAGAAGACCACCCAGATGGAGATCGATCGGATTAAGCGCCAGGAGCTGGAGGAGGCGCTGCTGCACAGCCAGAAGATGAAGGCCGTCGGCCAGTTGACCGGAGGCCTGGCGCATGACTTTAACAACCTGCTGGCGGTGATCATCGGCAGCCTCGAGCTGGTGGAGCCGGACGCACGCGATGCGCCGCGCCTCTCCAGGGCGCTGAAGGCGGCGGAGCGTGGGGCGCTTCTGACCCAGCGGCTGCTGGCCTTTTCGCGCAAACAGGCGCTGCATCCGCAGGCGGTGGCGATGGCGCCGCTGCTGGAGAACCTCAGCGAGCTGATGCGCCACTCCCTGCCGGCGACCTTAAGCCTGGAGATTGAGGCGCAGTCGCCGGCGTGGCCGGCATGGATAGACGTCGGCCAGCTGGAAAACGCCCTGATCAATCTGGTGATGAACGCCCGTGACGCCATGGCGGGGCGCGACGGGATTATCAAAATACGTACCTGGAATCAGCGGGTCACCCGCAGCAGCGGCCAGCGGCAGGATATGGTGGCCCTGGAGGTGATCGATCATGGCTGCGGGATGTCGCAGGCGGTGAAGGCCCGGGTGTTTGAACCGTTCTTCACCACCAAAGCCACCGGCAGCGGCAGCGGCCTGGGGCTGTCGATGGTGTATGGCTTTGTGCGCCAGTCGGGCGGCCGGGTGGCGCTGGAGAGCGCGCCGGGGCAGGGGACGACGGTGCGGCTGCAGCTGCCGCGGGCGATGACCGAGGTTGAGACGACGGTGGCGCCAGCGGAAGACGAGCCGCTGCCGGCGGGGGAACGGCTGGCGCTGGTGCTGGAAGATGAAGAGGACGTGCGCCGGACGCTGTGTGAACAGCTGCATCAGCTGGGCTGGCTGACGCTGGAAACCGCCAGCGGTGAAGAGGCGTTGCAACTGCTGGCGGCGTCGCCGGATATCGCCCTGTTGATTAGCGATCTGATGTTGCCCGGCGCCCTGAGCGGCGCCGACGTGATCCATACCGCCCGACGCCGCTTTCCGGCGCTGCCGGTGCTGCTGATCAGCGGCCAGGATTTGCGTCCGGCGCAGAACCCGGCCCTGCCGGAGGTAGAGTGGCTGCGTAAGCCGTTTACCCGCGCCCAGCTGGCGCAGGCGCTGAGCGCGGCGTACGCGAGGATTTGAGATTCCTCCGCTACTCGGGGGGTGTACGCTTGATTAAGGTAGCGGCAGGACTCTGACGAGATTGGCCCCGATGAAACGTTACGCAACCGCACTGTTCTTTTGCACCCTGTCGCTGACCAGCCTGGCCGCTCGCGCCGATATTATCGATGACGCGATCGGCAATATTCAGCAAGCCATTAACGACGCCTATAACCCGGGCAGCAGTCGCTCCGATGACGACGACAGATACGATGACGATGGCCGGTATGATGATGGCAGCTATCAGGGCAGCCGCCAGCAGCGTAGGGATAATCAGCAGCAATATAACGATCGCCAGCGCCAGCTTGACGACCGCCGCCGCCAGCTGGATGAACGCCAGCGTCAGCTCGATCAGGATCGTCGTCAGTTAGAAAGCGACCAGCGTCGTCTGGATGATAGCTACTGATCGCCCCGCAACGGACCAGCACTTAATCCAGCACGATTTCCATCCCGTCATAGCCCGCTTCGAAACCTGTCGGCAGCGGGTTATCCATCATCCAGACATCTAACTGGTGGCTGATATGGGTGAGGATCACCCGAGGACAGCCAATCACCTGGTTAAGGTGGCGGACGGTGTTTAGGTCGTTGTGGTTACGCGGGGTCTGCGCGCGCGGCTCATGACTGCAATCGATGATCATCGCCTGCGGGCGGTTGTTAAGTAAAAACTTCAGCGTCTTGTCCGGCAGCCCGGCGGTATCCGAGAGCCAGGCCACCCGGCTGTGGGCCGACTCCAGCAGATAACCGAAGGTGAGCTTCGAGTGGTTGAGCGGCAGGGGCGTTACCCGCAACCCCTGCAGGTCAAACACCACAAACGGCGTGACGGTATGGCTAAAATCGAGCAGGCCGGGGTGCTTGAGCAGATCGTCGCAGCCGGCGTCGTCCGGCGGGCCATAGACCGGGATCGACGCGCCGACTCCCCAGCGCAGCGGAAACAGCCCCTGCACATGATCCAGATGGTAGTGGGTCAGCAGCACCTGCTGAAAACTACCGGCAGGATGATGTTCCATCAGATCCGGTCGTCCGGCATCAAGCAGTGTCACGGCGCTGTTGAACGTGACCACGCCGCTACAGGGGCGGCGGCGGTGGCTCTCCTCGCGGCGGGCGCGGCGGCAGGCCGCGCAGTCGCAGCCGAAGACGGGCACCAGCTGGGCGCCGCCGGTGCCGGTTAAACGGATTGTCAGGCTCATCGTGTCACCTTTCACTCATACCGGCTGATCCTCTACGCGTGCCACGTGGCTGCGCAGCAGGCGGAAGAAATCGTCAACCGATTGTCGAAGACTCCCGTCATTATTCAACGTCAGGCAATTGTCCGGCTTATAGCGCGCGGCGCGATCCAGACGCTGGGCGATTTCCAGTGCGTTTTCCCGGCCGCGCTGCTCCAGCCGCTGGCGGAGCACCGGCGGCGAGACGGCGAGACAGATCGGCACCAGCACCTCGCCGTAGCGTTCCCGGGCCAGCGCCAGGTGGGCGCGGGAGCCGTTGACCACCACGTCAAAGCCAGCGTGTAGCCACAGGTCGATCTCCACGCCAATGCCATAGTAAGTATTGTTGGCGTGCCAGCTGAGAGCAAAAAGATGCTGCTCGGCGCGGGTAAAAAATTCATGTTCGCTGAGGGCGATATGATTCTCGCTGCCCGCGTTAAACGGGCGGGTAATGTAACGATGCGCCACCAGCAGTTGCGGGTGCTCGCGCTGGCGCAGCGCCGCCAGCAGGCTGTCTTTACCGGAGCCGGAAGGGCCCACCAGCCAAATCAGTTTTCCTGGCATTAAAAGACCCTCTTTCCCTGGCGCCAGACATGGTCGATGTGGATATGCTCGCCGCGACGGTGCGCCAGCACCAGGTCGGCGCGTTTCCCCTCGGCGATGACGCCGCGATCGTCAAGGCCCAGCGCCTGCGCCGGATGCTGACTGACCAGGCGGATCGCCTGCGCCAGGGTGAAGGCGTTATCCTCGGCGTCGGCGATGCGGAACGCCGCATCCAGCAGGCTGGCGGGGTAATAGTCAGAGGAGAGGATGTCCAGCAAACCGTGGCTCGCCAGCTGGTGGGCGGCGACGTTGCCGGAGTGGGAACCGCCGCGCACGATATTGGGCGCACCCATCAGGACGTGCATCCCATGCTGACGTGAAGCCTGCGCCGCGGCCAGCGTGGTGGGAAACTCGGCGATGACGCTCCCCAGCTGGTGGGATTCGGCCACATGGGCCTCGGTGGCGTCGTCGTGGCTGGCGAGGGCGATACGGCGGGCGCGGCACATGGCGGCGATGGTCTGGCGATTGGGCTGTGACCAGGTGGCGGCCAGGGCCATCTGCTCGGCTTCAAAACGGTCCATCTCGTCATTCGTCAGATGGTATTTTCCCTGATAGTAGTCGCGATACTTACTGCGATCGGCGTACTGACGCTGGCCCGGCGAGTGGTCCATCAGAGAGACCATGCTCACCGACTCACGCTCGATGAGCTTTTCGAACAGCGGCAGCGTGGTGTGATGCGGCAGTTCGCAGCGCAGGTGCAGGCGGTGCTCGGCGCGGTTAAGGCCGCGCTTTTGCGTCTCTTCCACCGCATTGACCATCTTCTCCAGATTCTCAAGACGATCGCCGCCATCGCGCACGTCGCCAATCGCCACGGCGTCGAGCACGGTGGTGATACCGCTGGCGACCATCATGGCGTCATGGCTGCTCATCGCCGAGTGGGCCGGCCAGTCCACCTTCGGTCGCGGGGTAAAGAACTTGTCGAGGTTATCGGTATGCAGTTCGATAAGGCCTGGCAGCAGCCAGCCGCCTTCCCCATCCAGCGCCTGCGGCAGCCGGCTCTGGCTTTCCGCGAAGGCGAGAATGCGACCGTGCTGGACTTCCAGTGAACCGTGGACCACGTCGTCGTCGAGAACCAGTTTTACGTTATTGATAATCATGCTGTCATTCCCATGGAGTGCAGTCGGTCGGCGACCTGACGGCGCACCCCTTCGTCATGGAAAATCCCCACGATGGCCGCGCCGCGCGCTTTGGCATCGTGGATCAGGTTGACCACGGCAGCACTGTTTTTGGCATCCAGCGAGGCGGTGGGTTCATCAAGGAGCAGGATCGGATAGTCGACCGCAAAACCGCGGGCGATGTTGACCCGCTGCTGTTCGCCGCCGGAAAAGGTCGACGGCGCAAGGTGCCACAGGCGTTCCGGAACGTTGAGGCGGGTCAGGAGCTGGGCGGCTTTTGCGGCGCTCGCTTCACGCGGCATCCCGAGGTCGAGCAGCGGCTGCATCACCACCTCCAGCGCCGAAATGCGCGGGATCACCCGCAGAAACTGGCTGACCCAGCCGATGGTGGTTTTACGCACTTCCAGCACCTTGCGCGGCGTGGCGGTGACCAGATCGACCCATTCGTCGCCGTGGCGGATATGGATATGGCCGCTGTCCGGCAGATAATTGGCGTACAGCGAACGCAGCAGCGTCGATTTTCCGCTGCCGGAATGGCCGTGGAGGACCACGCACTCCCCGGCGTTAACGGTCAGCGAGGCGTCGGCCAGCACCGGCAGACGCACGCCGTGCTGCTGGTGCAGAACAAAGGTTTTATGGATGTTTTCAACGCGTATCATGTTAGCTCTCGCGGGGTTGGGTTGCCGGGTGGCGCTTCGCTGACCCGGCCTACGAATAACGCACCTGTAGAATTTGTAGCCCGGCCAAGCGCAGCGCCGCCGGGAATGGCACCGAGGGTTAGTTCTGCAACACCGACGACACCAGCAGCTGGGTGTAAGGATGATGCGGATCGTCGAGCACCCGGTCGGTTAAGCCACTCTCCACCACCTGGCCCTGCTTCATCACCAGCAGACGGTTCGCCAGCAGGCGGGCGACGCCGAGATCGTGGGTAACAATCACTACCGCCAGATTCAGCTCCACCGCCAGGCCGCGCAGCAGGTCTAGCAGCCGCGCCTGCACGGACACATCCAGCCCGCCGGTGGGTTCATCCATAAACACCAGCTTCGGCTGGGTGACCAGATTGCGGGCGATCTGCAGACGCTGCTGCATGCCGCCGGAAAAGGTGGTCGGCAGGTCGTCGATGCGCGAGGGCGGGATCTCCACCTCCTGCAGCCACTTTTCGGCGGTGGCGCGAATGTTGCCGTAGTGGCGGGCGCCGGTAGCCATCAGCCGTTCGCCGATGTTGCCCCCGGCGGAGACCTGGCGACGCAGGCCGTCCATCGGGTGCTGATGCACCACGCCCCATTCGGTGCGCAGCAGGCGGCGGCGTTCGGCTTCGCTCATGGCGTACAGCGAGCGCTGCTGGTACAGCACCTCGCCCTGCTGCGGCGTCAGGCGGGCGGAGATCGCCTTCAGCAGGGTGGTTTTACCGGAGCCGGACTCACCGACGATGCCGAGCACTTCCCCCGGCCACAGTTCGAAGGAGACATCGCGAAAACCTTTGTCCGGGGCGTAGAGATGGGTGAGGTTATTCACCGCAAGTAATGGCTGGCTCATTTTTTCTGCCCCTCGCTCTGCTGGCGGCAATAGTCGGTATCGGAGCAGACAAACATCCGCTGGCCGCTGTCATCGAGCACCACTTCGTCGAGGTAGCTGTGGCGCGAGCCGCAGATGGCGCAGGGCTCATCCCACTCCTGCACGGTAAAGGGATGGTCGTCGAAATCGAGACTCTCCACCGGGGTATAGGGCGGCACCGCGTAGATCCGCTTTTCGCGCCCGGCGCCGAACAGCTGCAGCGCCGGCATCATGTGCATTTTCGGGTTATCGAATTTCGGGATCGGCGAAGGGTCCATCACGTAGCGGCCATTGACCTTCACCGGGTAGGCGTAGGTGGTGGCGATATGGCCGAAGCGGGCGATATCTTCATACAGTTTCACCTGCATGATGCCGTACTCTTCCAGGGCGTGCATGGTGCGGGTTTCCGTTTCGCGCGGCTCGATAAAGCGCAGCGGCTCCGGGATCGGCACCTGATAGATCAGGATCTGATCCTCCGCCAGCGGCGTCTCCGGGATGCGGTGGCGGGTCTGGATCAGGGTGGCGTCTTCGGTGCGTTCGGTGGTGGCGACGCCGGTGACGCGCTTAAAGAACTGACGAATCGACACCGCGTTGGTGGTGTCATCCGCGCCCTGGTCAATCACCTTTAGCACGTCGTTCTCGCCGATGACGCTGGCGGTCAACTGGATGCCGCCGGTGCCCCAGCCGTAGGGCATCGGCATTTCGCGGCCGCCAAACGGCACCTGATAGCCGGGAATCGCCACCGCTTTGAGGATCGCCCGGCGGATCATGCGCTTGGTTTGCTCGTCGAGATAAGCAAAGTTATAGCCAGTCAGTGGGTTAGCCACGTTCGTTCTCCCGTTGCAGGCGTTTCAGCAGCGCCAGTTCGGCCTGGAAATCGACATAGTGCGGTAGCTTCAGATGCGAGACGAAACCGGCGGCTTCAACGTTATCGGCGTGGGCCAGCACGAACTCTTCGTCCTGGGCCGGGCCGGCAATCTCTTCACCATAGTCCGGCGCCTGCAGGGCGCGGTCGATGAGAGCCATCGCCATCGCTTTGCGCTCGCTCATGCCGAAGGTCAGACCGTAACCGCGGGTGAAGTGCGGCGGCTCCGCCTGCGGGGCGACGAAGCCGTTGACCATCTCGCATTCGGTCAGCAGCAGCTCGCCAATATTGACGCTAAAGCCCAGCTCTTCCGGGACGATTTCCACCTGCACATAACCGCTGCGGATCTCGCCGGCAAACGGATGGTTGCGGCCATAGCCGCGCTGGGTCGAGTAGGCCAGCGCTAGCAGGTAGCCTTCATCGCCGCGCATCAGCTGCTGCAGACGCGAGGAGCGCGAGCAGGGGTAGACCGGCGGGGTGCGGGTGATATCGTCGGGCGGCGTGCCGTGGTCCTGCTCCGCTTTTGCCAGCCCCTGCTGCGCCAGCAGATGGAAGACGTGCGGCGAGGGCTGCGCTTCGCCATCGGCTTGCTGCACAGACGGCGCTTCGCCGTTGGCCAGCAGGGTAAAATCGAGCAGGCGATGGGTGTAGTCGTAGGTGGGGCCCAGCAGCTGGCCGCCGGGAATGTCTTTGTACACTGCGGAGATGCGGCGTTCGAGGCGCATCTCCGCAGTGTTTACCGGTTCGCTGACCGCCAGCCGCGCCAGAGTGGTACGGTAGGCGCGCAGCAGGAAGATCGCTTCGACGTTATCGCCGCTGGCCTGCTTGAGCGCCAGCGCCGCCAGTTCGCGGTCGGCGATACCGCCCTCGGTCATCACCCGGTCCACCGCCAGGCTGAGCTGGTCGCCTATCTGGTCAACGCTCAGTTCGGGAAGCCGTCCATCGCCCCGCCGCTTCTGTTCCTGTAAGGCGTGAGCGGCGAGGATCGCCTTCTCACCGCCCTTGACGGCTACGTACATTTAGCACACCTCCACGTGGGTGGTGCGCGGGATCGCCAGCAGGCGCTCGCCGCAGGTGAGGATCAGGTCGATGCCCAGCGGGAACGGATGCGGGCGTTCGGTTAATTCGTCGATGATGCAGTCCGGCAGCTGCGGGGCGATCATTCGCTCTTCAGCAATGCCTGCCCCGGTCAGGCGCAGCATGCGTCCGCCGCTGAGGCTGGCGAGCTGAACAATCAGCGTGACGCCGGTTTCCGGCGCGGTGACGGTGCCAGCGGAAAGGACGTTGAGCTGCTCGGCGCTGATGCCGTCATTGGCGACGGCAAAGACCGCCTGCTGCGGCTGGTTCACCAGCGGCGCGCCGGTGTGAAAGCGCAGATTCTGTCCCACCAGATCGTTATGCAGGGCGCTGGCGAGCCAGACCGGCGTTTCGCGATCGGCAAGGGTCAACAGCAGGCTGGTGGACGCCACGTTCAATGGCTGCCAGCCGTGCTGAAGCTGCTGCAGGGAGACAATCACTCCCGGCTCGCTCATCGCTTTCAACAGGCGACGAAAACTGTGTTGGGCATCCTGCACAGCCAGGGGAAAAGCGGGTTGTAAGGTCATGCGTTATCTCCGCGAACCAGGGTAAAGAAGTCGACCCGGCTGGCGTTGACTTCGGCGCGTCGGGCTTCAATGCGCGCGCTGCGTAGCGCTTCCAGCGGGGTTATCAGGGTTTCCATTAAGGTGTGAAAATGGCGAGGCGACTGCAGCAGGGCGTCGATGACCGCGCAGCGTTCGGCGTGCGGGCGGTCGCGGCCTAAAATCCAGCTGTAGCCGAGGGTGCCGTCGGCCAGACGTACCGCCGCGCGGGTAAGCGTGGCGTCGCCGGCAAAGAAACGGTCGCCGATGCCGCCCATACGCGCCTGGAGCTGTACCAGCCCGGTTTCCGGGGCGCGAATTAATTCATACTCCGGGGCCAGCCGCAGCGATTGCATGCGCGCCAGAAGATCTTGCGGTTCACTGTGGGCCAGCACGGACATCCAGCGCTGGCGGGTAGCGGTATCGAAGTGCATTCAGTGCTCCATGGTAAATTCAATCATGTCGGCGCGGGTCAGGCTGACGGAGTACTCCGTCGTGACCGACTCGCCCTCGCGGCTATTGAGCGTGCGTACGCAGAGCAGCGGCGCCATATTGGGGATCTCCAGCAGCTTGCTCTCTTTCGCCTGCGCGCGACGGGCGCTGATTTTGGTGCGCACCCGGGTCAGTTCGACGTCGAGCCGATCGCGCAGCAGGTCATGCAGTGAGCCGTGGCTGAAGGTCTGCAATACCGGCCAGAAGCGCAGGTCGGCGAAGTAGTGGTCAATCAGGCACAGGGCGACGCCGTTGACCCGGCGCAGGGTGCGCAGGTGGATGACGTTCTCACCCTCATTGATGCCAAAGGCCTCGGCCACATGGGCGCTGGCGGGACGCAGCACCGACAGCAGCTTTTCGCTGGTGGGATCGCTGCCCTGTTCCAGCAGGTTCTGGCTGAACCGCGCCTGAGCGTTGAGCGGGTAGTCGATGGGGCGCATTAAGACCAGCACGCCGACGCCCTGACGGCGCTGGACCCAGCCGCGTTCCACCAGCTGGTCGATGGCCCGGCGCAGGGTGTGGCGGTTAACGTCAAAGCGCGTCGCCAGCTGCTGTTCGGCGGGCAGATAGTCGCCGCAGCGATAGTGGTGGCGCAGCTCCTGCTCAAGCCGGGCGGCGATTTCCTGATAGCGCGTGGGATAACTGGTCGGATGTCTGGACAGGTGCATAGTCATCAAGCCTCACACAGCATAGGCGAGGAGCTTCCTCGCGTTGTGGGCCGATCCTGACCGGTTTATGTTGCATTTCGGTTAAGTGATGATGACTAAAGGATGAAGAGTTGATGCCAGGCGGATGACAGGGCGGCCGGGCCGCCCTGGGGGCGTCAGCCTTGTTTGACCACGTTGATCATCCACGGGACGCCAAAGCGGTCGACGACTTTGCCGAAGCCGTGGGCCCAGAAGGTTTCCTGCCAGGCCATTTCAATGCGTCCGCCGACGGCCAGCGCGTCGAACCAGCGCTGGCCTTCATCGACATCGCCGGGGTCGAGCACGAGGGTAAAGCCGGCGTAGTGCACATCGGGCCCGAAGGCGCTGTCGCTCAGCATCAGCTCGCCATTATTGATGCGCAGGCTGGCGTGGGCGATGGCATCATCCGCCATCTTCTGCCCTGACGGGCAGCCGTCAGAGGCTTCCTGCGCCGAAGGTGGCATTTCGCCAAAGGTCATTTTAAACATCAGTTCCGCGCCCAGCGTCTGCTGATAGAAGGCGATCGCCTCGGCGCAGTTGCCCGCAAAGGCAAGGTAGGGACTTAAGGACATGGTGAATACCTCAGTGACCGTAACCCGTTAAGCGTAGTCGTGCGGAAGGCGATTGGGCCAGACGGCAGAGCGAAAAGGGGCGCTGGAATACCGTGGCAGAGGGCAGCGTAAATAGCGGCTGCTGGCGAGGGAAATAACAGGATGCGCAGGGGGACGAACGGCAACCAGGATATCGGGAGCGGCGACGGCGATGTGAGAAAATAATCGCGCCGCCACCCCGAAAATAAATCAGTTCTTTTTGACGAATTCCGATTTGAGTTTCATCGGGCCAAAACCGTCAATTTTGCAGTCAATATTGTGATCGCCTTCGACCAGACGGATATTCTTCACTTTGGTGCCGATTTTCAGCATCGAAGAGCTGCCTTTAACCTTGAGATCTTTCACGACGGTAACGCTGTCGCCATCGGCCAGTAAATTGCCATTGGCATCTTTAACGATCAGAACGTCGCTCTCTTCTGTCGCCTCGGCAGGGTTCCACTCATGGGCACATTCCGGGCAAATGTACATGCCGTTATCTTCATAAGTGTAAGTCGAATCGCATTTTGGGCAGTGTGGCAGTTGCATGACGTTCCTCGTGATGTCGTCGAAAAACAGGACGTTGGTCCTTTAAACAGCGGCTGATAGCCGAAAGTGGGGGTGATTATAGCGCAATCACCCACTTTTGTCGGGTGTTTTTTTGCTGAAAATTAACCCTCTCGCTATTCCGTTGAAAACAGAATACCCGCGAAAATTAACCTCCAGTGGCGGATAAAAATCGACGGAATAATTTCCGCGAGACCGCCAGAGAATGAACTTATTTATTTTCTGGCACTCTGTCATTAGGCGGTAAATTTCTGTGAAGTTGATCGCAGATATAAACACTGTTAGGGTAAAAAAGGGGAGCAGGTCAATTTCATCAATTATCACGATGAGCCGCTCTATTTATTCACCAGTAGCCAGAGCAGGCGTCAACAGGTTCGGTTGTACATTCTGTCAGCAGACAGTGCAGGCAAACCTGCTACGCTTGAAATGAGGAGCACAGCGATTATCGCTCCTGACGCACGATGCGAATGGCCTTGCCATTCGGCGAAGAGGCGTGCACTCAAGGCGGAGTAGCAGAGGAAAATTATGCTTAAAAGGAAAAAAATAAAGCCCATCACCCTTAAGGATGTGACCATCATCGACGATGGTAAACTGAAAAAGGCGATCACCGCGGCCTCACTGGGTAACGCGATGGAGTGGTTCGATTTCGGCGTCTATGGCTTTGTGGCCTACGCCTTAGGTAAAGTCTTCTTCCCCGATGCCGACCCAAGCGTGCAGATGATTGCTGCACTCGGTACCTTCTCTGTTCCCTTTTTAATTCGTCCGTTGGGCGGCCTGTTCTTCGGGATGCTGGGCGATAAATATGGTCGGCAGAAAATCCTCGCGATAACCATCGTGATCATGTCGATAAGTACTTTCTGTATCGGCCTTATTCCGTCGTATGCCACAATAGGTATCTGGGCACCGATCCTGCTGCTGCTGTGTAAAATGGCGCAAGGCTTTTCGGTCGGTGGTGAATATACCGGGGCGTCGATCTTCGTCGCGGAATACTCTCCTGACCGTAAACGCGGGTTTATGGGCAGCTGGCTGGACTTTGGCTCCATCGCCGGGTTTGTGATGGGGGCCGGCGTGGTGGTTCTCATCTCCAGCGTGGTGGGTGAACAGAACTTCCTCGACTGGGGTTGGCGTATCCCGTTCTTCCTGGCGCTGCCGTTAGGGATCATCGGTCTTTATCTGCGCCATGCCCTGGAGGAGACCCCGGCGTTCCAGCAGCATGTCGATACCATGGAGCAGGGCGACCGTGAAGGGCTGCAGGATGGGCCGAAGGTCTCTTTTAAAGAGATTGCCACCAAGCACTGGCGCAGCCTGCTGACCTGTATCGGTCTGGTGATTTCCACCAACGTAACCTACTACATGCTGCTGACCTACATGCCGAGCTACTTGTCGCATAACCTGCACTACTCGGAAGATCATGGGGTGCTGATCATCATCGCCATCATGGTCGGCATGCTGTTTGTCCAGCCGGTTATCGGTATGCTCAGCGACCGCTTCGGCCGTCGTCCGTTTATCCTGATTGGTAGCGTGGCGCTGTTTGCCCTGGCGATCCCGGCCTTCATTATGATTAACAGCAACGTGATTGGCCTGATTTTCGCCGGTCTGCTGCTGCTGGCGGTCGTGCTGAACTGCTTTATCGGCGTGATGGCCTCTTCGCTGCCGGCGATGTTCCCGACGCACATCCGCTTCAGCGCCCTGGCCAGCGCCTTTAACATCTCGGTGCTGGTTGCTGGTCTGACGCCAACCCTGGCGGCGTGGCTGGTGGAAACCACTCAGAACCTGATGATGCCAGCGTACTATCTGATGGTCATCGCGGTGGTGGGGATGGCGACGGGTCTGTCGATGAAAGAGACGGCTAACCGCCCGCTGAAAGGGGCGACCCCGGCGGCGTCGGATATCCAGGAAGCGAAAGAAATTCTTGGCGAGCACTACGATAACATCGAACAAAAAATCGAAGATATCGATCAGGAGATCGCCGACCTGCAGGCAAAACGCTCACGTCTGGTGCAGCAGCATCCACGCATCAACGACTAACGCTTTTCGCTGTTAAAAATGCCGCCGCGGGCTTCCCCGGCGGCATTTTTTATGTCTGCGCCAGGGCCAGCCCGTGACGTCGCTGCTGGCTGAGTTTACGGTACTGCTGCGGCGGCATACCCACGTAGCGGGTAAAGGTGCTGTAGAAGCGGCTGCTGGAGCGAAATCCGGCGGTGAGGGCGATCTCCAGGATGGTCTTATCGGTATCGCTCAGCAGCGCCCGAACGTGATTGATCCGCATGGCGGTAATGTACTGCTTCATGGTCTGCTGCATCACCCGCTGAAAAATCCCCATCGCGTAGTTCGGGTTGAGCTTCACGTGTTCGGCGACGGCATTGACGGTCAGCGCCTGGTCGTAATGCGCGGCGATAAACTCCAGCATCTGGCTGACATAAAACTGCGCATGGCGCGAGACGCTGTTCTTGTGCGTGCGCGAGGTTTTATTGACCAGGATCGGCTGCCAGCCGGAGAGACTCAGCCGTTTGAGCATCAGGGCGATTTCATCGATCGCCAGCTGGCGAATCTGTTCGTTGTCGTGGTTCAGCTCCTGCTGCCAGCGGCGTACTTCAAAGGCGCTTAACTGCTGGGCGGCGAGTGATTTAATCACCATCCCATGGGTGACGTGGTTGATAAGCTCCCGATCCAGCGGCCATGAGAGAAACAGATGCATCGGCAGGTTGAATATCGCCATCTGCTGGCAGTCGCCGGGGCGAGTCAACTGGTGCGGCGTACAGGCCCAGAAGAGGGTGATATAGCCTTTCTCAATGCGCACCACTTCGTTATTAATCAAATACTCCACGTCGCCGTCGAACGGCACGTTGACCTCCACCTGGCCGTGCCAGTGGCTGGTGGGCATGGCGTGCGGTGGGCGCAGTTCGATATCCATACGCTGGTACTCGGAGTAGAGCGCCAGCGGGCTACGGCTCTGCTTTTCGTCGCTGCTGCACATAAAAGGGTCGGGAGGCAGGGAAGTGAAGCGATGTTCCATCGTTAGCGTATTCCTGGATTGTCAGAGTGGCTGTATTTTTCGCCAGAACTGACGACAGCTTAGCGGAATAATCGGCCCGTTTTCTCTCCTTTTTGCTCAATATGTTCCCGAAAACTCAGATTTTGTGGCGCTTAATGGCCGATCTGAGTTTCCGGGAATGCTCCGGCGGGAACGGGGCAGCGCAGCGGGGAGCGGCGTGCCACTCTGAAAGTGTTCAATGACCTGATGGAGAGAGCACGATGTCTGCCCCCAAAATTACCTTTATCGGCGCCGGTTCGACGGTGTTCGTCAAAAATATTCTCGGTGACGTTTTCCAGCGCCCGGCGCTGAAATCGGCGCATATCGCGCTGATGGATATCGATGAAACCCGGCTGGAAGAGTCGCATATCGTGGTGCGCAAGCTGATGGATTCGGTGGGCGCGAACGGTGAAATCAGCTGCCACCGCGATCGTAAAACCGCCCTGCAGGGCGCCGATTTTGTCGTCGTCGCTTTCCAGATTGGCGGCTATGAGCCCTGCACCGTGACCGATTTTGCAGTCTGCAAGCGCCACGGCCTGGAGCAAACCATCGCCGATACGCTGGGGCCGGGGGGCATTATGCGCGCCCTGCGGACCATCCCGCACCTGTGGGCTATCTGCGACGACATGACCGAGGTCTGCCCGGACGCCACCCTGCTTAACTACGTCAACCCGATGGCGATGAATACCTGGGCGATGTACGCCCGGTACCCACATATCAAGCAGGTTGGCCTGTGCCATTCGGTGCAGGGAACAGCGGAAGAGCTGGCGCGCGATCTTGACCTCGACCCGGCGGATTTACGCTACCGCTGCGCGGGCATTAACCATATGGCGTTCTATCTGTCGCTGGAGAAAAAGCGCGCCGACGGCAGCTACGTCAGTCTCTATCCCGACCTGCTGCAGGCCTACGCCGAGGGCCGGGCGCCGAAGCCGAACCTGCACGGCAACCCGCGCTGCGAAAACATCGTCCGCTACGAGATGTTCAAAAAACTGGGCTACTTCGTCACTGAATCGTCGGAGCATTTCGCGGAATACACGCCATGGTTTATCAAGCCGGGGCGTGATGACCTTATTGCCCGCTATAAAGTGCCGCTGGATGAGTATCCTAAACGCTGCGTCGAGCAACTGGCCAACTGGCATCAGGAGCTGGAGAGCTATAAGCGCGGCGAGCGCATCGAGGTGAAACCATCCCGCGAATATGCCAGCACCATCATGAACGCCATCTGGACCGGCGAGCCGAGCGTGGTGTACGGCAACGTGCGCAACGATAATCTTATCGACAATCTGCCGCAGGGCTGCTGCGTGGAGGTGGCTTGCCTGGTGGACGCTAACGGCATTCAGCCAACCAAAGTGGGCGCGCTGCCGGCGCATCTGGCGGCGCTGATGCAGACCAATATCAACGTGCAGACGCTGCTCACAGAGGCGATCCTCACCGAAAATCGCGATTACGTCTATTACGCCACGATGATGGATCCGCACACCGCCGCGGTGCTGGGGATCGAAGAGATCTACGCGCTGGTGGACGATCTGATCGCCAGCCATGGCGACTGGCTGCCGGCCTGGCTACACCGTTAATCCTCTCATGCCGCCGGGGGCAATGAACCCGGCGGTGCCTGTCACGCTCTATCAAACACTGAAGGAGGCGCTGGCGACAGCGACCTGTACCCTATGAGTATTTCAATGACAACAAAGCTCAGCTACGGATTTGGTGCCTTTGGTAAAGATTTCGCTATCGGTATCGTCTACATGTACCTGATGTATTACTACACCGATATTGTCGGATTATCGGTTGGGGTGGTCGGCACCTTATTCCTCGTGGCAAGGATCCTCGATGCGATAGCCGATCCGATCATGGGATGGATCGTCAACTGCACGCGATCGCGATGGGGGAAGTTTAAACCGTGGATCCTGATCGGCACGATAACCAACTCGGTGGTGCTGTATATGCTGTTCAGCGCCCATCACTTCTCCGGCGGGGCGCTGCTGGCGTGGGTGTGGCTGACCTATCTGCTGTGGGGCTTCACCTACACCATCATGGATGTGCCGTTCTGGTCGCTGGTGCCGACCATTACCCTCGATAAACGCGAACGTGAACAACTGGTGCCTTACCCGCGCTTTTTCGCCAGCCTTGCCGGGTTTGTGACGGCCGGCGTCACGCTGCCGTTTGTCAGCGCCGTCGGCGGCGCCGACCGCGGTTTTGGTTTCCAGATGTTTACCCTGGTGCTGATCGCCTTCTTTGTGATTTCCACCCTGGTCACTCTGCGTAATGTCCATGAGGTTTACTCCTCGGATAGCGGCGTGAGCGAGGATGCCAGCCATCTTTCATTGCGCCAGATGGTGGCGCTCATCTATAAAAACGATCAGCTGGCCTGCCTGTTGGGCATGGCGCTGGCCTATAACACGGCGGCGAATATTATCGCCGGCTTCGCGATTTATTACTTTACCTACGTCATTGGCAGCGCGGAGATGTTCCCGTATTACATGTCCTACGCGGGGGCGGCGAATTTGCTGACGCTGATCCTGTTCCCACGACTGGTAAAAGGGCTGTCGCGGCGCATTCTGTGGGCAGGAGCATCGATTATGCCGGTGCTGGGCTGTGGCGTGCTGTTGCTGATGGCATTGAGCGGTGTTTACAACATCGCGCTGATCTCGCTGGCCGGGGTGCTGTTGAATATTGGCACCGCGCTGTTCTGGGTGCTGCAGGTCATTATGGTGGCCGATACCGTCGACTACGGCGAATATACGATGAATATCCGCTGCGAAAGCATCGCCTACTCGGTACAGACGCTGGTGGTGAAAGCGGGCTCGGCGTTTGCGGCCTGGTTTATCGCTATCGTGCTGGGTATCATCGGCTACGTGCCGAATGCGGTGCAATCACCACACACCCTGCTGGGAATGCAGGCGATAATGATTGCGCTGCCGACGCTCTTTTTTGCCCTGACGCTGTTTCTCTATTTCCGTTATTACAAACTGAATGGCGACATGCTGCGGCGTATTCAGATTCACCTGCTGGATAAATATCGTCGGGTACCGGAAAATGTCGTCGAGCCGGAACGGCCGATTGTGGTATCCAATCAGGTGTAAAAAGCGTGCAAAAACCGCTGGCGAAAGAGGGGAGGGATGCTCTCTTTTTGTACAAAAAACCGTGTTCAAAACAGACAGAAAGAGGAAACTGTATTTCTCTATATTGTCTCAATAATTTCTCTTTTCGGGCTCAGGGAGTTTTTTTTCTCCATTTGCTCTCAAATAAAACTCGGAATTGTCTCTTTTTCGATCTCTTGCGCGGCTTTTTAACTCTTGCTACTCTTTTTGGGTCTTACATTTTCTCTTATTTGTCTCAGTGATGGAGCAATGCAATGCGCATTTTTATCGATGATGGTTCAACCAATATCAAGATGCTGTGGGAGCAAGATGGCGAAACTTTCACCCATATCAGCCCCAACAGTTTCAAACGCGGCTGGTCTGCCACCTTCGGTTCCGGGAAGCCCTTTAACTACACCGTGGATGATGAAAAGTACTCATTCGACCTGATCACCCCCGATGCGCTCCCCACCAATAACATTGACTGGCAATACAGCCCGTTGAACTCCATCGCTGTCCATCACGCGCTGCTGACCAGCGGTCTTGAGCTGCAGGATGTCGAAATTGTCGTGACGTTGCCGCTGACTGAATTTTACGACGAAGATGCGCAATATCGCCTCGACAACATTGAGCGTAAGAAAAAGAGCCTGCTGCGGGAAGTTAAACTGAATAAAGGCGTGGTGTTCAACATCACTAAAGTCACCGTGCGCCCGGAGTCCATTCCGGCGGGGATCAGCCTGTGTGATGAACTGAAACCGTCGCATTCGGTGCTGATTATCGACCTTGGCGGCACCACGCTGGATATTTCGATGGTGGCCGGGCAGATGACCTCGGTTTCGCGCATTTACGGCGACCCGAAGCTGGGGGTATCGCTGGTGACCGACGCCGTTAAGCTGGCGCTGGCGCGGGCAAATACCGACACCTCCAGCTATAACGTCGACCAGATTATTATCAACCGCCATGATGAGGAGTACCTCACCGACAACATCAACGATCCGGATGCGGTATCTGAGGTGAAGAAGGTGATCACGAACAGCATCGAACGTCTGACCACCCGTGTCCTGACGGCCATCGATAGCTTTAAAGGCTACTCGCATGCCATCGTGATTGGCGGCGGCGCGCCGCTGGTGGCCGATGCGATTCGTGAACGTATGGGCCTGCGTGAGGACCGTTTCGTGGTGGCCGATGAGCCGCAGTTCGCCCTCGTGCGTGGCCTGAAAATTATCGGTTAAGGAGCGTCTATGACTCTGGATCGCAGAAAAGTGCTGATTTACCTGCGCCCGGATATCAGCGCCAGCGAGCGCTTCGCGGACGCAAAAATTGAGGCCCATCACCGCGGCGACCGCGGCGATATGTCGCGTACGGCGCTGCTGGCAGGGCTGGCGTTAGGGGAAGTCGATAGCCGCCTGCCGTCGATGCTGGCGGCGCTGCTGGCGGAAGATACTAAACCGGAAACGCTGCGTAAGATGCTGGCCTCGTTCCTTGAGATCCAGCCAGCCTCTTCCACCCCGGTCTCCGCGCCAGCGGCTGCGCCGGTAAAGGCACCCGAGCCGCCCGCGCCGGTCAGCGAGAGTGTTTCGGCGCGTAACCTCGCCGGTTCGTTACCGGATTAAGCGCTGTTCCCGGTTTGCGCTATCCGGGAAACTCCCCGGCTTGCGCTGCGCTTAGCCGGGCTACTATTTGCATCGTCCGGTAGCCCGGGTAAGGCGGAACGCCGCGACCCGGGAAATTCCCCGGCTTGCGCTGTGCTTAGTTTGTAGGCCGGATAAGGCGTAGCCGCCACCCGGCGCGAAGACGGAACGCCGCTATCCGGGATGTCGTCCCTATCCGTGGGCGAGGAAGCGGGCCAGGCGCTGCTGGAGCAGGCGATTTTCGCGTGTGAGACGTGCGTTCTCATCCAGCAGGGTCAGCGCTACCGCAATTCCCGGCCAGTCCAGCTCCAGCTCGTTACGCAGGCGCACCGCGCGATGGACAATCGTCACCGCGCTGTCGTCGAATAGCCAGGTTTCCGCCTGCGGCTGGTGCGGCTCAATCATCCCTAAGCCAACGATCTCCGTCAGCTCCTCTTCCGACACCCCGGTACGCAGGCACAATTCGGTAATGGTAAACGTCACTGTTACTGTAGCCATCAGGCTTTCCCCCATGTCTTACGCGGATCGAAGCTGGCTTCGGCGGCGGCCAATTGTTGCCAGAGCTCACGCGCTTTTTCATCTGGTTTTGGCGGCATGACAATCTTGATGACGGCGAACAAATCGCCGGTGTGGGTTTTGCTCACCAGCCCTTTGCCTTTGATGCGCAGGCGCTGCCCTGCCTGACTGCCAGGCGGCACCGTCAGCAGAATGCTCTCTTTCAGGGTGGGCACCGTGACTTTCGCGCCCAGCGCGGCTTCCCACGGCGCCAGCGGCAGGACGATCTCCAGGTTATGGCCGACGATGTCGAACAGCGGATGCGGCGCGATGTGGATCACCAGCCACAGATCGCCGTTCGGGCCGCCGTTTTCCCCCGGCGTCCCCTGGCCCTTCAGGCGGATACGCTGGCCATCGACGACCCCGGCCGGAATTTTCACATTCAGCGTTTTCGGCGTTTCACTTTCGATCATGCCAAACACGTTATAGACCGGCAGGTTATAGCTAATGGTGCGAGTCTGCTCGGCCAGCGTCTCTTCAAGGAACACCGCCACTTCGATCTCCAGATCGTGGCCGCGCGCGGCATGCTGACGACGGCGCTGATGCGCCTGCTGGCTAAACATGGAGGAGAAGATGTCGTCGAAATCCTGCTGGCTGTAGCTCTGCTCGTGTGACTGCTGCTGGCGACCGAAGCCGGGATCGTTACGATGCTGCCAGAGCTGATCGTATTCGGCGCGCCGCTGCTCATCTTTCAGGACTTCCCAGGCTTCGGCGAGATCCTTGAATTTGGCTTCGGCATCGTTTTCTTTACTGACGTCGGGGTGATATTTGCGCGCCAGGCGGCGGTAGGCGGTCTTGATGGTTTTCAGATCGTCCGTTGGTTGCACCCCGAGAATGGCATAATAATCCTTCAATTCCATGGTGTTATCTCATCTGTGCTCAGTGCAGTGGTTACATATTCCCTGGATCAGGCGTCTGTATACAGCGTAGGGCAAATGCGCCCTGAAGGGGAAGAAAAGTGGCGAAAACTTGACGCCGTCGGGGGGCGACAGCGTCGTGGGTAAGATTAGTCTTTCGTCTGCGGCCGTGGGCGGTGGCGCCATCCGGCGAACAGAACCAACAGCGCACCGACGGCGCCGGCCAGGCGCGCAACGCCGTCTCCGGCGCTGGGAAACAGCTGGCGAATGGTAGGGTCGCTGACCAGCATTGACCCGGCAATCCAGCCGATGAGCATCCCGCCCAGCAGCACCACGGCGGGAAAGCGGGTGAGCAGGGCCAGCACCAGCTTGCTGCCCGCGACAATAACCGGAATACTGATCGCCACGCCGAGAGCAACCAGCGTAATGTGCCCTTTCCCGGCGGCAGCCACCGCCAGTACGTTATCCAGCGACATGATCACATCGGCGACGGTGATGGTGATCGCGGTACGCCACAGGCTGACTGAACCGCCGACCTCGTTCTCTTCTTCCTCGTTATTGACCAGCTTTACGCCAATCCACAGCAGGAGCAGCGCGCCGACTATTTTCAACCACGGCAGCGACAGGAGATACAGGGCGATCGCCAGCAGCAGGACGCGCGCCAGGATCGCCCCCACCGTGCCAATGACGATCGCGGTGGTGCGCTTTTGTGGCGGCAGTTTGCGACAGGCCATGGCGATCACCACGGCATTGTCGCCGCCCAGCAGTAAATCGATGGCGACAATCTGCAGTACAATCACCGCCATGTCCCACTGTTGAAGAAATGCATACATATCGAGAGAAACCACCTGAAATAAGAGCAAGAAAAACCGCTGCGCAGGGTACTCCGCCTGGGCCGCGTTGACCACTGGCGCAGGCCTGCGCTATCGCGTGGGAAAGAGAGAGCCTGAAAAATAAAGTTACGAATCAACGCGCCGTTGGGCAAGGCTTCGGCGAAAAAGGGTGATATTTTGTCATCCAGACTCACCTGCCGTTCACTTATCGCAAGGATCCCCACTATGTCTGGCCACAAGAAATACCTCTCTGTCGCCCTGTTGAGCGCTGTCTTACTGCCGGCGATGGCCGCTGCCGCTGACGCGCCAGCGACCTTTACCCCGGAACAGGAGGCGCAAATCGGCAAAATCGCTGCCGACTATCTGGTCGCCCATCCGGAAGTATTGCTGCAGGCGAGCCAGAAATTGCAGCAAATTCAGGCGGAGCAACAGGCCAGCGCGGCCACCCAGGCGGTGCTGAAAAATGCCGCCGTGCTGACCCAGGATAAAAATACCCCGACCTACGGCCCGGCCAATGGCAAAGTCACGGTGATCGAGTTCTTCGACTACCAGTGCGTGTACTGCAGCCGTCTGGCGCCGGTGATGGAGCAGGTGATTAAAGCGCACCCGCAGACCCGCTTCGCCTTTAAAGAGTGGCCGATTTTTGGCGGCCGCTGGGAAAGCTCGCTGGAGGCAGCGAAAACCGGCCTGCAGATCTATCAGCAGAAAGGGGCGGATGCCTATCTGGCTTACCATAACGGGGTTTACGCTACCGGCCATAACGAAGGCAAGCTGACGACGGCGGATATCCAGCAGCAGGCGAAGAAAGCCGGCTTTGATGCGAAGAAGGCCGCCGACGTCGAACCGGTTCTGCAGAGCATTAACGACCTGGCGCAGGAGATTGGTCTCAGCGGTACGCCGGGCGTGATCGTGATGCCGACCACCGGCGCCACGGAAGCCAGCATTACCGTCTTCCCGGGCCTGGCAGATAAAGCCTCTCTGGAGGCCGCCATCAAAAAAGCCGGCGGCTGATCCCCGGCGTATTACCTGTCAAGGCCGCCGATGGCGGCCTTGCTCTCATGCGCGATCGCTCTCTTCCTGCGGCGGCGGTAACGCGTGGCTTTTCAAATCAATAATCTGCCCGATTTGATCGTGGTAAACGGTGAGCAAATTATAGCGGCTCATCTCCGAGATAATTTGCGGCGCGACGTTAAAGCTGCTCGCCAGCTCATCGTCGCGCAGAGCGAGCACCGTGGTATGACGTCGGGTACGGGCGCGGCGCCGGTTGTAGTGGTACCAGAGGATCAGCAGCCAGCCGTTCAGCGCGGCAATCAACAGATACACCAGCGCCGTATTCAGCGAGGCCATCAGCGACTCCCAGCGCGGTGAGGGCGGCGCGATGAACTGCATCAGCAAATTGGCGTACAGAAAGAACAGAAAACCGAGCCAGGCCAGCAGCGTTAAGCCAGCGTCCACCAGCCGGGGCAGCACACGGTGTTCGGTTAAGATGAGCGTATTTTCATTCATCACAGGCTTCCTTTTCCCCGGTCCGGACTCACCCAGCGCGCGCGGGAACGTTGACGTTTCAACATCACTTTCGGAAAAGCGACCAGCGTGGTCAGCAGGCCGATCATCCAGTAGACCATCGGGAACCAGATCACCCAGAACAGCGATTTGGCGACCTTCTTCTCATAGCGCCGCTCGATATACAGGCTGGCGACGAACTGCAGCAGGCACATCAGGCCGAGCAGCATGCCGGTGAATTCCGGCGGGAACAGGCTGTGCACCGTCAGATTGTCTGGCAGCGGCATCAGATGGCTGAGGATAAACAGCAGGATGGTGATCGCGTAGGCAAAGGCCCACAGCGTGGAGCAGGCATACTCCAGAAACAGCGGCCACATCCGATGATGCTGCCAGTGAAACAGGCGACGGAGGTTGACCAGAAAAACCTCCGCGCCGCCCTGGGCCCAGCGCAGACGCTGCTTCCATAACCCTTTGAGGGTCTCCGGCATCAGGATCCAGCACAGCGCCCGCGGCTCGAAAAAGATGTCCCAGTGGCGGAGCTGAAGCTTCCAGCTGATATCAATATCTTCAGTGATCATATCCGGGCTCCAGTAGCCGACGTCCGCCAGCGCCTGCCGCCGAAAGGCGGCGATCACGCCGGAGACGGTAAAGACCCGGCCATAGATCCGCTGTGTCCGCTTGATAAGCCCTATGATCGACGAGAACTCCCCCACCTGAATACGGCCGATCAGCGTGGATCGGGTGCGGATCCGCGGATTGCCGGTGACCGCCCCGACGTGCGGATAGTGGATCAACGGCGCGACCAGCCAGGCCGCGGTATCCCGGTCCAGCAGGGCATCGCCATCGATGCAGACCAGCAGATCGCCGCGGGCGGCGGCGGCGCCTGCTTTGAGCGCCACCGCTTTTCCCTGATTGGCGGCCAGGTGGATCACCCGCAGCCTCGGCTCCTCCTGCGCCAGCTGCTGGAGCACCTGAGCGGTGTTGTCCGAAGATCCGTCGTTAATGGCGATCACTTCGAGATTGGCGTAACGCTGGGCCAATGCCGCGCTGATGGTCTCCCGGGCGTTTTTCTCCTCGTTGAAACAGGGGATCAGGATCGAGATCAGCGGATTACCCGGCAGCGTCGGCGGCGGGGTATCCTCCCCCCACGGCCAGTGGCGTTCCAGCTGAAACCAGAAGTAAAGGCCCCCGGTGATCCACAATACCGACATAAACAGCGGCCAGAAAAAGACAAAGTCGAGGATAAGCTCGCCGGTAAATACCGCCGCGACGCCTAACGGCAGCCCGAAAACGAGGCATAAAATACACAATGCGATGATGCGATCAGTCATGGTCAGGGTACCACCAGGAAGAAAATTGCGGCCTGATACGGGAGATATCAGGCTGGTTGTTAATAAAGTCGTCAGGGTAGTAGCCGTAGTTTTTGACGCCGTTCAGCCGCAGCAACTGCATCCAGTCCGCCAGCTGCTGGTCAGGAATGGCATTTTGCTGGCGCTGGTTCCAGTCTCTGGCCTGTAGCTCAAAGATGGTTTTATTCAGCGCGCCCGGGCGGCTGGCGACGGCCTGAACCAGCCGCGTCAGCCAGGCCTGGCTGGCGTCAATCGGCACGGACTCCATCAGCGGCATCGCCATCGGGACCGTCCAGTCATAGGCGGCCAGGAAATCATCCAGATTCTGCGCAAACCAGGCTTCGCTCTGCGGCTCCAGGATCGGCAGGGCGAAGAGATTACGCGCCGTTTTCACCTGCGGGCCGCGGATGGCCTGCACCGCCTGGCGTAGATCCCGAGTGAAACGGGTCAGGGTTTGGCTTTTGAAACGCATCCACGCCTCGCGCTCTTGCGGACGTTGGGGCACCGGCCCGGCGTCCTGCGCCAGGCCGGTCTGCCGCCAGGCAGCGATTGCCTCCGGGCTCACGTCTTCAAAATCGGTCAGCACGGCGTCGTCGTGAAACAAAATCCCGCTGAAGCTGGCGTGTCGGGCCAGATCTTCGTAGATGTCGGTGATCTGCTGGCGCACCCGGGGATCCCAGGGCGACAAGCGGACATAGGGCTGCCGGGCGAGCTGCGCCTGGCCGGTTTGTGGATCCCAGCGCTGAACGCGCGGCAAATCGGACGCGAGATCGAAGGCCAGCACCGGCATCCAGGCATAAACCTTGACCCCGCCGCGGGTCTGCAGCTGCCAGGAGACGAAGTTAAACAGGTCGGCGCGCATCGGCAGCCAGCGGTTGGGGAAATAGAGCGACTTGACCGTGCCATCGCCCTGCGGGTCGGAAAAGGCTTGCAGGAAAACATAGCTGATTTTCATGTCATAGACGCGCTGCACCAGCTTATCGATATTCTTCGCCTGCTGGACGGGATTGGGGTCATAGACATAGTCCAGATCCACATGCATCACCCGGACGGGGTCGGCTTCCTGAATCTGGGTCACGGCGTTGGCAAAGGCCTTGATCGACGGATTCCCGGCGATCAGCAGGCGCGGAATATTGTCCAGATCATGAACGTTGCCCAGCCCGTCGTTCAGCGTAAACGCCAGCTGATAGCCCTGTTGTTTGGCGATGGCCAGGGTCGTGCCGCTGGCGGCGCCGTAGGGCCACACCCAGGCGCGCGGCGCTTTCCCGGCGACCTCATGGATTTTCGTCGTCACTTTCTGCACATCATCGGCCATGCGCCGGGTAAACTGCGCGTCGCTTTCATAGCGGCCGGTGGTTTTATCCCAGCCGCGGTTGGCGGCGGCTGGCTCGCGGCTGCCCTGCGGATTGGCCGGCAGACCGTAGTGCGAGGCCCAGGTATGCGCGCCGATTTCCACCAGCGGCGAGCGGCTCAACTCCTGCACCATCTCCCAGGTGGCGAAGCGCTCGCGCGGCGTCATCAGGCCGCCAAAATTAACGGGCTGATTGGCGGGGGTATCCACCCAACTGCCCACCGGAGCCCACAGCGCCGGGACGTTCCAGGCTTTAAGCAGCGGCCAGACGCGGGTGTAAAAACTGCTATAACCATCGTCGAAGCTGAGAAGAAAAGCCTTAGGTGGCAGTGGCTTAAGCCCCTGGTTCGCATCCAGAATGTCCTGAACGCTCACCGCACGGTAGCCGTGATGAAGCAGCCAGGCGATCTGCTCATTGAGCGCGCTGGTGCGTACCGAGAGATAACGCTGGTCGGCGGCGTCATCTTCGACATCATGGTAGGCCAGCACCAGAAAGCGATCCGCCGGCCAGGGTTTATTAGCCTCCAGCTGGGGGCGCTGCTGCGGGGTGAGGAAGGGGACGTCCTCAGCACGCACGCTGAAGATAAGGCACAGCCAGACGAGAAGCATCAGGCCGTTGCGCAGGGTCGTGTTCAGCATGGTCATCCTTAAAACCGTATATTTGCATCAAGAGTGATAGCGAGGTTGTTTTCGCGTTTACCGTCATAGGGGCGTTTGTCCCAGTTCAGCATCACCCCGGTGTCGACGACGTTGTTCCAGCGCAGGCGCTGCCCGTAGCCCAGCACCGTGATCGCGCCGGCGGCGTGATTTTTTTGCCAGTAGCTGCCGCCGCCGGCGAGCAACTGCTGGCTCCAGACGGTGTCATAGCGCTGGTAAAGCCTGTGATCGACGGCCAGCGCCGCGGTGGCGGCGAGGTCACGCGCCGGGCTGTAGTAGGCGGTGTCGGTACGGCTATTGGCGCTGGCCGACAAACCGGGCTGCAGATCCAGCGTTAACCACGGCGTCTGCCAGAGGCGCTCTTTACCGGAGAGGGTGTACTCCTGGCGGCGGTTATGGTCGGTAAAGCGGCTGGCGGCCGCGCTGACGCGGTACTCCCGGCGTTCGTTTGGAGACCAGCGCAGCCAGCCTTCGCCGCGGTTGGCGCTGACGCCATTGCGTAACGCGCGCAGCGGCGTCTGCTGCGAAATCCGCTCCAGTTCGCCGCCCAGCTGCCAGCGATCGCTGAGGTCGTGCGCGGCGGAAAGGCGGAGGCCGGGCTTGTTCTCGCCTTGAAAATTGACGCTGGAGAGCTCAAGCTCGCCCCAGTAGTCGCGCGGGCGCCATTCAACGCCGGCGAACAGCTGGCGACGGCTGCCTTTCCCCTCTTCAAAATTGCCTTCAGCGAAGCGGTGCCCGCCGAACAATCGCCAGCTGTCGGCTAGCGGCGGACTGTAGATCGCCGTCTCAAAACTGAGATCGTGTGTGCCGCTCACCGGGTTGTCGGAATGCAGCCCTTTGCCAACGCTCAGGCGAAGTTCGGAGAGATGATGGACCTCACGGGCTCTGGCTAAGCGTTGGGTATTCAGATCCCGGGGCGAGCGGGCGATGACGTCGTCAGTCAGCAGATCCATCTGCCGCCACTCCTGCAGATCGAGGGCGACCCAGGCCTGCTGGCGCTCCAGCTGCAGGCTGGCGGGCTCCAGAGATTCGGCTGCTTTTAGCCGATGTTCGGCAGCTCGCGGCTGTCCTCTCTCCTGCTGAAGGGCGGCATAATCTATCTGCAGGCCCTGGTTGCCAGGGGCCGTTGCCGCCAGGCGCTGCATCCGGGCTTCGGCCTGCGGCAGGGCGTTGGTGGCGGATAAATAGTGCACGTTAAGCGACTGCGCGGTGAGCCAGTCATCGTTCGGCTGCGGCGTTGGCGAGCCGTAGAGGCGACGGATGTAGGGCGCATTCCGGGTGAGGCGGGCGACATACCGTTGCGCCGCCGGGTACTGACCGGTATCCAGCAGGGCGTAGAAAAGCTCATGCTCTTCATTCTGTGGGCTTGTCAGCCACGAAGGATGCTGGTGGATAAGCGTCAGCGCAGGCTCAATCTGCTTAAGGGCGATATAAGAGGAGATGACCCAGCCGATGGCCCAGTCGGGAACCACCTGCTGCTGCGCGATCAGGCTGTGGTATTCGCGGATGACCTGCGCGTAGTCGGCGCTGGCGTACAGGGCGCCCAGGCGGTCAATGCGCGCCCGGATGATGTCGGGGCCGGCCTGCGGGTCGGGACGCCAGGCGGCGATCAGCGCGTCATACTGCGCCAGTGCCGTGCGGGCCAGCGCGTAGCGCGCATTTTCCTCCCGGGAAGGCGTATCGGCAAGGCGCACCAGTTCGGCGGCGGCGTTCAGCTGCAGGTTGCGCTTTTCCGCAGGCGACAGCGCGACGCTATCCGCCAGGCCGAGGGCGGGGGAATCGATCCGGTTTTGGCTGAGGGACGTCATCAGGCTGGCCAGCGCCGCTTTGTTTTGCGGCTCACGATCGAGGATCTGCGTGTCGACCAACAGTTGATCCCTGCTTTTACCCAGCCGCAGATAGACATAAGAGAGCGTCTGCAGGTGCGCAATGCTTGCCTGCTCGGCCACCAGGCGACGCGCTCCGCTGAGTGCCTCGCTGTCCTTATGGGCATCGGCCAGCGTTTTGATATAGCCGATACGATAGTCGTCGCTGTCGGGGGCCTGGCTGAGGGCTTGTTGCCACAGCGTGAGCGAGGCTTGCCACTGTTTCTGATTGCGTAGCGCCTGCGCGGCGGCGGCGGTACCGCGTGCGGGAAGCGGCATATAGACCTGGTAGCGTCGCCAGACTTTCACGACCTCATCGTCCTGACCCGCCCAGAGTGCGACCTGCAGCCAGTCCGCCACCTGAGAGGGGGTTAAAGCATGGCGCAGCTGGTACTGCTGAAGGTAAGAGAGAAAGGGGGTGTACTGGCCTTGACGTGCTTGCAGGATCTGCTGGTCATATACCGAGTCCGCTCCTTGCACCAACGAGGGAAAGAGCAAAAGCAAGCCGATTGACAGCGAGAGTTTCGTGTTGCGATTAAACAATAATGTATTTGAATAAGGTGATCTTTCCATTTCTATTTGCCATATGTTCATCAAGAATCCATTGCACAACACGACCGTCCTTTGACGGTGAGTTAAAGGATGAGGATGGTCCCATTTAGCTGACTGGCACTGCAGGTGAATGACTTATTGCAAGGTATTAAACATATCTCCGGTTGATAATTGAATGGATAATTTATACCCGATATGGCAGCGGATAAATATGGATTAATGGTGATCTGCGTTTTAAGATAAATCTGTAAAATCGGCTTAATTAGCATGGTGGCTCTTAACGGGTTTTTGTTAACTGACTGAAATAAATAAAAAATAACCTTGGGTGAAATTTTGTTTCAAAAGTAACCTGGGGCATATATAGGTGAAGTGGTAAGAGTTTTTTGTGGATATTTAAGATGATTTCTGACAAAAACTCTCAATAACAGAAAAAGCATCTTTTCTGTGGGATTTTTTTATTTATAATTAATCCGTTTATTTTCTATCAGTACATAAGGAGGTTTTTCTTAGCCTGATTCAGATGCCGCGCTAATGATAAATCACTGCTCTCGTTATTTTCACCGCCATGCGAAGCGTTCCATAGGGCGAAGGATACGTCTGGTTGACGAGAATTTGTTGATTAAATGTAAAAGGGACGATTTGTGGCAACTTCAATGATATTGATTACCGAGGATTACTATCTCTTTCAAGGTGTTAAGAATTTTTTTCCTGATATCATTCAGTTGGATTCTAGCGGAAAAACGATTTTAGATAATGAGGTTGATGACGTCTCTCTGCTGGTTGATAGCCGTTCGCCGCTTTGCCATTACGATTACCTGGTGATGGAGGCGGCACAATCCCGAAAACGAATATGTTGTATTGTCCTTGATATGCGCCATCGGGAAGAGCATTTACTCAGTCTGAAATCATTTTTAAACATGTCATTGTCACCCGCGGATATGGCGACATTATTTGGTCTTTTTCTGGAAATGAAGAGCAAACGACTGACCAAAGAGTGGTTTGACGATCTGCGTTTAAGTATGACCGAACAGTTGATGCTGCGTTTGCTTTGGACTGGAATGACAATGGAGGAAGTGGCGGTGAATCTGAATACGTCGGTAAAAAGCCTTTACCGCAAGCGCACCGCACTTTATGAACGCCTGGGATTAGATAATTTTAATGAAGCCTGCTTATTTATCTTTAGAAATAAACTGCTGGAGCAGGCCGGTGCATCCCCTTGAGGCTTTGCTGTACAGGTAACGGATGACATCGCAAGGTATTTGATGACGGAATTGTAATAAATTAAATGGCTATTGATAGGTATAACCGTCATGACTACCTGGTATCTCTGGTCGCGTCAGGCATATAATTTCGAAGCTCTTTGGAAGTAATTACCGCCAATGCGGTTTGCTATGCACAGCGATTATTATAATGAATATATTCCTTGCGCCGCACAGGAATAGTTTTGTCATAAATTAACTCTATCATGGTATTCCGGATCATGCGCCGGAATGCCATGAAATTTCGTGAAAGCATCAGAGGAGCGAGGTGGATGAGAATAAGGGACAGTATTGCTGAACGGTTAGAGGCGTGCGGACTCTACCGCCGGGCGGCATCAAGATGGATAGAGGTGATGCAGCGCTGTCTGGACGATGATGACAGAGAGTGGATCCGTCACCATCGCAACCAGTGTCTGAAAAAGGCGCAACGTCCGCCGGCGCCGAAAGAGGAGTTTGCCGATCTCCATCAGGCGGCCAAAGAGACGCAGTATCGCATGGGCATCGCACAGCCCTATGGCGAAGCGTTCAGGCTGCCTGGTAAAGGGAAAACGGCCGCCGAGTAATACCTTTCTTCACGGGGTTTGCCTGACAGCTTCGCCTTATCCGGTCTACGTCTCAACAGGCGTTTCCTTACCTCCCTGGCTCGCACAAGCGCAGCGCCGCCGGGCGATTCACATCAGACGCCGTACCCGCGGTTGTGCCGGATGGCGGCATAAATGCCTTATCCGGCCTACGGGCCCCCCGCAGGTTCAAACAGCGTAGGCCCGCGCAAGCGTACATCCGCCGGGCGATACACATCAGACGCTGTACCCGCGGTTGTGCCGGATGGCGGCATAAATGCCTTATCCGGCCTACGGGTCCTCCACAGGTTCAAACAGCGTAGGACCGTGCAAGCGTACATCCGCCGGGCGATACACATCAGACGCTGTACCCGCGGTTGTGCCGGATGGCGGCATAAATGCCTTATCCGGCCTACGGGTCCTCCGCAGGCTCAAACAGCGCAGACCCGCGCAAGCGCAGCGCCGCCGGGTAGGGGATCATAGAATAGAGTTCGATGAAGAGTCCGGATACAGAAAAGTAAAAACCCGCCTTTTGGGCGGGTTCTCTAAATAAGTGGTGCCCGGACTCGGACTAACGCCGCAGGCGTTGAACAGCGCGCTTGCCGCGCTGGCCCCGAAGGGGTGAGCCGCTGTGCGGCGAATAATCGAACGGAGTTCGATGGAGAGTCCGATCGCAGAAAAGCAAAAACCCGCCTTTTGGGCGGGTTCTCTAAATAAGTGGTGCCCGGACTCGGAATCGAACCAAGGACACGGGGATTTTCAATCCCCTGCTCTACCGACTGAGCTATCCGGGCAACGGGGCGCATTAAACCGTAATCCGCCCACCCCGTCAACCAAATTTCTTAAATTACTTGTCGATTGCTTATCTTTGCGGCAATTCCGCGTTCAACGGCGCGTTTTGGCTTAACTTCACTGCATGCCGTTATCGCCTTCGCGGGTTTTCCAGCCGCTGGTAATAGCGATAACGTGGCGCAGCCCGGAGATGAGGTAATCACCAATGACCTCCTCGTCCTCTCGCGGCGAGCTCAGCGTAATTTCCGCATCTACGCCGTGGCGATAGGCGCCATGGTGGCTGAAAATGGTGCCGATATAACATTTCCCATTCAGCCAGACTGGAATATAGGCCACCGTCTCATAGATATAGTTAACGGCGACGCCGCTGTAGTAGTTATCCGCCTCGTCAGCGGAGGTGCCCGGCGGGATGGGGCAGATCGGCGCGTCGTTGTCGCTGGCGGGTCTGTCTTTCAGCAGGCTGCCCTGCATCACTTCCAGCGATCGCAGCAGATCCGCTTTATCGGTATCGCTCAGGCTGGGGGTCAACGGTTGGTCTTTCTCCGGCGAACGGATGCTGTTCAGCGTATAGCGATAGCGAACCGTCACTGCGGGCGTCTGGCTGGTGGTGCTGAACGGACGCAGCAGGTAAAGGTTATCTTCGCCAAACTGGCCGTTGTACCACAGGGCATACACCTGACCGTTGATTTTGACCCAGTGGTTCCACTGGTTAGCCCCGCGGCCATTAATGGAAAAGAGGGCACCGGGCACTCCGGCATCGAAATCATCACCGTTATCACTGTCGCTGCCGTTGACGGCGGCAAAATCATCATCACCTCGCTTGAGCACACCGGTGTAGCTGAAGAGCCCGGTCCCGCCCACGTAGCTATCGATGATCAGATCGCGTTTACCGTCGCCATCGAGATCGATAAGCGTGAAGCTGACTTTGCCGTTTTCTGAATCCGCGCTGATCGCGGAGCGCAGAAATGCCTGCCACTCATCATCGCTGATGTCCGGGGACGGTTTGCTGGTCGAAACCAGCGTATCGTCGGCGTAAGTGAGCGTGAAGTCGGTAATATGGCCGGTTAACGGAAACTGCTCGGCGACCCGGTTCAGCGCCAGCTCTGGATCGCTTTTTTGCGCTTTTAACACTGCGTTATACAGCGTGCGCAGGGCGAGGTTATCCGCCTCTTTCTGCTGTTTGGGGATCACCTGGCTGACAAAGGTCGGCAGCATCCAGGTGCCGCCGGGGGTGATTTCCCGGCACATACCGGTGCTGTACTTCAGGCTGGGGGTAAAGGTTTTACCGTCCCAGACGCGGGTTTCGCCGGTGACGCAGTCGGCAATCCCCCGTTCTTTGTGCTGGAAGACGAGAGTACCGTTGGCGTAGCTGGAAGCCTCGGTGGTCAGTAGCCGCGGTTTGCTTAACTGGGCGTTATCAACCAGCCACAGGGCATAGCCGTCGTTATAGGGCGCTCGCCAGCAGAGCGCCTGCACCAGAGAATGGGTTTTATCCAGCGCGGTCAGCGTGATCTGGCGCTCTGCCGCCGGAATGGCCGGGTTCTGCCAGTCGTCGCAGCGCTGGTTTAGCAGCGGCGTCAGGGAGGGCAGCAGCTTCTGGCGCTGGAGCATACTTAGTGGCACCGGCTGCGCGTTATGGAGAACCGGGGCGGCGATAATTTCCGGGGCGGGCGTGGCTGGCAAAATGGCGTCGTCGCCCGCGTCGCCTTTATCCAGCAGCGCATCGGCGGTGCCGGTGCGTCGTTGAAACGCATCCATTTTACCCAGCACCTCGCGGCTGCCGGCGCTGGACAGCGGCAGGCGTTGACCGTTGAGGGTGAATTCGATTTTGCGCTGATTCGTTAACGCCTGCAGCAAGGCGGTCGTCTGGTCGCTGTCGAGGCGGAAGTGGCTGTCGTCCAGAGCGTCCAGCGCGCCGAGATCCCTGTCGTCGATCAGCAGGCTGGCGGTGGAGTCGGCGGGGATATCGTGTTCGATCTGCGCGAAGGTGGCCGTGGCGGTGAGGTGCTGTTCGCTGCCCGCGTTGCGGGTTAACAGTATGCTGACTTCGCCCATGCGGACACCGTAGCCCGCTGCCCGGCAGGTGCCGGTGTTATCGCAGGCGAGCTCCCAGTCATTTTGCGCAAAGGAAAAACCTTGCAGGGGAGCCGCCAGCAGGGGCGTGGAACAAAGCCCCAGCCAGGCAGCCCAGAAGAACGCGCGCATATCAATCCCTGTCAGCAATCAGTGAGGGGGAAATTATAGGCGCGACGTGGCGGTTAGGATATCAGAATCAGGTTAATGCCCCGCCCATGCGGCACTGGGCGAAGCGCAGAATATCTTCTGCCAGCCGCCGGGCGGTATCCACGTCCGTCTGGCTACGCTTGATCAGCAGACGGCTCAGGCAGCCCTCGACGATCAGCTCCATCTGCTTGGCGACCATTTCCGGGTCGTCCACTTCTAATTGCGTCAGCAGTTCATGGGTGTAGGCCAGCGAGGCTCGCTTCTGCTGTTCCGCCAGCTGATGAATCGGGTGCTGAGGATCCGGATAGAAGGTGCAGGCGGCGATAAACAGACAGCCCGGGTACCGCTGGTTGCTGACGCAGGTGGTGAGGGCGGCATAGCGTGCCAGCAGCTTTTGCTCCGCGCTTAAGGTCTCGTCCAGCAGGAGCTGTCGACGCCAGGCGTCCACCTGCTGGCTCAGATAGCGAAGCGCGTCGTACAGCAGCGCTTCGCGGTCAGGCCAGAAGCGTTTCAGGTCGATCGTCGGGCAGGACAAACGCTCAGCGACCATCTCCAGCGACGTGTTGGCGATACCTTCAATTTCAAGAATTTTAATGGCTTCTGCCAGGACGTCTTCACGTTGCACGGTGTTCTCCTCCATCTTTCCTCCTAAAGTGTCGCTCACGCTTGCCAATCGCGCAAATGGGCGCTGAATGCCGCGGCATCCATAAAACCGGTGACTCGCCGCTCAGGCTGTTCCTGACCCTCAGCGTTGAAGAACAGGATCGTCGGCAGACCCAGCACCTGCAGGTGTTTCAGCAGCGCGACGTCTTGCGGGCTGTTCTTCGTCACATCAACCTGTAATAACACGGTGCCTTTCAGCGCCTGCTGCACGTCAGGTGAACTAAAGGTGTATTTTTCAAACTCTTTGCAGGCCACACACCAGTCGGCGTAGAGATCGAGCATTACCGGCTGGCCTTTTGCCTGCGCCAGCGCCCGGTCAAGTTCGGCCACCGAGCTGACGCGGGTGAAGGCCAGATGCGCCTGCTGTTCGACCGCCGGGGCACCAAACGCCCAGTCCTGCAGAGGACGGGCGCTGACCAACGCGGCGGCAAGCAGAACAATTTGTGCCAGCCGCATCCACGGCCGGGTAGCGCCCAGCGAGGTGATAAACGCCCAGCTGAAGAAGGCGACACCGAGCATTGACCACAGCCGTAATCCCCACTGCTCGCCGAGGATGCGTTCCAGCAGGAAGACGGGCAGGGCAAGGATCACAAACCCGAAGGCGGTTTTCACATGGCTCATCCACGGGCCGCTCTTCGGCAGCAGGCGGTTGCCAAACACGGTCACGAGGATCAATGGCAGCCCCATGCCCAGCGCGTACAGGTACAGCGTGCCGCCGCCCAGCCACAGATTACCGCTCTGGGCGATATACAACAGAATGGCGCTCAGCGGCGCAGTGGTGCAGGGGGAGCAGATCAGCCCGGCAATGGCGCCCATCGCGAAAACGCCACCGGGCGAGCCGCCCTGGCGTTTATTGCTGAGCAGCGCCAGCCGCGTCTGGAGCGACGACGGCAGCTGCAGCGTGAACAGGCCGAACATGGAGAGCGCCAGCAGTATAAACACCACCGACAGGCCCACCAGAACATACGGGTGCTGCAGGGCTGCCTGGAACTGCAGCCCGGCGGCGGCCACCACCAGCCCCAGCGCGGTGTAGGTTAAGGCCATCCCCTGAACATAGATAAAGGCCAGAAGCAGGGCCCGCGCGGTGGAAAGCCGTTGTTTCCCGCCCAGCACGATGCCGGAAATCAGCGGGTACATCGGTAGCACGCAGGGGGTGAAGGCAATGCCAATGCCGATCAGCAGCGCCCACAGGGCGGTAAACGGCAGGCGAGCGGGAGTATCCGCTGGCGGCGCAGAGGCAGGCGCTTGCGCCGCCGGGCGCGGCTCGACCGGCAGCGGCGGGTTGAAGGCTGGACGAGGGTTCGGCGACGACACGGGAGCGGCGACGGTTGACTGAGCGTCGCTTGAGGCCGTCAGCACGGCGCTCAGCGGGACCACTCTGGTCTCCGGCGGATAACAGAATCCAGCATCGGCGCAGCCCTGCCAGGTGACGGTGAGGGTGGCGTCTTTATCCGCCTGCTTTACCGTCACGGGCACGGTCAGGCGCTGGCGAAAGATCTCGCTTTTGCCGTAAAACTCATCTTCATGCCACTCTCCCGCCGGCAGCGCCGGTTCGTCGATCGTTGCGCCAGCGACGCTGAAGGTAAACTGTTGACGATAAAGATAATAACCATCCTTGATTTGCCAGCTCAGGTTGATGTCGTGCTGTTGCTGCTGAAAGTCAAAGGCGAAAGCTTGATCAGCAGGCACGAAGTTCGAGCGCCCTGGCGCATCGAATAACCCGGCGGTGGCTGACGTGCTGCACAGCAGCAAAATCAGCGTAATGATGCGGTAAGCCATGAGAGGTAATCGTTGTCTCCATACGTGACGGGCAGAACCAGCAGTTCAGGGGTTTGATACGGGTGATGAGCCTTCAGACAGTCCAGCAACGCCTGCTGATGGGCAAGGTCTGTTTTGAGCAGCATCTGAACTTCATACTCCTGCTCCAGCTTTCCTTCCCAGTAATACAGCGAAGTGGCGCCCGGCAGCAGCGTGGCGCAGGCGGCAAGCTTGTCCGCCAGGGCTTTTGCCGCCAGATCCTGGGCGGTCGCTTCGTCCGGCGCGGTACAGAGAACAACAACAGCATCAGGCGTAGTCATTATGAACCTCGTATCAGCGAAAGAGGCACTATAACACGCAAGATGCGGGGAGATCAGGGTAACGCGCGGGGAAAGGGGCAAACGGGAAGCGGGCCCTCAGCAGGCCCGCCGCCAGCGGTATTTACAGCATAATCCCGCCAAAGATAAAGCCGAGGATCACGCACAGCGTGATAGCGATAACGCCAGGGATCAGGAAGGCGTGGTTAAAGACATATTTGCCGATGCGCGTCGAGCCAGTGTCGTCCATTTCTACCGCCGCCAGCAGGGTTGGGTAGGTTGGCAGGACGAACAGCGCCGAGACGGCGGCAAACGAGGCAATCGCCGTTAACGGGCTGACGCCCAGCAGCAGTGCGGCGGGCATCAACGCCTTGGTGGTGGCTGCCTGCGAGTAGAGCAGCGTGGCGGCGAAGAATAACACCACCGCCAGCAGCCACGGATAGTTGTGCAGCAGGTCGCCGGCCACGGCCTGGATATCGCTGATATGCGCCTTAACGAAGGTGTCCCCCAGCCAGGCGACGCCGAGCACGCAGACGCAGGCGCTCATCCCGGACTTAAAGGTGCTGGCGTTGAGCACCTCGCCAGTGTCGATTTTGCAGGTGATGCTAATCAGGGTGGCGATGGTCAGCATAAACACCACGATCGCCTCGTTACGCGGCAGCACCGGGTTCTTGATCAGGCCGACGGTATCGCTGATGGCGGTGGCGTAGAACATCACCGCCACAATGCCGATCAAAAACAGCAGGACGGAACGTTTGGCGTGCGGCTTCAGCTCAAATACCTGGCTGCCGCGCAGTCTGACTTCCCCCTTGGCCAGCCGTTCCTGATAAACCGGGTCGTCTTTCAGCTCGCAGCCGAGAAAGTTGCAGACAATCGCAGTGAGCATCACCGCCAGCAGGGTGACGGGAATACAGATGGCCAGCAGCATCAGGTAGCTGACGCCCAGCGGCTCCAGGAGCCCGGCAAAGAACACCACCGCCGCGGAGATAGGCGAGGCGGTGATTGCTATCTGGGAGGCCACCACCGCAATCGACAGCGGACGCGAGGGACGAATACCTTGCTCTTTGGCCACTTCGGTTATCACCGGCAGCGTGGAGAAGGCGGTATGGCCGGTGCCGGCGAGCACGGTCATAAACCAGGTCACCAGCGGGGCAAGGAAGGTAATGTACTTCGGATGGCGACGCAGCATCCGTTCGGCGAGGCTAACCAGATAATCCATCCCGCCGGCGACCTGCATGGCGGCGATAGCGGCAATCACCGCCATAATGATTTCAATAACGTCGAAGGGGATTGCGCCCGGTTTAATTTGAAAAATAAGCGTCAGGACAAGGACGCCAAGGCCACCGGCAAAGCCGATACCGATGCCGCCCAGCCTGGCGCCGAGATAAATCGCCAGCAGGACAATAACCAGTTCTGCACCAAACATATATGCCTTCCTTGTTTTTTAACAAGTTGATATTGGATTGTTGTATTTTAGTAAAACTTAAAAGCAAAAAAGGCATGTCATCGCTGACATGCCTTTCAATGACTAACCTGAAAGATTACTGTTCGCTTTCATCGGTATAACGCTTCGCTTTATAAGCGGGATGCATCAGGTTTTGCGCGGAGAAAATATCATCCAGCTCCGCCGCCGTCAGCAGTCCACGCTCCAGCACCACTTCCCGTACGCTCTTGCCGGTTTCGGCGCAGATCTTGCCGACGATATCGCCATTGTGGTGGCCGATAAACGGGTTGAGGTAGGTGACAATGCCGATGGAGTTGTAGACGTAGCCTTCACACACCGCTTTATTGGCGGTGATGCCGTTAACGCATTTCTCCAGCAGGTTGTAGCAGGCGTTGGTCAGGATATGAATGGACTCGAACATCGCCTGGCCGATCACCGGCTCCATCACGTTCAGCTGCAGCTGGCCGGCTTCGGAGGCCATGGTCACGGTGGTATCGTTGCCGATGACTTTAAAGCAGACCTGGTTGACCACCTCCGGCACTACCGGGTTAACCTTCGCCGGCATAATAGAAGAGCCAGCCTGCAGCTCCGGCAGGTTGATTTCGTTGAGGCCGGCGCGCGGTCCGGAAGAGAGCAGACGCAGGTCGTTACAGATCTTGGACAGTTTCACCGCCAGGCGTTTCAGCGAGCTGTGAACCATGACGTACGCCCCGCAGTCCGAGGTGGCTTCAATCAGGTCTTCCGCCGGGACGACCGGTAAGTTGCTCACTTCCGCCAGCTTCTGCACCGCCAGCTGCTGATAGCCGTCCGGGGTGTTGAGGCGTGTACCGATCGCGGTGGCGCCGAGGTTCACCTCCAGCAGCAGCTCCGCAGTGCGCAGAATGCTTTTGGTCTCTTCATTAAGCAGCACATTGAAGGCATGGAACTCCTGGCCGAGGGTCATCGGCACGGCATCCTGCAGTTGGGTGCGGCCCATTTTGAGAATGTCCTCGAACTCCACGGCTTTCGCCTGGAAGCCTTCGCCCAGCTGTTTAATCGCATCGATTAACTTCAGAATGGAAGCATACACCGCGATGCGGAACCCGGTAGGGTAGGCATCGTTAGTAGACTGGCATTTGTTGACGTGATCGTTTGGGTTCAGGTACTGGTATTCGCCTTTCTGGTGGCCCATCAGCTCAAGGCCGATGTTTGCCAAAACTTCGTTGGTGTTCATGTTTACGGAGGTGCCGGCCCCGCCCTGGAAGACATCGACCGGGAATTGGTCCATGCATTTGCCGTTATTCAGGACCTCGTCACAGGCGGCAATAATTGCATTTGCCGCGCTTTTGGGAATGGTCTGCAGCTCCTTGTTCGCCAGCGCCGCGGCTTTCTTCACCATCACCATGCCGCGCACGAATTCTGGTATGTCGCTGATTTTGCTGTTGCTAATGTAGAAGTTTTCAATCGCTCGCAGAGTATGAACGCCGTAGTAAGCGTCCGCGGGAACTTCCCTGGTGCCCAACAGATCTTCTTCGATACGAATGTTGTTTAACATGTGAACCTTCTTTTCAAGCTGCCAATGAATTCACCAAATACACAGAATATCCAGGATTCAGTATATTTTCTGGCCGACGATTATTTCCTTAACCGGCCCGGTGCCCAAGATCATATGCTGATGATAGCGAATATCAGTAAGCTTGATCACTTATTACATCGCGGGTATGTGAAGATTTATTAATCTGTGAAATGAATCACCGCTTTTCTATTCCTGAGAAAAATAAGCATTTCCGCTGATTGAAAATTCGCGCAGTACCCCCATCTTAGTGGGATACGATCAGCAAATTGATGATTACGGGCGCTGAACGCAGCGCCCGTCGATGAAGGAGACGCCAGTGCGTTGGATTCCGTTTATTGCCTTTTTTCTTTACGTTTACATTGAGATATCGATCTTTATTCAGGTCGCGCACGTGCTGGGCGTCTTTATGACCCTGATTCTGGTGATCTTTAGCTCGGTGGTGGGGATGTCGCTGGTGCGTAACCAGGGCTTCAAAAACTTCCTGCTGATGCAGCAGAAGATGGCCGCGGGCGAGAGTCCGGCGGCGGAGATGATCAAAAGCGTATCGCTGATTATCGCTGGTCTGCTGCTGTTGCTCCCGGGATTCTTTACCGACTTCCTCGGCCTGCTGCTGCTTCTGCCGCCGGTGCAAAAGCACCTGACGATGAAGCTGATGCCGCATCTGCGCTTCAGCCGGATGCCGGGCGGCGGCTTTAGCGCCGGAACTGGCGGCGGGGAGACCTTCGAAGGGGAATTCCAGCGCAAGGATGAGCAACACGACCGTCTGGACCATAAGGACGATCGCCGCGAATAACATACAGCGGCCCGGTCAGCAGAGGCGTCCGGGCCGCTTTCTTTCCAGATCTATACGCTTCCCGTCGCCAGCCTGCGCTTCGGTAAAAACAGCCACAGCACCGCGAGCATCACCAGCGCGTACAGACTCTTCCAGCCGACCATCGTTAACAGCAGCAGACAGAGAATGCTGCCCACCACCGCCAATAGCCGATAGCGTCCGCGCAGCAAACGACAGCCCGCCAGCATGCACAGCAGATAGATCATGATGAAGATGCCGTTGGCATAGACGATCAGCGCGTCCAGATTGATATCGAGCAAATAAATACACAAGGTACTGACCACGCAGGAGCCCAGCACGGCGTTAAGGGCGTTGCGCGGGATCTGCCGCGGCGACAGGCGGGCGAGGTAGCTTTCGGGCTTATGCTGCGCCTGCGACCAGACCAGGCGGGCGAAGCTTTGAATATAGATGTTGAGGCTGGCGAAACAGGCGAGATAGCCGATGACGCAGGCCACCCACAGCGCTTCGACACCGAACAGACGGACCACGATGTTCGGTAATGACGCCGCCGCCGCCATCTCCTCGCCAAAGGCGTGGAAGTGCAGCACCAGCACGGTACAGGCCCAGTAGACCGAACCGGCAAGCAGCAGGCCTATCATCAGCGCCCTGGGGAAGTCACGCTCGGGATGTTTAAACTCCGAGGCAAGGTGAGCAAAGGCTTCCAGACCAACAAAGCACCAGAACATCACCGACAGCGCCGAAAAGAGCTGCCCGCGGTCAATTTCCGCCGGGGCCGGGAAGGGGATCTGCGCCGGGCTTATTCCACCGCGCCACCAGACGGCGACGATCAGCGCCACAATCAGTACGGCAACCAGCGTCTGCAGGTTAGCGCTGGAGCTGGCGCCACGCGAACCGACCCACCAGACGATGGCCAGGGTACCCAGCTCCGCCAGCAGCAACTGTGTATCGTGCCAGCCGAACAGCGCCTGGCCAAAGCCGGTGGCGATGTGCAGGGCGGCGGGGAGCCCGACCGGGATAACCGATAAAAACAGCCAGCCGGTGACGCTGGCCAGACGTGGGCCAAAGGCCATATCGACAAAGTGAGCTACACCGCCCGCGCTGGGAAAATGGCGGCCCAGCAGGGCGAACACGATGGCGACCGGGAAAACGAGGAGAATGAGCAGCGGCCATGCCCACAGGCTGTTATCGCCAGCGACCAGCGCCGCCAGCGCCGGGACAGCGAAGACGCCAGTACCCAGCAATGAGGTGGAAAGCAACCCGACTCCCTGTCCTAGCCCTAACTCCTGTTTTAAACCACTCATGATTCAATCCTGCGCCAGTGAAAAAAAAGAGAGTATCACAATCGCTTTTCCTTATGACCGATTGCCTGGCATGGCCGCTTTTTGTGCGCCAGCGCAAAGGTAAAAATTTTTTTTAATTTTGCCCTTGAAGCCGGAAATGGCCATCCCCATCTCTCTCTGCACTAGCCGGTAAACCGCGTTCGGCCCGGCGTCACCCATAACTGATAATGACTTTCTCGAAGGAGAGCTATCAATGAGTATTCGTCCGTTACATGATCGTGTGATCGTCAAACGTAAAGAAGTTGAAACCAAATCTGCGGGCGGCATCGTTCTGACCGGTTCTGCAGCAGCTAAGTCAACGCGTGGCGAAATCATCGCTGTCGGTAAAGGCCGCATCCTGGAAAACGGGACTGTGCAGCCGCTGGACGTTAAAGTTGGTGACATCGTGATTTTCAACGATGGCTACGGCGTGAAGACTGAAAAGATCGACAACGAAGAAGTACTGATCATGTCCGAAAGCGACATCCTGGCTATTGTTGAAGCGTAATTCGCACGACCCTGAACGAATTTGAGGAATAAAAGAAATGGCAGCAAAAGACGTAAAATTCGGTAACGACGCTCGTGTAAAAATGCTGCGCGGCGTAAACGTACTGGCAGATGCAGTTAAAGTAACCCTGGGCCCGAAAGGCCGTAACGTGGTTCTGGATAAGTCCTTCGGCGCGCCGACCATCACCAAAGATGGTGTTTCCGTTGCACGTGAAATCGAACTGGAAGACAAGTTCGAAAACATGGGCGCGCAGATGGTGAAAGAAGTTGCCTCTAAAGCGAACGACGCGGCAGGCGACGGTACCACCACCGCAACCGTACTGGCTCAGGCTATCGTGAACGAAGGCCTGAAAGCTGTTGCTGCGGGCATGAACCCGATGGATCTGAAACGTGGTATCGACAAAGCTGTCGTTGCTGCTGTTGAAGAACTGAAAGCGCTGTCCGTACCGTGCTCCGACTCTAAAGCGATTGCTCAGGTTGGTACTATCTCCGCTAACTCCGACGAAACCGTAGGTAAACTGATCGCGGAAGCGATGGATAAAGTTGGTAAAGAAGGCGTGATCACCGTTGAAGACGGTACTGGTCTGGAAGACGAACTGGACGTAGTTGAAGGTATGCAGTTCGACCGTGGCTACCTGTCTCCGTACTTCATCAACAAGCCGGACACCGGTGCCGTTGAGCTGGAAAGCCCGTTCATCCTGTTGGCTGACAAAAAAATCTCCAACATCCGCGAAATGCTGCCGGTTCTGGAAGCCGTAGCGAAAGCGGGCAAACCGCTGGTTATCATCGCTGAAGACGTTGAAGGCGAAGCGCTGGCGACCCTGGTGGTTAACACCATGCGCGGCATCGTTAAAGTGGCTGCGGTGAAAGCACCGGGCTTCGGCGACCGTCGTAAAGCTATGCTGCAGGATATCGCCACTCTGACTGGCGGTACCGTTATCTCTGAAGAGATCGGTATGGAGCTGGAAAAAGCGACTCTGGAAGACCTGGGCCAGGCGAAACGCGTGGTTATCAACAAAGACACCACCACCATCATTGATGGCGTTGGCGAAGAATCCGCAATCCAGGGCCGTGTTGCTCAGATCCGTAAGCAGATCGAAGAAGCGACCTCCGACTACGACCGTGAAAAACTGCAGGAACGTGTCGCTAAACTGGCTGGCGGCGTAGCAGTAATCAAAGTCGGTGCGGCTACCGAAGTTGAAATGAAAGAGAAAAAAGCACGCGTCGACGACGCCCTGCACGCAACCCGTGCTGCGGTTGAAGAAGGCGTGGTGGCTGGCGGCGGCGTAGCGCTGGTTCGCGTTGCAGCGAAACTCACTGGCCTGACCGGTCAGAACGAAGATCAGAACGTCGGTATCAAAGTTGCGCTGCGTGCAATGGAAGCACCGCTGCGTCAGATCGTGTCCAACGCCGGTGAAGAGCCGTCTGTTGTGGCAAACAACGTGAAAGCAGGCGACGGTAACTACGGTTACAACGCGGCAACTGAAGAATACGGCAACATGATCGACTTCGGTATCCTGGACCCAACCAAAGTAACCCGTTCAGCTCTGCAGTACGCGGCTTCCGTGGCTGGTCTGATGATCACCACCGAGTGCATGGTGACCGACCTGCCGAAAGGTGATGCGCCTGATTTAGGTGCTGCCGGCGGCATGGGTGGCATGGGCGGTATGAGCGGCATGATGTAATCGTGCGCTCTACGGCTTAAAAAAGCAGAAACCCCTGGCCAGCAATGGCTGGGGGTTTTTTATTGTTATTTTTAATCATCCTCTTCGTAACCCTGGTACAAAATCAGTGCTGTGCTAAATCAGTGATCTTCGTCTTTTCGGAGACTTCGGATAAATTCATCCGGATCATGTCATTTACTGATTAATACTTTCTCTCATTGATTGTATTCCTGCGCCAGTTCTCGAGATCGTCCTGCGCCTCTTCTAGTGACAGAAGCCAGTGAATGTTCAGGCTGTTATTAAGTGATTGAATTAACGGGTTATCCGTTGATTTTCCTGTTTAGCCTGGTACTGTTTTAAGGGAGGGGACCAATCAGTTTAAAATCACATAAACCTACTTAATGATTTTAAATGGAAATTGATGTCGGAATGGATTCGCTACTGGAGCAGAGTATTAAACGTATAAAAACTACAGTAATGAGTGTTTTATCTTATAATTAATATGTTAATCAATCCTAATCACTAAAGTGGTTTATCGTAATAAATCTATGAATGAAATTTATAATGATGGTTTTTATTTGTGAGATTGATTTTTAATAAAGAAAGGAGTGATAAATTTCGCAAATAGCTATATTGGAATGTTAAAAACATAAAAAGGTACAACGTCGTACCTTTTTATGTTGAGTAATAAATCGGGATTAATAAATGCCCGGGGTACCTTTAAAGATACCTTCTATGCCATCAATCGCGATTTGTTTTGACTGATCCCACCCCAGGAAGAAACCAGCTGCAGCACCGTTAATTGCACCAACGATAATGCCATAGAGTCCGCCGATCATCATACCGATGGTACCAACGCCAAAGATACCGCCATTATCGCTGCCGTGGGAGCCGCCAACAATGCTACCACCACCAGCGGTGATTGCACCTAACAGCAAAGCAGAAGCGACTGCTTCAACGCCGTTTGATGCAATAGATGAAATCGCCGATCCCAGGGATGAGAAGTCCCAGCTATAAGCACCAGAGATTGATTCCATTTCAATTACAGATAATTCTTTCATTTTATGTCCTTATTTTAATCAGTGGTGAAATTAGAAAATGCCGGTTGTTCCATCAATCAAACCTTTATAACCGTCCATGGTCAGTTGCATAGAATCATCCCAACCAAGTAAGGCACCGGTAATAGCACCGATAATACCGCCAGCGATCAGCCCCCATAAGCCACCAACGGCCATACCAATGGTACCAACGCCGAGGATACCGCCGCTATCGCTGCCATGTGTTCCGCCAATAGAACTGCCGTAGCTGGCAAGAATCGATCCCAGAGTGACCGCGGATGCTACCGCTTCAACGCTGTTTGATACGATAGAAGTCAGTGCTGAACCCAGAGAGGAAAAATCCCAGCTGTATGCACCAGCAATGGATTCCATTTCAATTACTGATAACTCTTTCATTAACGCTCCTTGAAAAAAGTAATAAAGCTTACAATTGTATATTAGATCGAACCAATATTTTCTTCCTTATTAATCAATATACATTGGTCAATAATATAACGTGAATGCCAAGAAGCATTCCTGTTACTGGAAGCCGTTACAGAATAAATATCCAATTCTGTTTTTCAACTCATCTTTACATGAATTATTGCTGCTTAATGAACTGTGAGGTTAGGTTCACATCACAGTTCATTTTAAGTTTTATTAATATTGATTTATCGTGAAGGTCATTGCAGCATTAGCAGTCCCTGATTTAACCGTCCCGATACGTTTATAGTGAGCAACAAGTGGGATCTCTACTGAGCTCTCCATATTGGTATGATATTTGGTTTCACTAGAGAAAACTAAAGGAGAACGATCGTTAGCATTAAGTATCTCAATTGCTATACCTGTGGCGGCATCTGAATTACTGGTGTCAACATTAAGTATACCTTTTCCAGTACTACCGGTCGTTGGGTCAAAAGAAACGTAGGTAATGACTCCAACTTACTGAACGTA